>DATFGV010000268.1:0-13899 GCA_035249115.1 Vineibacter sp.
CCGCGACCCCCTCACCCGGGCCGCTTCGCCGCCCGACCTCTCCCCGGTGGGGAGAGGTGAAGGAAACACGTCTCGATTCGAAACGCTCATTTGCCGCCCCTCGCGGCGCGGCGCTGGCGCTGCGCGTCGTCGACGTTGAACAGGTCCTCGTTGCCCTGGTTGACCAGCACGAAGTCGGTGAGATTGAGCGGCGTCGGCGGCGTGCGGTCGAAATCGAAGACCAGCGGCTGCGGCGGAGTGCCGACCGGCACACGCTCGTCTGGCGGCGTTCGATTGACATCCGGCGGCACGTCGCAGCCGGGCAATCCCAGGCACGGCAGGTCGATGCCGCCAATGAACAGTGGCGGCTGCGGGGAAAAGCTGCCCGGCGAGACGTACACGGTGGCGGAGGTCGGAATGATGATTGTGCCGTCGACAAAAACGCCGCCCATCGGGTCGGAGAGCGCGGCGTTGAACACGATGAGGATGCCAACCGTCGAGCTGGAGTTCACGAGGGAGCCACTGATGAAGATGTTGCGGTCGGCGTTGAACGACAGGACCGACGACGTCGACCAGCTGATGCTGACGCCGCCCGGCATGGTGATGTCGCCCGGATCGCTGCCGGGCCCCGACGTCGAGACGGTGACGTTGCTGCCGGAATTGAGGATCGAGCTGATCAGGTCCGCCAGCGGCTGATCGATGGTGATGTTGGTCGGATCGAGCAACCAGGTGCCGGCGCGACCGGCCGTGGCGCTGGCGTCGACCCAGGCGCTGTCGAGCACCGTCAGGCTGGCGCGGCCCGAGGTCTCGATGAAGCCGCCGTCGCCGCCCTGCGGCCCGCCGCGCGCGCTGATGTTGCCGCCGAACACCGTGGCGTTGTCGGCCCACAGGATCACCGTGCCGCCGTCGCCCTGCCGGGTCGCGTCGGCGGTGATGCGCGCGCCCGGCGCGACGTTGAGGTCGCGGGCGCTGGCGACCGTGCCGTTGCCCTGCGTGCTGCCGCCGATGGTGACTCGGCCGCCGCCGGAGTCGCCGGAGGCGTCGATCCGCGCCGTCGCCGCGACGTTGACCTGCCCGCCTCTGGCGGTCGCCACCACCTGGCCGCCGCGCTGACCGGCGCCGCGTCCCGACACGTCGAGCGTGCCGCTGACATTGAGGGTGCCGCCGTCGCCGCCGTCGAGGATCAGCACGCCGCCGTGCTGCGCGACGGCGCGGGCGCGGATGGTGCCGCCGACATTGACGACGCTGTCGACCACACTGCCCGCGGCGCGCGCCGTCATCGTCACCACGCCGCCATCGGCGTTGATCGTGCCGGTGTTCGACGCCAACGGCCGCTTGTTGCCCTGCGGGTCGAGCGGCGGGCGGCTGACCGGCTGGCCGAGCTGGAAGTTGATCAGGCCGTCGCCCGCCAGGTCGACGGTGAAGGTTTCGGCGCCGCCGACCGTGACCCGCCCCAGGCGCGCGGTGATGGTGCCGCTGTTGGAGGCGGCGTGGCCGGCGAGGCCGACCAGCCCGCCGTCGCGCACCGTGATGTTGCCGGCGTTGTCGACGGCGGCGTTGGCGTGCGGCGAGGCGACGTCGAACGTCACCGGGCCGCCGGCCATGAAGCGCCGCGGGTCGCTGATCGAGGCGGTCGACGCGATCAGCGAGCCGACATTGACCTGCGCGCCGTTGGCGAAGAACACACCCGCCTGGTTGACCAGCACGATCTGGCCGTTGGCGGTGAGCTGGCCGGCGATCAGCGACGGGTCGGGACCGGTGACGCGGTTCAGGGTGACGGCGCTGACGCCGGGCTGCAGGAAATCGACCCGCGCCTGCGGCCCGATCGAGAAGCTGCGCCAGTCGATCACGCCGCGGCTGGTGCTCTGCGTGACGGTGACCTGGTTGGTCGTGCTGGTGATGCTGGCCTGGCCGGCGACGACGCTGCCCCCCGTCGGCACCTGCGCGCGTACTTGAGGCACGCCTGCCAGCAGACCGAGCGCCGCCAACGTCGCAACTGCTGTGGCAGCCAGCGAGGCACGCTTCGGACAAGGTCCACTTTCTCCATCCTCCCCAGCGAAGCTGGGGAGGTGCCCCGGAGGGGCGGACGCTGGGGACGCGTCACTCCAGTGACGCGTCACGTGCCGTGGAAGGCGAAGACGCGCGACTGGAGTCGCGCGCCCCCAGCGCGACTTCCCCCACTGCGTGGGGGAGTAATCCGATGGAGAAGTCGGTTTCGTTACCCGCCGTGTCATGTCGCTGCTCCTGCCTGGCGCCGGCGGTCAGAACTGCGCCGTCAGCCGGGCGTACAAGGCCCACGCGTTCAGCCGCCGCGCCGCGGCGCCGTCGACATCGCGGTCGAAGCGGCGCACGGCTTCCAGCTCGGCGGCGGCGGTCTCGAGGAAGTTGACGCGGATGCCGGCGCCAGCCGAACGCGCCGTCACGTGCCGCGCCTCCAGCGGCGCGTTGTTCCAGACCCGGCCGTGGTCGTAGAAGGCGTAGAACTGCAGCGGCAGCGACTCGCCGCGCGAAGGCCCGCCAGCATCGCCCAGGGCGTAAGGCACGGCGGCGTTGAACTGCAGCTCGACGGTGCCGGCCAGCGCCTTGTCGCCGGTGACCTGGCCGGCGTAGTAGCCGCGCCCCAGCCGGTCGCCGCCGACGAAGAACTTCTCGTTCGACGGCAAGATGTCGTTCGAGTACTGCGCCGAGATCGTGCCCAGCAGGTTGATCGAGAAGCCGCCGTCGGTCCACAGGCCCTGCAGGCGCGAGACCTCGCCGTTGAGCTTGAAGAACCGCGGGTCGGCGCCGGCGCGGTTGAGCAGCGGATCGCCCTTGTCGCTGGCGCCGAACAGGCCGACGCCCTGCGACAGCCGGGCGCTGCCGTACGTCACGCCGAACCAGCCGTCGCGATAGTTGCCGTCGGCGCCGAGCCGCAGCACGCTGAGGCTGGTGCGGGTGAACGGAATGTTGCCGAGGATGTCGGCGCGCGACTGGTAGTAGTCGTAGCCGCCGGAGACATTGAGGTTGGCCGGCCGCGAACGCACCACCGGAAAGCTGAGCGATGCCCCAGCCAGGGTCAGGACGCCGTCGTATCGGATCACGGCCAACTGCTCGCCCGGCTTGACGCTGCCGCGGCCGGCATAGGCCCGCAGCCGCAGACCTTCGTCACCAATGAAGTTCGACCAGGCGATCTGGCCGAAATTCTGCTCGCGGTCGAAGGTGGTGAAATATGTCCCCTCGACCCGCTCGGCCAGGCTGGTGAAGGAGTTGAGCGCCAGCACCAGGGTGCCCTGCTGCGGGCCGATGAACTTCGAACCGCGGTTATGGACCTGGAACAGGCCGTCCCAAGGCGAGCGTCGCAGCTGTGCCACCAGTTCCGACGAGCCCGGCTCCTTGCCGGCACGCAGCAGGGTCTTGAGCGAAATGCCCGGCAGGTCCTGGGTCAGCAGCAGGTAACGCTCGACGTCGCGCAGATTGGCCGGGCGCGAAGCCGTCACCTTGTCGAGGAAGCGTTTGGCCTGCTGCGCGACCGGTCCGACATCGCCTTCGATCACGACATTGGAGATGAAGCCTTCGACCACGCGGATGCGGATGCGGCCATCGCCGGTGCGTTGCGCTGGCAGGAAAACCGTGGTGAGAAAATAACCGTCGGCGCGGTACCTGGCCTCGATGCGCTGCGCCACGGCGAACAGCTCGCTGACCGCCACCCGCTTGCCAACCACCGGACGGGTGAATTCGTCGAGCACGCCCGGCGGGTAGACCGTGGCGCCCTCGAGGTCGATGGCCGTCGGCGTGACAAAAATCCGGTCGGCGCCGGCCGGCGCGGCGGTACTGCCCGGCGGCGCGCCGGGAATCGTGCCAGGCGGCAGGGTTGCGGGCGGTTGCGCCGGCGTTGGCCGCACCGGCGGCGCCTGCAATACCGGCGGTGCCTGTGCCGCCGCGCCAACCGCCGCGGCGATCAACCCGATGGCCAGGAGACCGGCCGTCGCGGGCGATCGCATCTGATGTCCGGAAGGCGCCAATGGCCGGACGGTGGACGGCGGTTCCATGGCATCACCACAGCAAAGTGGACGCAGCCGTCATGACCCGACCTGTGCCAAGGGATCGCGGAAATTATCAGTCGTGCGCACGATCCGTTCGCCCAGTACTGCACTCAACGCTGCTGATGACCGGATTATGCGTCATCTCACGATCGGGGTCGAGCCAATCGTCATCGCCGCGCCGTCAACGCCAACGGCGGTCGTCACATCGCCCAACGGGAAGTTGCACAACGAGCCCGCTCAGGCGCCGACGATATGGTCCTTGAACCGCTCGCGCAGGGTCAGCTTGTGCACCTTGCCGGTGGCGGTCATCGGCAGCGACTCGACGAACACGACGTCGTCGGGCAACCACCAGCTGGCCATGCGCGGACGCAGGAAGTCGAGCAACGCGTCGCGCTCGATGTCCTGTCCGGCCTTGCGCACGGCCACCAGCAGCGGCCGCTCCTGCCAGCGCGCGTGCGGCATGGCGACGACCGCGGCCTGGGCGATCGCCGGATGGTCGAGCGCCGCGTTCTCGACCGCGACGCTGCTGATCCATTCGCCGCCCGACTTGATGACGTCCTTGGAGCGGTCGACGATCTCGATCGTGCCGTCGGGGAACAGCCGCGCCACGTCGCCGGTGTGCAGCCAGCCATCCGGCGGAATCGGCTCGTGCTTGAGGTAGCCGCCGGAAACCACCATGCCGCGCGCCTGCAAATTGCCGACCGCCTCGCCGTCGCTGGGCAACGGCGCGCCACTGTCGTCGACCAGGCGCAGCTCGGTACCGAAGGCGCAGCGGCCCTGGCGCAGCTTCTGCTGCAGGCGCGTCTCGGCCGGCGCCTCGGCCATGCCCGGCGGCATCGTGGTCTTGGCGACGCCCAGCGCCTCGGTCATGCCCCAGCACTGCGCTACGTCCACACCGTAGTCCCCCTCCAGCGCCTCGATCATCGCCCGTGGCGGCTTGGTGCCGGCGACCAGCGCGGCGCGCAGCGATGCCGCATTGAGGCGGTTGGCGCGCATGTGTTCGATCAGGGTCAGCCAGACGGTCGGCACGCCGGCGGCCATCGTGACGCCTTCATCGACGATCAGCTGGTGCAGCTTGTCGGGCTCGAAGTTGCGGCCCGGCAGCACCAGCTTGTGGCCGTTGAGCGGTGCGGTATAGACCATCTGCCAGCCGTTGCCGTGGAACAGCGGCGCGATCGGCATGGTGGCCTCGCGCGCGCCGGAGCGGTAGCCGCCGATCATGTCGGCGGTGCTCATCAGCAGCGCGCTCAGCACGGTCGAGCGATGCGTGTTGACCACGCCCTTGGGTGGCCCGGTGGTGCCCGAGGTGTAGCAGATGGTCGAGGCCTGCCACTCGTCGAAGCGTGGCCAGTCGCAGGCGCCGTTCTGCGCCGCCAGCAGGCGCTCGTAGCTCAACAACCCCGGCAGCGATGATTTCGGCGGCTGCGGATCGACGCTCATGTAGATCCAGCCCTTGATCGTCGGCAGCTGCGACGCCAGGCGTTCGGCCAGCGGCAAGGTGGCCGCGTCGCAGCACAGCCAGGAATCCTCGGCGTGGTTGACGATGTAGACGATCTGCTCGTCGAACAGCCGCGGGTTGATGGTGTGCAGCACCGCGCCGCTGCCCGACACGCCATAGAACAACTCGAAATGGTGGTGCGTGTTCCAGGCCAGCGACGCCACCCGGTCGCCGGGCCGCACGCCCAGTGCCCGCAGCGCCTGCGCCAGCCGCTTGCAGCGCTGCTCGGCCTCGCCGTAGGTGTAGCGGTGCAGCCCGCCCTCCGGCGTGCGGGCGACGATCTCGGTCGACGCATGCACCCGCGCCGCGTGCGCCAGGATGCCCGAGATCATTAGCGGCGCATCCATCATCAAGCCGCGCATCCGATCCTCCCTCGCCGTCGGCTCGAGCGATCCATCGACGTACACCTAACCCCGAAGCGTAAGGCAGCGCGCCGGGGGTGCGCGACTCCAGTCGCGCGTCTTTGTCGGCGCGGGCTCATGACGCGTCACTGGAGTGACGCGCCGCCGGCATCATGCCGCACGCGCGTACCGCCGGCACTGTGCCAGGCGGCCGACAGGCGGTCATTGCGTCTTGACGGTCTTGACCTTGGCCCAGCCCTTGCCGTCGAAGCGCGACAGCTGCAGCGAGTGATAGGCGCGATAGTCCTCGGGCGAATTGCTCAGCACCATGTCCGGCAACAGCATCGGCAGGCGGACATCCTTGAGCGTGGTCGCCTGCTTGATCAGGTTGTCGCGGGTGAGCAGGTTGCCGGCCTGCTTCAGCAGGTGCGCCGCCATCTGCGCGTTGTGGTAGCCGGACACGCCGATGGCATCGAGCGGCGACTCGTTGGGCGCGTGCTTCTTGATGAAGGCCATGTACTCGATCATGGCCGGGTCCTTGTCCCACATCGGGTCGCCCGGCTCCTTGAAGTACTGCGCCGTCATGACGCCGACGCTGCGGTCGAATCCGACGACCTTGAGCACGGCCTGCACCGAGCTGCCGGGGCTGGCGATGAAGTGCATCGGCTTCCAGTTGAGCTCGTCCGCCTTGCGGATCGCCTGGGCGGCGAACTTCGGCGTCGTGAAGTTCATGAACACATTGGCGCCGGAGGCGGCGAGGCTGATGACCTGCGAATCGACGGTGGGATCGGTCAGCTCGTAGCTGACTTCGGCCACGATCAGCTTGGCGTTGGCGTCGCCGAGCGCATGCTTCAGCCCCTTGAGGAAGTCCTTGCCGTAGTCGTCGTTCTGATAAAGCACGGCAATCTTGGGCTGCGGCTGCGCCTCGAGCGCGTACTTCGCGTAACCCGCCGCCTCGGACTCGAACGACGGATAGAACGGCACGGTCCACGGATACTGCTTGGGGTCGTTGAACTTGCTGCCGCCGGCCGAGATCAGCAGGTGCGGCACCTTCTTGCCGTTGAGGTAGCGCTGGATCGCCGAATTGGTCGGCGTGCCGACGGTGCCGACTTCCGCCAGCACGCCCAGCTCCTCGACCAGCCGGCGCGACTGCTCGACCGCCTTGGGCGGGCTGAAACCGTTGTCCAGCGAATGAAACTTGATCTTGCGGCCATTGATGCCGCCCTGCTCGTTGACCGCGTTGAAGACCGCGACATAGACCCGGCCGTAGATGCCGAACGCCGAGGCCGGGCCGCTGAACGGCGCGCTCTGGCCGATCGTGATCTCGCTGTCGGTGGCGCCGGGATCGTACTTCTTGTCCTGCGCCTGTGCGGCGCCAGCGACCAGCAGGCTGGCGACGATCGAAACGCTGATGCGACTGGCCATGGCTTCCTCCTCCTGTTCGGCCCGGCGTTCGGCCGGTGCTGCTGTCGTTGCGGCCGCGGCGCGGAGCCACGATCCGGTAGCGTCGCCACCTAAAACAGTCCGGCCGGCTTGTAAACCAAAATCTACGCTGTGTTAGATTTTCTGGGCCGGCCTCGGTTGCCTGCGGCGGAGCGCTTGGCCGTCGCGGGTGGCATCACGCCGCCTCGACAACGTCCTTGCTCGGGGCGGGCACCCCGGGGCTGTCGCATATGGCCACGGACAACCTCATCCTGAGGCGCCGGCGCAGCCGGTAGCCTGCCCTGAGCTTGCCGAAGGGTCTCGAAGGATGGGCTACCGTCTCGTTCGATCGTTGCAGCGGTTGGTGCAACGCTCGTGTCGTTGCCCACCCTTCGAGACGGAAGCTGCGCGGCCTCCTCAGGGTGAGGTTGTCCGTGGCCATATGCGATAGCCCTGGGCGCGTCCCGACCCAAGCAACGCCCTCTGCGGAAGGCCTGCCGTGCGCCGGAGCGGCGAGACTGGCTGTGCGTCGGCCATGCTATCGTCGGCGCCGACAAGAGGAGGAAACGCGTGATGTACGACTACATCATCGTCGGCGGCGGCTCGGCCGGCTCGGTCATGGCCAACCGGCTGTCGGCACGCGGCGCCAACAAGGTGCTGGTGTGCGAGGCCGGCCCCGACACGCCGCCCGGCGCCGAGCCGCCGGAGATCCGCGACAGCTACTCGGGCATGGCCTATTTCGACCCGCGCTTCCACTGGACCGAGCTGAAGGTCCACACCCAGATCGTGTCGCACAACAACCCGCAGGAAAACCGCCCGCCGCTGCGCAAGTACGAGCAGGCCCGCGTGCTGGGCGGCGGCTCGTCGATCAACGGCCAGATGGCCAACCGCGGCGCACCGACCGACTACGCCGACTGGCAGGCGCGTGGCGCCGAGGGCTGGGGTTGGGACGACGTGCTGCCCTACTTCAAGAAGGTCGAGCGCGACCTCGACTTCGACGGCCCCTGGCACGGCAAGGATGGCCGCATCCCGGTGCGCCGCATCAAGCCGGAGCATTGGAGCGGCCACGCCAAGGCGGTCGCCGAGGCCTGCAAGCAGGCCGGCTACGCATTCCTCGACGACCAGAACGGCGAGTTCGTCGATGGCTACTTCCCCGTCACGCACTCCAACGCCAACGAGCAGCGCGTGTCGGCAGCGATGGGCTATCTCGACACGGAAACCCGCAAGCGCGCCAACCTGACGATCTCGACAAGCACGCAGGTGAAGTCGCTGGTGTTCGACGGTACGCGCTGCGTCGGCGTCGACGCCGTGGTCGACGGCAAGGACGTCGCCTTCCGCGGCCGCGAGGTGATCCTGTCGTCGGGCGCGATCCACTCGCCGGCGCATCTGCTGCGCGCCGGCATCGGGCCGGTCGGCCACCTGCATGAGATGGGCATCCCGGTGCTGGCGGCGCTGCCGGGCGTCGGCCAGCGGCTGATGGACCACCCGTCGATCGCGCTGTCATCGTTCCTCAAACGCGCGGCGCGGATGAACGAGCACACGAGGCGCCACATCCTGGTCGGCCTGCGCTATTCCTCGGGGCTGGACGGCACGCCCAAGGGCGACATGTTCGTCGCCGTGGTCGGCAAGTCGGCGTGGCACGCGGTCGGCGAGCAGATCGCCTCCTTGCTGGTGTTCGTCAACAAGACCTATTCGGAGACCGGCCAGGTCAAGCTGGCGTCGCGCGACTGGCGGGCCGAACCCGTCGTCGAGTTCAACCTGCTGTCCGACCGCCGCGACCTCGAGCGGCTGATGAAGGGCTTCCGCCACATGGCGGCGCTGCAGATGAGCGCGCCGTTGAAGGCGGTGACCAGCGATCCGTTCCCGGCGTCCTACAGCGATCGGGTGCGCAAGATCGGCGTCGTCAACGCCAAGAACCGGTTCCTCACCCAGGTGATCTCCAAGTTCCTCGACGGCCCGGCGGCGCTGCGCAGCTACCTGATCGACCGGTTCGTCGTCGAGGGCTTCCGCTTCGACCAGGTGATGACCGACGACGAGGCGTTGGAGTCGTTCATCCGCAAGGCGACGATCGGCGTCTGGCACGCCTCGTGCAGCTGCCGCATGGGCCGCGCCGACGATCCCATGGCGGTGACCGACACCCAGGGCCGCGTGCGCGGCGTGCACGGCCTGCGGGTGGTCGACGCCTCGATCTTCCCGGTCGTGCCCTGCGCCAACACCAACTTCCCGACCCTGATGTCGGCCGAGAAGATCTCCGACGCGATGCTGACCGGCGGGTAGATCGGACGCGGCGGCGACCACCGCGACGATTCGCTATCTATATCTCACTGTGATATGATTCGCAGGAACGGGAGACTGGATGCGAGTCTTCATGGTGAAGGTCTTCGTGCGATTCCAACGCAAGGAAGGCCTGCGCGACGCGGCGCTGCGCAAGGCGGTGCAGGATGCAGAGGCCGGTCTGATCGGGGCCGATCTCGGGCAGGGCTGATCAAACAACGCGTGGCGCGGCCGGGAGCGGGCAAGCGCGGCGGCTATCGGACGATCATCGCCTACCGGCGCCCCGACCGGGCGGTGTTCCTCTACGGCTTCGCCAAGAATGCCAAGGCCGACCTGACGCCGGACGAGCTCGAAGACCTGGCCGAGATCGGAGCCGACTGGCTCAAGGCCGGAGACGAAGTGATCGGGGCGGCGATCGCCGACGACAGATTGGTGGAGCTTGACGATGGCGCGGAAGGCGAAGGGTGAACTGACCGGCAAGGCGCGACTGCGCGCGGATATCGTCGAGATGCAGCGCGACCAGCACGCCCTCGGCATGGTGAGCGCCGCGGCGCTGGAGAAGACGACGCTGCGTATGCTCGGCGCCGAAGCGTTGCCCCAGGTGGCGGCGCTGTCGCCGGCCGCGATCGCCAAGGTGCGCAAGCGGGCGGGCGTCAGCCAAGCGGTGCTGGCGGGCTTCCTCAACGTCAAGCCGCACACGGTGAGCCAGTGGGAGTGCGGCGAGCGCCGGCCGACCGGTACGGCCTTGAAGCTGCTGCACGTCGTCAAGAACCTGGGTCTCGCGCCGTTGCGCTAACGCGCTTGGGTCGCGACGCCGGCGGGTGATCGCCACACACCTCTTCCCCAGCGGGGAGAGATTCAACTGCGGCGGCGCGCGGTCTTGGTTGCGGCGCGCTTCCGGGCGGCCCTTTTCCGCGCCGCCTGCGCCTGGCGCTCACCGTACTTCATGCCTTCCAGCTTCAGCCCGTCGGGGTCGAGGAAGAAGACGGCGTAGTAGTCGTCATAGTACTCGCCGGCCGGATCGACGATGGTGGCGCCGGTCGCCTGCAGGAACGCCTGCAGCGCGTCGACGTCCCTACGGCTGCGCAGCTGGAAGGCGTAGTGGTGAAAGCCGACGTCGCCCGCGCGGTACTTGCGCTTGCGGCCCTGCGCGTCGGCCGGACCGATCCAGTAGCGCGTCTTGCCGTTGGTCCAGCCGATCATGTCGGCGTACTCGTCGGAAATCTCGAACCCCAGGAAGGTGAACAGCCGGCCGTAGAACGCCTTGGATTTCTCGTAGTCGCTGACCCGGATCACCAGATGGTCGATGCCCACGACGCGCGCCATCTTGCCCTCCTCGGCTTCGGGGTTTCGCCATCATGGTTACCCTGTCGGCGGCCGCTCCGGAATTCCGGCGCCGCAGGCCAGCGACTCGTCGCGGAACGATGATGACCAGTTGCGCGTCATGGCCAGCTGGGCGCAGTTCAGGAACCGGACATCATACAGGAACGCCCGCGCCAGATCGGCGCCGTCGAGCACCGCCTTGAACAGGTTCGCGCCGTCCAGCCGGGCGCCCGACAGATCGGCGCCGGCGAAATTCGTACCACGAAGGTCGGCGCCACGCAGGTCGGCCTGCGACAGGTCGAATCCGCTGAGGTCGAGTCCGCGAAGGCCGGCGCCAGACAGGTCCGGCGCCGTCGCCTGCTGCGCCCTCCACGCGTTCCACGCCGCCGCGCCGCGCTGGAGCAGGGCAAGGTGCTCATCGTTGGCCATGATCCGCCCCCACCAGTGAGGCGGGCAGTTTTGCGCCGTCGATGCGCTGCACGCGCGCGAGCTGGACCGGCGCCAGCCCCTCCGCGCCGCGCAGATCGGCGCCGGACAGGTCGGCGCCGTCGAGCCGGGCCAATCGCAGGTAGGCGCCCCGCAGATCGGCGCCGCGCAAAGTGGCGTCGGCCAGGAACGAGCCGCCCAGCCGCGCGTCGCGGAGGTCAGCCGCATCGAGCCGCGCCCCTTTAAGGCTCGCACCACGCAAATTGACGGCGCGCAGGTCGGCGCGCGTGAGCAGCGCATCATCGAGCACGGCGCCACTCATGTCCGCACCGCGCAGGCGGGCGCCGGTGAGCATCGCCTTGGCCATCAGGGCGAATTCCAACTCCGCCTCCACGAGCGTCGCATCCGCGAGGCTGGCGCCGCACAGATCCGCGCCACTCAACCGTGCACCCGACAGGTCCGCGCCATCGAGACGCGCGGACTGCAGGACAGCGCCGGCGAGATTGGCCCGTTGCAGAACCGCGCCTGTGAAATCGGCGCCGCGCAACACGGCACGATCCATCTTGATCCGCCGCAGATTGAGGCCCGCGGCCGCTAGGCCGGCGAGATCGACCGACCCCAGATCGGCGCGACGGCCCTGCCGGCGCTCCGTCGCGACGTACAAGCGGTGCGCGTCCAGGAGGCGCGCGATCTCGTCGCGCGGCAGCACGCTTAGCTCGCGCCGGATGGGCGCGTCGATCACCCCGGCGAAGGGGCCGCGTGGCGTGTCCGCTGCCGTCATGAGGCGATCCTACGCCCGGACGCCGGCCGCGCCAAAGGCGGGCGGCGTGACTGGTGATGGCGTGTCGCCCGGCGCCGGCCGAGCGCGAGCTCCGTTACGGCACGGTTGGCGGCCATGCGCCGGCCACGACGACGGCTTCGCCATCACCCGGCCAGGGCGGCATCGTCACGGCGACGGCGGCCAGCGGGTCGGCGCCGGTGGCGCGGAACTGGAACGCCGTGCCCAGCGGAATCGTCAGGCACACCCCGGGCCGCAATTCGACAACCGACTCGCGGCCGTCCTGCCGGCGCCACATCTCGCCGCTGCCGGCCAGCACGTACCAGATCTCCTCGACCGTGCGATGCGTCATCGCCGCCGACGTTCGTCCCGGCGCCAAGGTGAAATGCGCCATGCTGCCGCCCGCCAGGCGCAGCAGAACGCGGACGTCCGAACCATCCGGCGCGACGACGTCGCGCTCGGCCGGCAGGTTTCTGGTGTCAAACGGAGTCATCACGCGACTTTCCTGAGTATGCTGCATGTCGCCCGTGCCGCGCGCCGATGTCCTACGCTGACAATCGCGCTGGCAGCGATCCGCTGCACGGCTAGTATGACAGAACACCAAGCCGAAAGGAGACGCCGCCATGCCGCGCCCGGGGAAGGTCGTGTTCAGCCAGATGGACGAGGTGCTGTTCAACCGGGCGGCCGCCGAGGCGATCGCCGAGGAGTCGCGCCGGCTGGATGCCAACCGCGTCTTCCTGATGGTGAGCGGCACGCTCAATCGGCAGACCGACGAGATCGAGAAAGTCCGCCGGGCGCTGGGCAACCGCTGCGTCGGCACGTTCGACGCGATGCCGCCGCACACGCCGCGCGCCGCCGTGATCGCCGCCGCCGAGCAGGCACGCGCCGCCGGCGCCGACCTGATCGCCACCCTGGGCGGCGGCTCGATCATCGACGGCGCCAAGGCGGTGCAGCTCTGCCTGGCCAACGACATCCGCACGCCCGAGGCGATGGACTCGCTGCGCGCGGTCAAGGGACCCGACGGCGCCATGGGACCGCCGCCGCTCAATCCGCCGAAGGTGCGGCAGATCACCGTGCCGACAACCCTGTCGGGCGGCGAGTTCAGCGGCATCTCCGGCGTCACCGACGAGCGCAGCAAGGTCAAGGAGCTGTTCCGCCACCCGCGCATCGTGCCGCAGGCGGTGATGCTCGATCCCGTGGTGACCAAGCACACGCCGGAATGGCTGTTCCTGTCGACCGGCATCCGCGCCGTCGATCACTGCGTCGAAGGCATCTGCTCGGGCCTGGCCAATTCCTATGGCGACGCGCAAGCCCTGCACGGCCTGTCGCTGCTGACGCGCGGCCTCAACCGGGTCAAGGCCGATCCCAACGACATCGAGGCGCGCGCCGACTGCCAGATGGGCACCTGGCTGTCGATGGGAGCGCTGGCAGGCGGCGTGCCGATGGGCGCCAGCCACGGCATCGGCTACGTGCTGGGCGCCGTGTTCGACATCCCGCACGGCCACACCTCGTGCATCATGCTGCCGGCCGTCATGCGCTGGAACAAGTCGGTGAATGCCGAGCGTCAGGCGATGGTGGCCGCCGCCATGGGCCATGCCGGCAAGGACGCCGCCGACGTGCTCGACGCCTTCATCGGCGGCCTGGGCATGCCGCGCTCGCTGGGCGCCGTGAAGGTCGGGCGCGAGAACTTCGACCGCATCGCGCAGCAGGCGATGGGCACGGTCTGGATGCCGTTCAACCCGCGCAAGGTCGAGGGTCCGGCGCAGGTCAAGGAGATCCTCGAGCTGGCGGCGTGAGCGGCGGTCCTGCGGATGGCCAAAGGGCCGAACGAGCCAT
>DATFGV010000269.1:0-4707 GCA_035249115.1 Vineibacter sp.
TCAGCGAGGCGATGAAGGAGGCCGCGCTCGCGGCCTGGGACAAGCCGATCCATTTGTAGGCGTTGATCCTCCCCAGCTCCGCTGGGGAGGTGCCCAGAAGGAGCGGAGGGGAGCCCGCGTGGTGGCTCAATTGGAGACACTACGTCGGCTCCCCCTCCGGCCTTCGGCCACCTCCCCCAACTTCGTTGGGGGAGCGGATTCACGGCGCCGGGAACGGCGGCGCGTAGGGTTCGGTCGGCAGGCGCAGGCCATTGCAGAAGTAGGCGACGGTCCGGTAGAAGCCGCACAGCGCGATCAGCTCGAGGATCCGTTCCTCGCTGAAGCGGCCGCGCAAATCGGCCCAAAGTTCATCCGAGATCGACGTCGTGTCGTGCAATTCGTCGACCAGGCGGATGGCGGCACGCTCGTCTTCGCTCCAGCACGCGGCGTCGGCGCCGCCGTGGACCGTGGCGCGCTGCTGCTCCTCGGTCAGACTGACGCGCTGGGCGAAAAACGCGACGTGCACGCCCCATTCGTAGGCGTTGCCGCAGCGCGCGCAGACGCGGTCGATCACGATCTCGCGCAGGCGCAGCGCCACCGGCCCCTTGTCGAGCAGCGAGCCGGCGCGGAACTTTTCCCAGATGCGCGGCACGGCGGCCAGGGTGCGGAACAGCACCAGCGGCGCCACGCCCGGCGGCATGATGCGGTCGAAGGCGGCCTGCGCTTCGGCGGGATAAGGTGGCTGCAGCGGTGCGATTCGCGGCTGGGGCATGATGATTTCCAGGCAACATGATACGAAAACCGTAGCACTACGATAAACGTAGCGATTCGTTTTCCGTAGCGCAAGGGAGCGGAGCGGGGTATTTTCCGCCATGCCCGCGCCGCGCCCGCCGAAGCGTCCGTCGCCCCCCTTGCCCGGCCGGCCGGTCCGCGGCTCGACCAGCGGCCGGCCGGTGATGGCGCTGCTCGACCTGCTGGGCCGCCGCTGGGTGCAGCGCATCATCTGGGAGCTGCGCGGCGGGGCACTCGGATTCCGCGCCCTGCGCGCCGCCTGCGACGATGTCAGCCCGTCGGTGCTCAACGGCCGGCTCGCCGATTTGCGCGCATCGCGCCTCGTCGAGTTGACGGAGGCCGGCTACAGTCTGACCGAGGATGGACGATCGCTGCTGCGGCTGATGCTGCCGCTGCACGATTGGGCCGAGCGCTGGGCGAGGCACCTGCGGGCCGACCGGTAGAGGCGGCTTTTCGCACGACGGCGCGCCCTTTTTGCTGCCACGATCCGCCCGGTATCCTGCACCAACGACCCAGGAATGCCGGATGGACAGCAACACCCCGAATACTGCCGCGCTGACGCAGGACATTGTCGAGACCGACGTGCCGGCGCGGCTCGATCGCCTGCCGTGGAGCGGTTTCCACTGGCTGGTGATCACCGCCCTGGGCGTGACGTGGATCCTCGACGGCCTGGAGGTGACCCTGGTCAGCGCGCTGGCCGGCGCGATCCACGAAAGCCCGTCGCTGGCGCTCAGCGCCACCCAGGTCGGGTTGACCGCCAGCGCCTATCTCGCCGGCGCCGTGCTCGGGGCGCTGTTCTTCGGCCACCTGACCGACCGGCTGGGCCGCAAGAAGCTGTTCACCATCACGGTGCTGTTGTACGGGCTGGCAACGGCCGCCAGCGGCTTGGCATGGGATTTTTGGTCATTCGCCATCTGCCGCTTTCTCGCCGGCGCCGGCATTGGCGGCGAGTACTCGGCGATCAACTCTGCGATCCAGGAGCTGATACCGGCACGCAAGCGCGGCTACACCGACCTGGTGATCAACGGCAGTTACTGGCTGGGCGCTGCCCTGGGCGCGGCCGGCTCGCTGGTGGCGCTGAACCTGGAGAGCGTGCCGGCCGAGCAGGGCTGGCGCGGCGCCTTCGTCATCGGTGGCCTGATCGGCCTGGTCGTGATCGTGCTACGCCGCTTCCTGCCGGAAAGTCCGCGCTGGCTGATGACCCACGGCCAGCCGGAAGAGGCCGATCGCGTGGTGCGCGCCATCGAAGCGCGCGTCGAGCGGCAGTGCGGCCCGTTGCCGCCGGTCACGACGCCGCCGATCCGGTTGCGCCGCCACCACCGCACCGATTTGTTGCAGCTTACCCGCGCGCTGATCGCCCACTACCCGCGCCGCACCATCCTGGGCGTCACGCTGATGGCGGCACAGGCCTTCTGCTACAACGCCATCTTCTTCACCTACGCGCTCATCCTCACCAAGTTCTACGGCATCGCCTCGGGTGACGTCGGCTGGTTCCTGCTGCCGTTCGCGGTCAGCAATTTTCTCGGGCCGCTGCTGCTCGGCTCGCTGTTCGACAGCTGGGGCCGCAAACCGATGATCGCCGGCACCTATGCCCTGTCGGGCGTGCTGCTGGCGGTGACCGGCCTGTTGTTCCAGCAAGGCGCGCTCGACGCGATCGGCCTGACCCTGGCGTGGTGTGTGATCTTTTTCTTCGCCTCGGCCGCGGCCAGCTCGGCCTACCTGACAGTCAGCGAAAGCTTCCCGCTGGAGGTGCGCGCCATCGCCATCGCGATCTTCTACGCCTTCGGCACGGCGCTGGGCGGCATCGGTGGGCCGGCGCTGTTTGGCGCGCTGATCGACAGCGGCTCGCGGACCGAGGTGATGTGGGGCTACGCCTTCGGCGGCGCGCTGATGCTGATCGCGGCCGTGGTCGAACTGGTACTCGGCATCGCCTCCGAGCGCCGGCCACTCGAGGAGGTGGCGCGACCGCTGTCGTGCTGCGACTGATCCGCACCACGCCGCGGCCGGGAGAATGGGGCCAGAGCCCGATCTAGCTCAGCCGCCTCCGGCCAATTGCTCGACGATACGGAACTTCTGCACCTTGCCCATGGGGTTGCGCGGCAGCGCGTCGACCAGCTCGATGCGTCGCGGGACCTTGTAGCCGGCCAGCCGCGCGCGGCAGAAGGCCTGCAGCTCGGCGGCCTCGGGCCTCGCGCCGGCGTTGGCGACGATGACGGCGATGACCTGTTCACCCCAGCGCGGGTCGGGCAGACCGACGACGGCCGCCTCCAGCACGTCAGGATGTTCGTGCAGGACGCGCTCGACCTCGGCCGTATAGACGTTCTCGCCGCCGCTGATGATCATGTCCTTCTTGCGATCGACGATGCATAGCCGGCCATCGGCCTGCCAGATGCCGACGTCGCCGGACATCACATAGCCGTTGCGCCAGGCAGCCTGCGTCGCCTCGGGCCGACCGAGGTAGCCGTCGAAATGCGTGACGCTCTTGGCGCCGACCTCGCCCGGCTCGCCGACGCCGCATGGCCTTCCGTCATCGGCGAACACGCCAACCTCGTTGCCGAAGGTCGGCCAGCCGACGGAATGCGCCAGCAGGGTCTCGTCCCGCTTGACCTCAAACGTCACCCAGCCACCCTCGGTCCAGCCGTAGGCCTCGCACACCTGGGCCCTGCCGAACATGCGCATTGCGGTCCGCGTCAGGCTGAGCGGGCCGGGTGCGCCGGAGCTGATCATGAAGCGGAGCGCCGGCACCTCGGGCTGGCCGCGGCGCTGCCAGGCCTGCGCGACCATCCCGGTCATGGACGGCACCAGGAAGGCGAAGCTGCAGCGGGTCGAGAACTCGTCGAGCGCCGTGTCGGCATCGAAGGCCGGCATGATGCGCACACGGGCGCCGATGCACAGCGCCGCCATCGACAGGCCGGCATAGGACAGGTGGAACAGTGGCCCCGGTACCAGCATTACGTGATCGCCGGTCAGGCCGAATTCCCAGCCCCAGCGCATCAGCGCCGTCAGGTAGTGGTCGTTGCTGTAGAGCGCGCCTTTGGGAAAGCCGGTGGTACCCGACGTATAGCCAACGACGCAGGGCTGCGCACCGCGCGGGTTGGCGCCAAGCAGCGGCGGGGCGAGAGCGCTCGGTGTCGCAATCTCATCGGCGACCAGCGGCCGGGCGCCATGCACGGCGGCGACCGGCGCGGCGGTCTCGGCGAACGTGCGGTCGGTGAGAATCAGCCGGGCGCCTGAGTCGCCGACGATGAAATCGACTTCCGGTGCTGCCAGCCGGTTGTTCACCGGCACCGCCGTGACGCCGGCCCACTGGCAGGCAAGATAGGCCAGCAGCGCATCGGCGCCATTGCCCATCAGCACCGCCACCATGCGCCCGTGTGGTCCGGGTGCGACGTCGCGCATGGCGTCGGCCAGCGCGACCACGCGCCGCCATGCTGCGCCGTAGCTCAGCGTCGCGCCACCCAGCACCTCGATCGCCGCGCGGTCGGGATGCGACAGTGCCCGCGCCGCGACGCTTTCGGCGATGGTCAGTTGCACGCGCGGCTCCGTCAATCGCGCGTCACGATCATCGAGGCGTTCTGGCCGCCAAAACCGAACGAGTTCACCTGCAAGGTGCGGTAGGCCAGAGCGCGCGGCGCGCCGATCACGACGTCGAACTGGGCCTCCGAGTCCGGCTCGTCGGTGTTGGCGGTGTGCACGAAGCGACTCTCGCGCATGCCCAGCAGACCGGTGATGATGGCCATGCCACCGGACGCGGCACCGCTGTGGCCGATATCGCCTTTGATCGAGGCCGCCGGCAGCTTTGTGCGGCGCCCGCCATGCACCTTGTTGATGGCGCGGATTTCGGCGGTATCTCCCTTGGGCGTGCCGGTGGCATGCGCGATCAGTACGTCGACCGCGCCTACATCAATGCCGGCGTCCTGGATCGCGAGCTCCATC
>DATFGV010000270.1:0-5892 GCA_035249115.1 Vineibacter sp.
GCCGGCGTCGAGCAGCTTCATGACCCCCGCCGCGGTGAACGTCTTCGAGTGCGATGCCACCCGCAGCAGATGTTGGTTGCTCAGCCGCTCGCCGGAACCGGCGGCGGCTTCGCCGAAGGCGCCCTCGGCCAGCAGCGCGCCGCGATGTCGAATGGCGTACTGCATGCCCGGCAGCGTGTGATGGCGCGTCTGATAGGCGAGCCAATCAGCGGCATAGCGCGCTGCCGGCGACAGCCAATCGGTCATCTGCACCTCTCCTTATCCGACGGCCCGTGGCCGATCGTGCTTAACCCGTGTCATCCTGAGCTCGGCGAAGGGTCAATTGAACAGCGAAATCGCACGGGCCGAAGAATGACGCGGGTGCGCCATACTCAAGCGTCCTTGCGCTTCAACGGCTCAATAGATCCTTCGCTGCGCTCAGGATGACAGAGTTGGCTTGGCACCAACAACAGCGACGACCCGCCGGCCGCCGCCCGCTGCATGGCCCGCGGCTTGGCGCGACAACGCCGAGCGGCTGTTCGCATGGCTCATCAGCAGCGTGCTCTCAACCTGCGCGACCTGAACACGGTCGATAGACAGGGCGTACGGTCAAACGCGAGTCACTGCAATCGCTTGCCAATCCGATGGCGCATGGTCATCGTGGATTTCCAACGATTGATCCGCTTCAGCGAATAAACACATTGGTCCGGCTTTGATTTTTTCTTCATGGAGGACACGTCATGGCGCATCTTTTTGTGCCGCTCCCGCACGATTTGGAAATTCCCACTTGCTTCAATGTTGATGGTGCCGTTGGCAAGCCGCCGGCGCAAAACCTGCGAGAAGATGTGCTGCTTGTGCAGTTCCTGCTCAACACATGGGGCAATCAGCCCGGAACCCGAGGAGGACAGGCGAAGCCGCTAGCCCGAATGGTCCGCGTCACAGGCATCATCGATCCGGTAACGATCGATGCCATCGTCGCCTTTCAGCAATCCGATCTCATGCCGCAGGCGACGGTCGACGGACGGGTAAGTCCCGCCAAGGGCCGCGACTACGGCGCAGCCATTTACACCATCGTTCAGCTGAACTCTCTGGTGCAGGACCGGAACCTGGCCATCTGGCCGCGAATCGACCTGATCCCCGGCACTCACCCCGAAATCGTGGCGATGGTGATTCGTACGGTTGTTGGTGTGTAGTGAAAAACCGTAGCGGGGTCAGGCCTGCAACACTGTGTCAGAGTAGAGGTCGTTGAATGACGCCCCACCGCGATGTCCTCTGCAGCTTCGCAGGCCTGATCCCGCTAGGAATGAACCGCCACGGCTTGGCGGGCGGCACCGGACGAGGGCTCAGTGCTGGGAGACCGGGACACTATCGTTCAGGCCGTCACATCTCTCGTCTCACCGTGATCCTTTAAGGGCGGCAAGTGGCTTACGCAAAGAATTGTGCAAAGTTAAACTAAGCGCACCCCTTCTACGGTTGAAATGCTCATCAAGCTCTTCAATCCTCGCGATTTCTATAACCTCGGTCGTACGACCTTCTTTTTGGTGATTTGGTTTGGCTGTGTCAAACAATTCACCAATTAACGCAACCTGCATTTCTGTGTCGAAATCGTCAATCCAATTAGACGCTTCAATACAGGCGTTTATCATTTCATCCGACCGACCTTTCGCCACTTCAAATAAAGACTTGGAGGGAGGAGACCACCTTGCGACTTCCCCGTTTTCATTCTCGTTTGGTATCATCATCAGCCTTGCCTCGTAATATAAAACTAAATTATTTAGTAAATTGAAAGAAGAATAAGAGAACACCTTATTGAATAACATAAAGCGCTCATCAATAATCAACCAGCGGACCGGTATGTCGGCTAACCTGGCAAGTCTTGTCACAGCTTTGTTCCCCAACGACTTTATCGTTTTTTCCCGTGCCTTGGGCAGGAGCACCTTCTGCTCTTTCTCCCAGGCTGTGATAGCTCGTTCCAAATCTTCATCAAATTCCGCTACATACGTTCGAAAATTGAAAACTGCATTCTGAGCTCTTTTCACCTCCCTAGACGTCTGATCATAAACTTCTTTCTTTAGTTTTAGCGCCTCGGTTTGGCGGTTCGCCTTTGCCGAGTTCTGCGCTTGCCTACTAAGTTGCCAAGACAGGACTCCAACGCCGAGCAAAGCTGTAAAGAGGGCAAAAACGCCACTTACAAGTGCCCCATGGACTTGTGGCGTTTCCCAGAAGCTCATCGTGATCTCCACCTTGTCCACTATTCAACAGGCTAACTCCACTTGCGAGGAGGATTGTCTCATGCGCACGGCGAGGCCGAGCTGGAGTCGCGATTTCACGCAGCGTATAGCGCCTTGCCGAGCATGCAAGTGATTTAGAAACTGGTTTACTATGCGTTCACCGCGAGTTTTCGCAGGACGGCGACGTTACTCGGGCGTGCTCCATCGAGGTCGACCTCCATGCATGGGAAGACTGCCGACGCTTCACTATGCTGCAAACCGTGTTGAGGATCAGGCGTGCAAAACTGCAAGCGACCCATAGTGGTTCTTGAGTCGGTACTTACGCGCCATGCGCAGTCTTGAAGGCCTGACCCCAATGTCTACGTGCGCCATCGATTGGTTTCGCGCCGCTCGCAGCTTTGCAGGCCTGACCCCAATACCAGGGACAGGCCTGCAAACTTGCAAGCGACCCGATATTGGGTCTTGCGTTGGTACTTTCGTGCCATGCGCAGTCTTGGAGGCCTCATCCCAATATCGCTCTGTGCGCCCGCGACTGGTTTCGCGCCGCGCGCAGCTTTGCAGGCCTGACCCCAATAGTGCGGGTTGCGTCTTCAAACTGACCGCCCACTACCAGCCAAAAAACAGAGCGGCGGCGTGGGACTGTCATCACCACGACGGTTGTGCTGGCAAGTGAGAGGCTGTCTTTCGATCTTCACAGTCCGCGACGGAACCACGGCAGGATTAACCCGTTGTCGGGAAAGTTTTTCAGTAACGGCATGCTCCAAGCAAGCCATCCTTCCCCGTCACCAGGAGGTGACCATGGCACGGGTCGTTTCATCATCCATCAAAAGACGAAGCGTGGTTGCAGAGCTGACGCTGGCCGCCGCCGCGGTGGCTGCATTGGCGAGGACGAACAACGCCTACGGACAGGCCAAGCCAACCGAGCCCGGGAAAAGTCTGTACGAGCGGCTGGGCGGGGTCTTCGCCATCGCGGCGGTGGTCGATCACTTCAGCGACGCCGTAGTGAAGAACCCCATCGTCGGCCAGAATTCCAAGAACCCGCAGCTGCGGGAATGGCACACCAAGAACCTGGCAAGGCTGCCCGGCCTCAAGTTCATGCGGACGCTGTGGGTCTGCAGCGTTTCGGGTGGCCCCTACCAATTCACGGCCACCAAGCCCGGCTCGACGCCGCTCGGCCTTGAGGAGGCGCACCGCGCTCTGCGGATCACCTCTGCAGAGTTCGATGAGGTCGCTGCCGAACTCGGACGGACCCTGGACTTCGTCAAGGTGCCGAAACGCGAGAAGGACGAAGTCCTGGCAGCCTTCGCCGCCCACAAGGACGAGGTCACCGCCGGCGCGGTTCCCAAGGGCGGTTGAAGCGTCCCGTGGCAGGGTCAGGCCTGCAAAACTGCAAGCGACCCGACCGTGGTTCTTGAGTCGGTGCTTTCGCGCCGCGCGCAGCTTTGCAAGCCTGGCCCCAATACCAATTTGCGGCATCGGCCGCCTGACCGGCTGGACCGACGTCTCAGGCGGCACCTGCTTCGACTATGTCACGCGCCAAGAGCGATCGACGTCCGGCGGCGAACCTGCGGCGGCGAGTCGGACCGCGCCTTCCGAGTGGGTGGCCATCTCCACATATTGTGGCAGTGATGCTGTCATCGTTGAGCGGCCAGAGCGTTCTCTGCGAGTTGCGCTACGGGCGGTAAATGACCCGGGCGGCACCAAGAAGACACCGATTAAATCGGGATTTCTTCGCGCACTTAGCTTTCCGGCAGCAACCCTGACCTGTCACCTTGTGGCAGCTATTGGCCGCGGTACTTACAGTCCCAGCTATTGTGGTCGACGAAGCGGTCGAAGTCGGCGCGGGTGCCGCGGAAGACGCTGCGGTCGACCAGCTCGCCGCCGATCTTGCCGGGCGGGTAGTCGGCGATCGGGCCGTTGTCGCCGCTGGTGTATTGCCACAGGCTCCAGCTCGACCACGGCGAGCCAGCGAGCTGCGGCAGGATCATGCCGCCGCGCAGCGCGTTGCCCATCGAGTCGGTGTTGACCTTGTAGTTGGCGATCCACAGCGGATGGCGGCCGAGCAACGCCCACAGGCCGGGCCGGCCGGCGATGGCCTCGCGCTGCTCGTGGATGAAGTTCTCGTAGGCGTAGACCAGCGCCGGCTTCGCGGTGCGGGCCGTGACGCGCCGCAGGAAGCGGTCGACCTCGGCGGCCGGCATGTAATGGTCGGGGTCGTTGCCGTGCGGCTCCCAGTCGATCGCCAGCACGATGCGCCGCAGCGCCGGCGGCAGCTGATCGCAGCTCGCCTTGACGATCCTCAGGAAGTCGTCGGCCTGCCGGTCGCCGGTGTCGGTCGGCGTCGCCCAGTGGTAGGCGCCCAGGCGCAAGCCGGCGCGGGCGATCTGCTGCACCCGGTCGGGGAAGAACGCATCGACGTCGTTGGGGCCGCCCATGTCGCGACCAAGCGTGGCGCGATGGATCACCAGGCCGATGCCGAACCGCGACTTCAAGGTCGCATCGATCGGGATGGTGTTATGGCTGGAGAGGTCGAGGACGACGGACGGGTAGTTGTGCGGCCCGACCGGCGCCGCCGCCGCCAGCGGCGGTTTGGCCGGCCCCCGCGCCGATGTCGGCACCTGCTGCGCGCTGGCGGCGGTCGCCGCCAACATTCCCAACCCGACAACGCCTACGCCACGCACCACGCTCTCCCGCTCTCGCGCGCCGTCATCGTCCCTGAGGGCGCGGCGACCCGTGTATCATACCAGCGGCTTGCGACGCTGACTCATAGTGGCAAGCCTTCATGGTGAGCTTGTCGAACCATGAAGGCCACGCACCAACGATCGTGCGACGCTTCATGGTTCGCCCCTCGACAAGCTCGGGGTGAAGAGGCTCACCATGAAGCGAACAACGTCACCGGCCGTTGCCATCACCTGATACTACAGAAGCCGCGCGCCGCCCAGCAGCTCAAGGAATTGCGCGCCGGCTTCGATGTCGCGTCGCAAGGCGGCGTGGCGGGCCGTCGCTTCCGGGTCCTCGCCCCATTTCTCGATCTCGTAGAGCGCGTCGAGCTCGGCGGCGGCGAAGGCCGACGCCGCGTCCAGGCGACCGTCCGACAGCGACAGCGACAGCACGACCGAGCCCATCGCGGCCGTCAGGTTGAACAACGCCGACAGGCCGAAATCGCTGTGCGCCGCCACCGCCCGTTCGATCGACGCCAGCGACGCCGGATCCTGCTTCTGGTGCCGGATGCCCTCGGCCAGGACCATGCGCGCGCCATAGCGCTCGGCCGCCCAGTCGAGCAGCGGCTGCCAGTGACGGGCCTGGCGCACGACGAGATCGACCGGCGATTCGGCGCGGTAGCACAGCAGGTCGGAGCCGGCGTACCTGGCCGTGTCGGCGACCACCTTGGCCCGTTGCGGCGTCACCCGGTCGATGGCCGTCGCCGCCAAGCGCATCATCGGCATCGCCAATGGCCGGATCTGTTGTCCGCTGGATTGGGCACGCCATTCGTCGGCGACGGCGGCAGCCAAGGTCTCGGTCGGCAGGGCCAGCGTCTTGCCGGCCGGCGTGCGGATGGCGCGGCCGTCCAGGCGCACGTCGAAGCCGCCTTCGACGGCGCCGACCTGGACCTCCTGGTAGAAGCGCTTGGTGGTACCGACGGCCATGGCGATCTAGAGGCTGACCGAAAATGCGGTAAATC
>DATFGV010000271.1:0-2379 GCA_035249115.1 Vineibacter sp.
CTGGACCTGAAGTTTGATCCGGCCTACACGCTGCGCGCCGGTAAGTTCACCGCGCCGGTGGGTCTGGAACGCCTGCAGTCGAGCAGCGCGCTGACCTTCGTCGAACGCGGCCTGCCGTCGGAAATCGCGCCGAACCGCGAGCTCGGCGTGCAGCTGCAGGGCGACCTGTTCAACAGCACCGTCAGCTACGCGCTCGGCTATTTCAACGGCAGCACCGACGGTCGTGACGAGGCCGCCACCGACGTCGACAACCGCAAGGAAGTCGGTGCGCGCCTGTGGACCGAGCCGTTCAAGAATGATCCGGGCCTGCTGCAGGGCCTCGGCTTCGGCGTCGGCGGCACCGTCGGCCCGAAGCTGCAGGGTAACGCCAACTCGACCAACGCCAACAACTTCCTGCCGCGCTACCGCTCGCCGGGTCAGGCGCAGGTCTTCGCTTACCGCAGCACCGCGAGCACCGCGACGGCCTCGGCCGCCGGCACCACCGGCGTCTATGCCGATGGCGACGTCGTGCGCATCTCGCCGCAGGCGAGCTACTACCGCAACAGCTTCGGCCTGCTCGGCGAATACATCACCTCCAAGCAGGATCTGGCGATCACCAACACGCCGGCTGGTCCGGGCACCCCGGTGTCGTTTGCCGAGAAGCTCGAGAACAAGTCCTGGCAGGCGGTTGCCACCTACGTGCTGACCGGTGAAGACGCCAGCTATCGCGGCGTGGCCAAGCCGGACAAGCCGTACACGGTCGGCGGCCCGGGCTGGGGCGCGCTCGAACTGACGGCACGCTACGGCGAGCTGGAAATCGACAAGGACGCCTTCCCGACCTTCGCCAATCCGACAACTTCGGTCTCCAAGATCGAGAGCTGGACGCTTGGTCTGAACTGGTACCTGACGAGCAACGTCAAGACCGCACTCAACTACACCAACACGAGCTTCGAAGGCGGCGGTGGCGGCACGAATGCCGCGCCGATTGATCGCGAAGACGAGAAGACCGTGTTTGCCCGTCTGCAGCTGTCGTTCTAAACCCGTCTCCTAAACCTTCACCACCGGAAGCATCCGAAGATGAAAACCAAACTGTTTGCGCTCGCCGCGGCGCTGGCCCTGCCGGTTTCGGCCTGGGCTGCCAACGTGCAGCTGCTCAATGTTTCATACGACCCGACGCGTGAGCTGTACAAGGACATCAACGCCGCCTTCGCCGCCGACTACAAGGCCAAGACCGGCGACACCGTCACCATCCAGCAGTCGCATGGCGGCTCGGGCAAGCAGGCGCGCTCGGTGATCGACGGCCTCGCCGCCGACGTCGTCACGCTGGCGCTCGCCGCCGACATCGACGCGCTGAACAAGAACGGCAAGCTGGTGCCGGCGGACTGGCAGAAGCGTCTGCCGAAGAACAGCTCGCCGTACACCTCGACGATCGTGCTGCTGGTGCGCAAGGGCAATCCGAAGGGCATCAAGGACTGGGGCGATCTGGCCAAGCCGGGCGTTTCGGTGATCACGCCGAATCCGAAGACCTCGGGCGGCGCGCGCTGGAACTACCTCGCCGCCTACGCCTGGGCGCTGAAGCAGTACGGCAACGACGACGCCAAGGCTCGCGACTTCATCGCCAAGCTGTTCAAGAACGCGCCGATCCTCGACACCGGTGCGCGCGGCTCGACGACGACCTTCGTCCAGCGCGGCATCGGCGACGTGCTGATCTCGTGGGAAAACGAAGCCTTCCTCGCCCTCGATGAATTCGGCAAGGACAAGTTCGAGATCATCGTGCCGTCGCTGTCGATCCTCGCCGAACCGCCGGTCACGGTGGTCGACAAGGTCGTCGACAAGAAGGGCACGCGCAAGGTTGCCGAGGCTTACCTGAACTTCCTCTACACCAAGCCGGCGCAGGACATCATCGGCAAGAACCACTACCGCCCGACCGATCCGGAAATCGCCGCCAAGTACGCGTCGAAGTTCCCGAAGCTCGAGCTGGTCGACATCACCAAGTTCGGTGGCTGGGCCAAGGCGCAGCCGGAACACTTCGGTGACGGCGGCGTGTTCGACCAGATCTATCAGAAGTAAGCGGCGCGCAGTCTCCTCACTGGGGGCGGCGACGGCAGCACCGGCGCCGCCCCTTTTTTCATAGCGTCATTCAGAGCCACAAAGAGCCCCACGATGTCTGTCACCACCATCAACACGCGTAACCAGTTCAAGGGCACGGTCGCCGCGATCCATCGCAGCCCCGTGGTCTCCGAGATCGAGGTCGAGACGCCGGCCGGCATCATCAGCGCCGTCGTCACCACCAGTTCGATCGACCGTCTCAATCTTCGTGTCGGCGACGCCGCGCTGGCCGTGTTCAAGGCCACCGACGTGCTGGTCGCGAAGATCGACTAAGCATTCTTCATCGAGGAT
>DATFGV010000272.1:0-3297 GCA_035249115.1 Vineibacter sp.
TGGAGGGTGGGCGTTCCGGGCGGAAACCAGCCTGCCGCCAGCGAGGCGCCGATATGGATCACGGCGCGCGGCGCGAATCCCAGCCCTGCTTTCAACTGCTGGCGGATGCCGTAGTTCTCCAGCTCATGGCCGGTGGTGGCGATGACGGCAACCGGCATCTCGGCCGCCAGTTGGCTCGCCAGCTCCAGCGCGACGGCGATGCCCGTGCCGCGCTCGCCGGCGCAGGTGAACCAGCCGGTCAGCGGCGTGGTGATCACCAGCGGCGCGCCGTCGCCGCTTCCCATGCGGCCGATGACGTTCTCCGCCCGGTCGGGAATACGCTTGGCGCTGATGGACGCCGTGACAGCGCCGCTGGCCATGGCGTCCAGATGGACGCCCGACACCAGAAGGGTGGGTTGACCCGAGGTCGACTTGTCGGGATCGACGTTGATGCCGACCAGCGCCGGCCGCGGCGGCAGAGTGCCGAAGCGACCGAAGGTCAGGAAGACCGACAAGCGCAGGCCGCTACCCTTGGCTTCAGACAACGCCTGTTCGAGATCGGATTTGTCGAAGTTGTTGGGCAAGGCCACCGGCCGCACGAAAGGCGCGTCGGTCGCCAGCTCACCAACCCCCTCGTAGTACAGCGGTATGCAGTCGATCGGCTGGCCACTAGCGGTGACCGACGCACGCCAATCATAGCGTTCGTAGTCGTAGGCCCATCGGCTGGTGGCGGCGCCGCGCGCCCTGAGCTCGGCCTCGAACCAGTCGACCGTTGCCTTGCCCTCCGGCGTTCCGGTCCGATGGTGCGGCCACTGGCTGTAGCCGGTGACGGTCTTGTACAGGGCCGCACCCGGCATCGGTTGTGTCCTGCCGCGGCCGGCCGCGCCGATCATCAACCCGCCAATGCCGGCGGTCGCCAGGAAGCCACGGCGCGATGCCGTCACGCCGCCCATTTGAGGCGCGCCTGGCCGATCGCCATGGCGACCGCGGCCTGGGTGGGCTCAACGACCGGCACGCCGACCGCCTGCTGCAGGCGGTCGCGATAGCGCGCCATGCCGGCGCAGCCCATCACCAGCACGTCGGCGCCGTCCTTGTCGCGCAGTTCCTTGCCAGCGTCGATCATGCGCGACAGGGTGCGCGCTTCGTCGGTCAGCTCGACCACGCCCAGGCCGACCGCACGATCGCCGGCGAAGCGGGCTTGCATGCCCATCTGGCCGACGTAGCGCAGATGTCGCGGGATCGAGGTCTTGAGGATCGAGATCACGCCGAAACGCTGACCCAACGTCAGCGCCGTCAGGATGCCGCTCTCGGCGATGCCCAGCACCGGCTTGCGGGTGGCCTCGCGGCAGGCGTGCAGGCCGGGATCGCTGAAGCAGGCGATGACGAACGCATCGCAGTCGTTGTCACGCGCCGATACGGTGCGGGCCAGCGGCTGCACCACGCTTTCGACGTCAGCCTGGCTCTGCACACCCGGCGGTCCGTCCTTCAGGGTCATGCACTCGATCCGCGGCCCGCCGGTCATGCGCAGCGGCGCCATCGCCTCGTCGATGCCCTGCGTGCAGGCCTCGGTCGAGTTCGGGTTAATCACCAGGATGCGCTCGGCCATGTCGGACTCCTGAACCTCAATGCGACGCGATCTTCCTGTGCTCCAGGCGGCTCAGCAAGCGTACCACCGGCCACAGCAGCACGAAATAGATCAGGGTAGCCAGCATCAGCGGCGTATAGTTGAACGTGACCTGTTGCGCCGAGCGGGCCGCGAACATCAGTTCGTGGAGCGCGATGACGCTGGCGATCGAGGTCAGCTTGGCGACTTCAAGGGTGTTGCTGACCAGGTCCGGCAGCACGTTGCGGACAGCCTGCGGCAGCACGACCCATCCCATCGTTTGCCACCATCCCAGCCCGGTCGAGCGGGACGCCTCCCATTGGCCGCGACCGACGCTCTCGATGCCGGCGCGGAAGATCTCGCCGTAGTAGCTCGAGGTGTTGAGCAGGAAGGCGATCACCACCGCCTCGAACTCGGAGATCTTGTAGCCGGCGAACGGCGGCACGTTGTAGACGAAGACCAGCAGCACCAACGGCGGCAGGGCGCGGAAGACGTCGACGTAGACCACCAGCACAACGTTCAGCCAACGACGGTTGAGCGCCGCCAGGACCGCCACTGCAAGGCCGCCCAGCGTGCCGACCGGGATCACCACCACGCACAGCAGCAGGGTCATCCACAAGCCGTCGATCATGAACCCGGCGGTCCTGGCCAGCACATCGGCGTTGAAGAACAGGGTGATGATGTCGCTCATCGGCCGAACTCAGCGCCGCCATGCGAAGCGGGTTTCGATCCAGCGACCGACGACCACCACTGGCAAGAACAGCGCCAGATAGGCCAGCGCACCCAACGTCAACGGCGAGGGGTTGGACGAGAAGGAAAGGCCGCTATAGGCCTGGTACAGGATTTCCTGCACGGCCACGACCTGGCCCAGCGCCGTGCCCTTGGTGATGGCGATGGTCCGGTTGGTCAGCGGCGGTATCGTCAGCCGGATGGCCTGCGGCAGGATCACGTAGAGCAGGGTCTGGAAGAAGCTGAGCCCCGTCGAGCGCGCCGCCTCCCACTGGCCCTTGGCGACGGAGATCAGACCGGCCCAGTAGATCTCCTCGGCGAAGGCCGACAGCACCAGCGACAGCGCCAGCCACGTGGCGCCCAGTCCGGCGATGTCCAGCCCCAGCGCCGGCAGGCCGTAGTAGAACAGGACGATCAGCACCAGCGGCGGCACCGATCGCATCAGGTCGACGTAGAAGATGATCAGCAGGCGCGGCGCGCCGGCCAGCCACGACAGCGGCGCCGGCAGGCGCTGCGAGAGCGTCGAGCGCAGCACCGCCAGCAGCAGGCCCAAGGCCAGGCCGGTGACGATGACAAAGACCGCGAGATAGGTGGTGACCCACATGCCGGAGAGGATCTTGGGCAGGTACTCCCACATCACCTCGCCGTTGAAGAACGTGAAAAGAAAGCGGTCCATGACCTCAGTGGTGCCCGTCGATGCGGGCCACGAACGCGCGCGTGCGCGCCTGCTGCGGATCGCCGAAGATCTGCGCCGGCGGGCCCTGTTCGACGATGACGCCGTCCTCCATGAAGACCACGCGGTCGGCGGCGGCGCGGGCGAACTGCAGCTCGTGGCTGACCACCAGCATGGTCATGCCGGCCTCGCGCAGATCGCGCATCACCTGAAGGACGGACCCGACCAGCTCGGGATCGAGCGCGCTGGTGGGCTCGTCGAACAGGACGATCCTGGGCTCCAGCGCCAACGCCCGCGCGATCGCCACCCGCTG
>DATFGV010000273.1:0-2320 GCA_035249115.1 Vineibacter sp.
TGGTCCGCCGCCTCGAACACCCGGCAGCGCACCCCGACGCGATGCAGCGCCAGCGCCAACGTCAGCCCGCCGATCCCAGCCCCGACGATGATCACGTCGTCCATGGTTGACCGACCAGCGCTGTCAGACTCTTCCCTTCCCCACGCAGTGGGGAAGGTGGCCGAAGGCCGGATGGGGAGCCGACGGAGTCTCAGTTCCCAAGATCACGTTGTCTCCCCTCCGGCCCTTCGGGCCACCTCCCCAGCTTCGCTGGGGAGGAAATGCATCGCCAGCATCTTCCCTTCCCCACGCGCAGCGCGGGGAAGGCTGGGCGCGCGCGACTCCCGTCGCGCGTCTTCGTCGTCGCCAGCACATGTCGCGTCACTGGAGTGACGCGCCCCCAGCGCGCCCCAGCTTCGCTGTTGAGGATTGAAAATGCGTTTCCTTCCCCAGGAGGTGGGCAAGGTGCTGGGGGCGCGCGACTCCCGTCGCGCGTCTTCGTCGTCGCCAGGACATGACGCGTCACTGGAGTGACGCGCCCCCAGCGCGCCCCAACTGTGTTGGATAGGCAACGCGTCACTCCGCCTTGATGCCGGCATCGGGGATCGCCTTCTGCCATTTGGCGAGGTCGGCGCGGACCAGCGCCGCCAGCGCCTCGGGAGCGCCGCCGGCCGGTATCAGCCCCTGCTCGCGCAAGGTGGCCGGCACCGGGTCGCGCTCGAGGATCGTGTTGACCTCGGCGTTGAGCTTGGCGATCACCTCCGCCGGCGTGCGCGCCGGCGCGAACAGGCCGTACCACAGATCGACCGAGAAACCCGTCACCCCCTCCTCGGCCAGGGTCGGCACATCGCCCGCCAGCGGCGAGCGCCTGGCGCCGCCGATCGCCAGCAGCTTGATCTTGCCGCCGCGCTCCAGCGGCAGTGCCGTGTGCAGCGGCATCACCATCGCCGGCACGTGGCCCGCCACGACGTCCTGCACCGCGCCGGCCGAGCCACGGTAGGGCACGTGCAGCACGTCGATCCTGGTGGTGAGCTTGAACATCTCCATGAACAGGTGCTGCGGCGTGCCGACGCCGGGCGAGGCGTATTTCAGCCCGCCGGGCTGAGCCCGCGCCCGCTCCAGGAAGGCCGCCGTCGTGGTGATCTTCAAATCGGGATGCACCACCAGCACCAGGTCGCCGGTCGCGACCTTCACCACCGGCGCGAAGTCGGCCACCGGGTCGTAGCCGATGTTCGGGTACAGCGGCACGTTGGTGACGAAGGTGTTGGCGGTCATCATCAGGGTATGCCCGTCCGGCGCCGCCCGCGCCGCCGCCACGGTGCCGATGCCGCCGCTGGCGCCGGGCTTGTTGTCGACGATCACCGGCTGGTTCCAGCGGGCCCGCAGCTGCTCGCCCAGCAGCCGCGCCAGGATGTCCATGCCGGTGCCGGCGGTGAACGGCACGACGATGGTGATCGGCCGCTCCGACAACCCCTGCGCCCACGCGCCGCCGGCCAGCAGCGCCGCGCCACCCGCCACCACCGCGCGTCGGCCGATCGCCATGACGTCCTCCCTTGTGCGTGTCGCGGTTGGGGGTGCGTCACTCCAGTGACGCGTCACGCGCCATCGCCCGCCATGACGCGCGACTGGAGTCGCGCGCCCCCAGCGCCTTGCTTTTGCCTTCGCAACCGTAAAGCATGTTGCGCCGGAACGGAATCGGTCACGCTACGCGCCATCGCAGGGGTGCAAGGCTGGGGGCGCGTCACTCCAGTGACGCGTCATGTGCCATAGAAGGCCAAGGCGCGCGATTGGGGTCGCGCGCGCCCCGGCCGTAACGCCCAGGATCAGACACGAGGACACGCATGTTGCCGTTGCAGGGAATTAAGGTGCTCGACCTCACCCAGGTGATCGCGGGGCCGGTGGCCGGCCAGATCCTGGGCGACATGGGCGCCGACGTGATCAAGATCGAGCCGCTGCACGGTGATCATTTCCGCCCGCAGATGGGCGGCGCCTGGGTGCCGGCGATGAACCGCAACAAGCGCGGCCTGGCGCTCGACCTGAAGTCGCAGGGCGGCCGGCAGGTGATGGCGAGGCTGATCCAGACCGCCGACGTCTTCATGGAGGCCTTCGTGCCCGGCGTCATCGACCGGCTGGGCTTCGGCTACGACAAGGCCAGCGCCATGAACCCCGGCCTGGTCTACCTGTCGATCTCCGGCTACGGCCAGACCGGCCCCTATCGCGGCCGCGCCGGCTACGATCCCTGCATCCAGGCGGAAACCGGCATCATGGAGGCGACCGGCGACCAGGACGGCCCGCCGGCCCGGGTCGGCGCCGCGCCGATCGACCAGGGCACCGGCGCCTA
>DATFGV010000274.1:0-5325 GCA_035249115.1 Vineibacter sp.
CGGCGCATCGGCGAACCGGCGGGCCGTCGAGCCCACGCCGATGATGGCATCGTCACGCTGGTCCTGCATGGCGTAGATCGTGTCGTACACCAGGGTCCAGGCGATGCCGCCTGCGTAAAGCGCGAGCGCGGCCGCCAATCCTGTCGCGAAGGGATCAACGCCGCCGACGATTTGCTCGCCGGCGACCACCGCCCAGCCGAGCAGCGCGCCCCAGTTGAAAGCGAAGCCCAGCACGACCTGCGGCCACGAGGTCAGGCGCTTCATCAGCGGATACACCGCGACGATCAGCAGCGACGCCAGGCCAACCGCGATCGCGAACCAGCCGAAACTGAACAGCACGATGGCGCCGACCATCGACTGCAGGACCAGCCAGACCATCGCTTGGCGTGGCGTCGCCTCGCCAGCCGGCAGCGGCCGGTTGCGGGTGCGTTCAACCTGGGCGTCGATGTCGCGGTCCAGCAGATCGTTCCACGTGCAGCCGGCGCCGCGCATGGCGATGGCGCCGATCGCGAACAGCAACGCGAGCCACATAGCCGGAGACTGAACCCAGGCGGCAATGCCCGTGCGACCAGACGGCAACAGCTCGGCGAACAGCGCGATCGACCACCAGCAGGGGAACAACAGCAGCCAGATGCCGATCGGTCGGTCCCAGCGCGCCAGCCGTCCATAGGGGCGCGCCCAAGCGGGCAGCGCGCGCAGGATCCAGTGCGTGCGGTTGATGTCGGTGTGCCCTGCGCCGGGGACAGCGTCGGCCATGGCAGTATCATGGGCGCGGGGGTGACTGCGCTCAACGGCGCTGGTGCCGCATGCGACACGCCGGTGCCATCTCCCGCCTGCGTGATCGCGCGTCGGTGTGTCGCATGCTACTGTCCCGCGCATCCCGCCTTCATGGGAGTCGATGCGATGCGCCGCCGTCTCGCCCTCTCGACCGTTGCGATCCTGGCCGCCGCCGGTGTCGCCCTGGCGCAGCTTCCGCGCGTCGCCTCGCCATCCGGCGCCGAGGTGTATTTCATCTCGCCCAAGGACGGCGAAGAGATCAGTGGACCGATCACGGTGCGCTTCGGCCTCAAGGGCATGGGCGTGGCGCCGGCCGGTGTCGAAATGAAGAATACGGGCCACCACCACCTGCTGGTCGATGCCCAACTGCCGCCTATGGGCGAGAACATCCCAAATGACGACAACTACCGTCATTTCGGCAATGGCCAGACCGAGGTGACCATCACCCTGCCGCCGGGTCGGCACACGCTGCAGCTGCTGTTCGCCGACCACAACCACATCCCGCACGATCCGCCGGTGATGTCCCGGCCGATCACGATCACCGTGAAGTAAGGCGCCCGGCGTCGGCGTTGCGTCAAGTGATGTTGATTTTCGCCGCATGACGCCCCGCCTGTTCATCGAGGCGCCTCTTGCCGCGGGCGCGAAAATTGACCTTGCCGCCGAGTCGGCGCACTACCTGCGCGACGTGCTGCGGCTGGGCGCTGGCGCCGTGGTCAAGCTGTTCAATGGCCGCGATGGCGAATGGCGGGCGACCATCGAGATGGCCGGCAAGCGCGCGATAACGCTGTACATTGCGGGTCGAACGCGGGCGCAAGTGGCGGAGCCGGACCTGTGGCTGTGCTTTGCGCCGGTCAAGAAGGCGCGCCTCGATTTCCTCGCCGAAAAGGCGACTGAGCTAGGGGTGAGTGCGCTGCAGCCCGTGATGACTCACCGCACAATCGTGGCGCGGGTCAATCTCGAACGGCTGCGCGCCAATGCCGTCGAGGCGGCGGAACAGACCGAGCGGCTCACTGTGCCCGAGGTCCGCCCGCCGGTGACGCTGGACCAGCTTATCGGGTCATGGCCGGTCGCGCGCCATGTGCTCCTGGCCGACGAGACCGGCGGCGGGCAGCCGGTGGCGGCGGCGTTGGCCGCACTGGACGAGGCGGGATGTGCGGCACCATGGGCAGTGCTGATCGGGCCGGAGGGTGGCTTTGCGCGCGGGGAGCTGGACGCGATCGGCCGGCTGCCTCACGTGCACCCGGTTGGCCTCGGGCCGCGCATCTTGCGCGCCGACACGGCGGCCCTGGCGGCGCTCGCGGTCTGGCAGGCGGCAATCGGCGACTGGCGCCGCGCCGCACCGCGGCGATGGCCCGACTACGCGTCGGCGACAGCCGACTCCATCGAAGAATAGGGCCAGCGGCAATGATGCCAATCGTTCGCGACACCGCGCGGCAGCGGGAAAGTGGTACACGCCGCATGAATCTCCTTGCCTGTTCGCGCGAGGAAAGCTCATCCGTCGGCCGCCGGCGTGGTTGAGTTGGACGCAACGGCTTGCTAGCAACGCGGCGAACCGGGGGCGGCACGGTGGCCCGGCGCGTCAGCGCCGTGCGGACAGCGTGACCGCCGTAATCGTAGGCCTCGTGGCGGCGTTGCGTCGCGACACGCGGCGAAGGGAGTGGAATGTCCGCGCCGCCCAGCGGAGCCGGCGCGCCGATCACCGATCGGCGGCAGCTGGTGGAATACATGGAGGCCGGCGGCAAGCCGCGCGCCCAGTGGCGTGCCGGCACCGAACACGAGAAGTTCGGCTTCCTGCATGCCAGTCTCAAACCGATCCCGTATGCCGGCGCGGCCGGCGTGCGCGCAGTGCTCGACGGCTTGGCCGACCGCTTCGGCTGGCAGCGCGTGCTGGAGAACGGCCAGCCGATTGCGCTGGGCCGAGAGCGGGCCAGCATCACCCTGGAGCCCGGCGGCCAGCTCGAGCTGAGTGGCGCGCCTCTGGCCACCGTGCACGAGGCCGCCGCCGAGACCGACCAGCACCTGGCCGAGGTCAAGGCCGTCGCCGGCCCGCTCGGCATCGGCTTCCTCGGCATGGGCCATACACCGACCTGGCGGCGCGAGGACTTCGACTGGATGCCCAAGGGTCGCTACGCGATCATGCGCCGCTACATGCCCAAGCGCGGCAGCATGGGCCTGGACATGATGCTGCGCACCTGCACGGTGCAAACCAACCTCGACTTCGCCGACGAAGCCGACATGGTGAAGAAGTTCCGCGTCTCGCTGGCGTTGCAGCCGGTGGCGACGGCGCTGTACGCCAACTCGCCGTTCGTCGAAGGCGTCGATACCGGCTTCGTCAGCCGCCGCAGCCATGTCTGGACCGACACCGACTCCGACCGCTGCGGCATGCTGCCCTTCGTGTTTGACGCCGGCTTCGGCTTCGAGCGTTACGTCGACTGGCTGCTCGACGTGCCGATGTATTTCGCCTACCGCGAGGGCAAGTACCTTGACCTCGCCGGCAAGTCGTTCCGCGACTTCATCGCTGGCCGCCTGCACAACGATGTCGGCGACGTTGCGCGGCTAACCGACTGGGCCGACCACATCACGACGGCCTTTCCCGAGGTGCGGTTGAAGCGCTTCCTGGAGATGCGCGGCAGCGACTGCGGTACGCGCGATATGATCGTGGCGCTGCCGGCACTGTGGATCGGCCTGCTCTACGACCAGAGCGCGCTCGACGCCGCCTGGGACCTGGTCAAGGACTGGACCATCTCCGAGCACGACGCTTTGCGCGCCGAGGTGCCACGGCTGGGGCTGAAGACGCCGTTCCGCACCGCCACCGTACAGGCATTGGCGCAGCGCATGCTGGCGATCGCCGAAGCGGGACTGCGTGCCCGCCGGCAGCTCGATTCCCGGCAACGCGACGAGACGATGTATCTCGATCCACTGCGCCACATCGCCGACAGTGGCGTCACGCTGGCCGAGGAAAAGCGCGCCCGCGTCGCCAGCGACTTGAACGGCAGGATCGAAGCGCTCTACGAAGCCTACGCCTACTGACAACGGCAAAACGCGTAGCGAAGGCGTGGCAATTGAACGTGAGGCCATATCCTCGCCGCCGCGCCGGTAGGATTAGCGGCGTGATGCGATCGGCCATCTTCCGCAGCGCCGTGGCCGCCTCCGTGGTGGTTCTGCTTGCGAGTTCCCTGCGCGCCCAACCGGTGGGCGACAGCGGCTTTGAAGGGGTGCGCTGGGGGGTCACGTCGGACGACCTGATGCGACAGTTCGGCGACCGCGCGACTCGCCTGGATCGCCCGCTGGACGTCGGCCAAGCGTACGTCGACGTTGTACTCAGGCGCTATGACATCGGCGGCTATCCCTACATCGTCTATTTTCACATGGACCGCGCCCGCCGCTCGCTGGTGCGCATCCAGATCGAGCGGCCCCGGCATGGCGCGGTGGCCATCGTGCATCGAGCCGCGGTCGCGGCCCTGAAGGCGCGCTACGGAACGCCGACCCTTGTCTGCCAGCAGCGCGTGCCCAAGATCGGTGGTCAGGCGATCGACGAGCGTATCTGGCGGCGCGACGAACTGGTGGTGCGCCTGGTATTCCGCGAGCAGAGCCTGGGCGTACTGCAGCCGCGCCGGCTAGAGCCGTTCGACTCCGATGTCTGGGAGCCATCGCTGGAGGGTCTGCCGCAGCAGCTGTTCCTGCGTTTGGCGCCGGCGGGCAGCGAGCCGGAAGATTGCGGCAGGGCGCCGTGAGGCTGGCGCCTTTGGCGGAATCGCAGTTCAATGCCAGCGCACCGCACCGGGCGGCGTGATCGGCGGAGCGACCTCGTGGCCAACAAGATTTTCCTGATCGTCACCAACCGCCCGCCGCAGGCATTCCTGGTGCACGCCCGCAACATCGACCGCGCCAAGGATATCCTCTCGCATCGCGGCTTCACCAGCTTTGTCGGTGGCTGCCAGTTCGACGAAAAGGGCATCGCCGCTGAGGCGGCCGAGAAGATTGTTGAGGTCGGTGACCTCTACTGACAGCATGGGGGAAAGCGGCAGCGGCGACCTTAAGCCGTCAGCCGGTGAAGCGTGCCGCGTGGTGTCATTCGCTTCGCGCGTCGTGCGGAGCGCGCCTCCAACCTCGCCGCATGCTAAGGTGTCGCGCAGGCCGCCCATAGCGGCAACAGACGACACGGCGTGGAGGATCAGTTGCAGGTGAATTGGCTGCTGTCAGCGCTGATGCCGACAGTAATCACGGCTCTGGCGTCGCCGCTTGCGGCGTATGCCCAACTTGGACCGCTACCGCCGCTGTCGGTTTGGCAAGAGTACCGCGAGGTCGAGGACGGATTCGTGGTGCGGGTGCCGAACGCAGTAAAGGCGCGCGAGTGGCGCGATGGCGGTTTGCCGGCGGGGCACTACGTCACCGGCAACCCGTCGCAGTCGTTCAGCATCCTCGCGATCCGCTGGCCGTCGGGTTCCCGTGGCGGCCAGAACGGCGCGGCAATCGCCACCGCTCAGGCGCAGCGCGTTCTGGGCGAGCTTAAGCCTGAAAAGGTCGAGCGCGACGAAACGCGCGATT
>DATFGV010000275.1:0-11126 GCA_035249115.1 Vineibacter sp.
CGGATGCGGTTCTGGAACATCTTCAGCCCTTCGGCGAAGCGGAAGCCGTTGGCCATCGGCTCGCAGATGCCGAGATCGACGCGCCGCGTCCACATGTGCGTCTCGGCCCGCTGCTGCGGCGTGTCGCCGATCAGCGAGGGCGTGCTCTTGTGCGTGTCGTCGAGGTACTCGCAGATCGCCGTGATCTCGCTCAGGATGGTGCCGTCGTCGAGCTCCAAGGCCGGCGACTGGCCGGAGGGGTTCTTGGCCAGATAGGCCTCGCGCCGGTTCTCGCCGCCACGGATGTCGACCTCGACCATCGGCAGCTCGATGCCCTTCTCCTTCATGAACATGCGGACGACCTTGGGGTTGGGTCCGACGGAGTTGTACAGGCGCATGGCGTTTCCTCGCGGTGGCGGTTGTCGCTGACGGGCCGAATTACCACCCCCGGCCGGGAAATCCAATATCGCCGCTGCTCTCGGCCAGTTGCGGCGCGACGCCGGGCGAATCGTCTCGCGATGACTGCGGCAGGCCTGTCAGCGTAGTGTAGGCTGGAGAGGGCAGGTTCGCGACACCAGCGCATGCCCGCCAACCCCGGACACGCGACGGAGCCGCGATGACCGACCACGCCGACCCTATAGTGCGTCACTTCCGGCAGATCCTGCTGTGGCCGGTCCAGCTGATGCCGATCCGCCAGGACTCGCAAATCCAGAACCATTGGGAGGTGCTGGAAGGCGCCGGCGAGGACAATGCCTGGCGTGAACTGACCGACGAATTCACCGGCGATCCGGCGCAGTTCCAGGAGCGGCACTACAGCGAATTCGTCACCTTCCTGCCCTATGTGCAGCGGTTCCTGTACGGCGAGGGCAAGGGGCGCGGCACCAAGGCGAGCGAATCACCAATCCGCGTCTTCCGCCGCAACGACGTGACGCGGGTACGCCTGACGCCTCCGGGCGATCCGGCGGAACCAATGGTGTTCGATGTCGCGCATGTCGACTTGTACTTCTTCTACGACATCGACGTCGTCATCCTGGCGGTCGAGATCTTCAGCCGAGATCTGCCGCTCTCACGCGCGCAGGAGGTGCTTTACCGGTTCGGCCGCGCCTACCCGACCTTCTGGAACGAGGACGGCGGCGGCGGGCATTGCCTGGCGCGCGTCGAATGGCTATCGGAGGCGGGCGACGTGCTGGCCACGTCCGACTTCGAGAAGCGCGACAAGTTCCTGCGTACGGTCGCGAGCTACCGTGCGCCGGCGATCGCCGCCCACTGGGAGTTCCTGCTGAAGCCGCTGGTGTCGCATCACTCCGACGAGCGCGGTGTCATCCGCTACCGCCAGATCGAACGGCACCGCATGCCGGTGCTGGGCTACCTGGCGCTCGATGAGCCGCGACGGCTGAGCCGCGGCGATTTCATGCGACTGGCCTTGGTGACAGCGCCCGGCCCGATGACGGCCCTGCCGATGTCCGAGCGGCACGCCCGCGACTTCGAGTATCAGTACTGCTACGACCGCTATTGGCTCGACGAGACGGACGGACCCTGCGGTGTGCGCTACATGTGCTCGGGTCACGCATTCATCATGGTTGGTGGCGTCGGCGATCCGTTCTACGTCGATTCCAACAAGGGACTGCTGGGTCAGTTCCGCCACCAGTATTTCCTGCTGTTCCTCATCCCGCATTTCCACAAGGCGGCACTGCTGATGCTCGCCGACCGGCAGGTCGACGCGCTCAACCGGCTCGACATCTTTGACGCCGAAAGCGTCAAGCGCTTCAAGCGCGCGATCCGCCGGCTGAAGGAGGTGTTCCTGCGCTTCACCCACCGCTACTGGTTCCTCGAGGTTTCCGACCAGGCGCAGGCGGCGGAACTGTTCCGCATGTGCAGCGAGCACCTCGGGGCGGCGCGGCTGTACGACGAGGTGCGCGACGAGATCCAGGACATGAGCGAGTACCTGGACAGCGATTCGCTGCGCCGGCAGGCCAACACGGTGGTGCGGCTGACCGTCGTGACCGCGTTCGGCCTGATCGGCACGGTCACGACAGGCTTCCTGGGCATGAACCTGATCGCCGAAGCGGAAAACCCGCTCTGGGTCAAAATCGCCTACTTCATGGTGGTCTTCGTCGCGACGGTGTGGTTGACGGCCTACACCATCGTGAAATCCAAGCGCCTGTCCGACTTCCTCGAGGCGCTGTCCGACGATCGCCTGCCGACCGTCGCCAAGCTGGGCGCGCTGGTCGACGTCTGGCGCAACAAGCGCTGAGGGATGTAACGCAGCTCCGATTTTTGCGGTTCGCCGCTTGGCCCTTCAGGCGATCATACGACGGCGCTGCGCAACGCCCTTGACCACCCGGACCGAGTTGGCCAGAAAGAACTCGTTATGATCACGCTCCGCATCGCGCAGCCGCGCCAGCGAATGCCCCGACCCTCCGCCGAGGTTTGGCCGGAAGGGTGATCCGTTGACCTGACAGTCCGTCGTTCCTCCGGCCCTCCCTCGCGGAGGGTTTGTCGTCTGTGCACGCCACAAGCACACGGCCGGAGGACCACCATGACCCGGATTCTGATCACCAGCGCTCTGCCTTACATCAACGGCGTCAAGCATCTCGGCAATCTGGCCGGTTCGATCCTGCCGGCCGACATCCACGCCCGTTATCACCGCCAGGTCGGCCATGAGACCTTGCTGCTGTGCGGCACGGACGAACACGGCACGCCCGCCGAGTTGGCCGCGGCGGCGGCGGGAGTCGATGTGGCGGCGTATTGCGCGGCCCAGCACGCGATCCAGGCCGACATCTACCGCCGTTTCGGAATCGCGTTCGATCATTTCTCGCGCAGTTCCGGGCCGGCGAACCACGCGCTCACGCGACACCTCTTCGAGCGCCTCGAAGCGGCGGGATTGATCGAGGAGCGATCGGTTCGTCAGGCTTACTCGCCGACCGATGGCCGCTTTCTACCGGACCGCTATCTGCTGGGTACCTGCCCACGATGCGGCGACCCTGGCGCCCGCGGCGATCAGTGCGAGGCCTGCACCGCGGTCCTCGATCCCGGGGATTTGCTCGACCGACGCTCGGCGATCTCGGGCGCGCGCGACATCGAGTTCCGCGAGACACGGCACCTGTTCCTCAAGCTGTCCGCGCTCCAGAGGCGGTTGCGCCACTGGATCGAGGCACAGTCAGGCTGGTCGGCGCTGACGCGCAGCATTGCGCTGAAGTGGCTCGACGAGGGGCTGCGTGACCGGTGCATCACGCGCGATCTCGCCTGGGGCGTGTCGGTGCCGCGGCCCGGCTTCGAGGGCAAGGTCTTCTATGTCTGGTTCGATGCGCCGATCGGCTACATCGCGGCCGCCGTCGAATGGGCGGCGGCGGCACCCGACCGCGACTGGCGGCAGTGGTGGCAAGGCGGCGAGGACGTGCGCCTCGTGCAGTTCCTCGGCAAGGACAACGTGCCCTTTCACACCGTGACGTTTCCGGCAACGCTGCTGGGCAGCGGCCTGCCTTTCAAGCTGCCGGACGTGATCAAGGCCTTCAACTGGCTGACTTACGAAGGCGGCAAGTTTTCGACCAGCCGCAGGCGCGGCATCTTCAGCGATGCGGCGCTCGAGGCGCTGCCGGCCGACACCTGGCGCTGGTGGCTGGCGGCCAACGCGCCGGAAGGATCCGACGCCGATTTTGCAGTCGAGCGGTTCGCGGCTGGCGTAAACAAGGACCTGGCCGACGTGCTGGGCAATCTCGTCCATCGCTGCCTCACGTTCACGGCGACTCGTTTCGACGGTGTCGTGCCTTCCGATGGCGAGCCCGGCGAGGCCGAGGCCAGGCTGGCAACCGAGCTGGAGAGCCGGCTACAGGCGTTGAAAGCAGCCCATGAGGCGGTGGAAATCCGCAAGGCCGCGGCCGAGGTCCGCGCCATTTGGAGCCTGGCGAACGCCTATCTGGCGGCACAGGCGCCGTGGACCGTGATCCGGACCGATCGCCGGCGGGCCGGCGTGGTGATCCGCACCGGCATCAATCTTGTCCGTACCGCGGCCGTGGTGGCGTGGCCGTTCGTGCCGGTCAGCGCCGAACGCATCCTCACGGCGCTCGGTGAGAGGAACGTCGTCCCGACATTCCCCGCAAACGGCTGGAGCGCCCTAACGGCGATCGGCGATGGCCGTGCGATTGAAGTCCTGCCTGTGCTCTTCGCAAAGATCAGCAACCAAGCGCTGTCTCGGATCAAGCTGCGACACGGCGGGGCGTGAGTCACACGCGATCGGCGCCGCTTACTCCGCCGCGACGGCAAACAGCCGTTGGCGTAACGCCGACACTGGCGGACGGCCGTCGCCAGTGGGCTGGTAGACAGCGCTGAAACTGTGCGCGGCGCGGCGCCAGGCCTGCAGCGGGTCGCCCTTGGCCAGTTCAAAGGCGTCGAAGCCGCAGCGGCGCATGTGATGCAGTTGGTCGGGCAGCACCTGGCCCGTGGCGCGAAGCTCGCCCGAAAAGCCGTAGCGCTCGCGCAGCAGGCGAGCCTGGGAGTAAGCCCGGCCGTCACCGAACTTCGGGAATTCCAACACGACGAGTCGCAGCTCGACGAGGTCCGGCGCCAGCGCGTCGATGTCGTCAGTGTTTTTCAGCACCACGCCCAGCGGCGCGTCGCGCGCCAGCAGCGCGGCGCGCTCGGCAGCGAAGCGCGCCAGGCTCACGATCACCGGGCCGTCGCCCGGCAACGGCGCGTCGTGGGCAAGCCGCAGCCAGGGATCGTCGATCAGCGCGCCGTCCTTAAGCAGCGGCATAGAGACGCTCCTTGAACGGGGCGAGGCCGACGCGGCGATAGGTGTCGAGGAAGCGTTCGTCGCCCTGGCGCACCTGCAGGTAGGTGTCGACCAGCGACTCGACGGCTTCGACCACCCGGTCGGCCGGCACGGCCGGACCGACGAGGTTGCCCAGCGAGACATCGTCACCGGCGTGGCCGCCAAGGGTCAGCTGGTAGAATTCGCTGCCGTTCTTGTCGACGCCCAGGATGCCGATGTGGCCGACGTGGTGATGGCCGCAGGCGTTGATGCAGCCGGAGATCTTGATTTTCAGCTCGCCGATGTCGTGCTGATGCGCCAGGTCGGCGAAACGTTTGGAGATGCGTTGCGCCACCGGGATGGCGCGCGCATTGGCCAGCGCGCAGTAGTCCAGGCCGGGGCAGGCGATGATGTCGCTGACCAGACCCAGATTGGGTGTCGCGAAGCCGATGCGCGTCAGACCGCGCCATACGGCCGGAAGATCGGTGACGGCGACATTCGGCAGCACGAGGTTCTGCTCGTGCGTGACCCTGATCTCACCGAAGCTGTAAGCCTCGGCCAGGTCGGCAACCGCATCCATTTGCGCGGCGCTGGCATCGCCCGGCGGTGCGCCTTCCGGCTTCAGCGACAGGTTGACGATGGCGTAGCCCGGTTGGCGGTGCGGCACGACGTTGCTGCGCAGCCAGAGCGCGAAGTCGCGGTTCTCGAAGCGCAGCCGCTCGGTCTCGGTGGCGATGGTCGGCTGCGGCTGATAGGCCGGCGGCGCGAAGTGTCGCGCGATCCCCTGGATCACGTCCGCCGGCAGGTTGAGGGCGCCATCGCGGATCTGTGCCCATTCATCCTCGACTTGCGCACGCATGTCCTCGACGCCGATCTCGTGCACCAGGATCTTGATGCGCGCCTTGTAGAGATTGTCGCGCCGTCCGTAGCGGTTGTAGACCCGCATGATCGCTTCGAGATAGGACAGCAGGTGCCGCTTGGGCAGGAAGTCGCGGATCGTCTTGCCGATCATCGGCGTGCGGCCCAGCCCACCACCGACGATCACCTCGAAGCCGACTTCGCCCCGCTCGTCGCGCAGCATGCGCAGGCCGATGTCGTGCACCCGCACCGCGGCGCGGTCGTTGGGCGAGCCCGTGACGGCGATCTTGAACTTGCGCGGCAGGAAGCTGAACTCGGGGTGAACCGTCGACCACTGGCGGATGATCTCGCACCAGATCCGCGGGTCCTCGATCTCGTCGATCGCCACGCCGGCCCAGTGGTCGGCGGTGACGTTGCGGATGCAGTTGCCGCTGGTCTGGATGGCGTGCATCTCGACCTTGGTCAGGTCGGCCAACGCGTCGGGCGCGTCCTCGAGCTTGATCCAATTGAACTGCAGGTTCTGCCTTGTTGTGAAGTGCCCGTAACCGCGGTCGTAGCGGCGCGCGATGCCCGCCAGGGCCCGCATCTGCGTCGCCGACAGGGTGCCGTAGGGGATGGCGACCCGCAGCATGTAGGCGTGCAGCTGCAGGTACAGGCCGTTCTGGAGGCGCAGCGGCTTGAACTCGTCCTCGCTCAGCTCGCCCGACAGGCGGCGGCTCACCTGGTCGCGGAACTGCGCCACCCTCTCGGCGACAAAGGCGTGATCGTAGTCGTCATAGCGGTACATGGGACCCTCTTCCCTTCCCCACTGCGTGGGGAGGATCAGACATTCGAAACCGAGCACTGCATCCTCACAGATAACGCGTGGCGTCGGCCGAGATGGCGGCAAAGGTCAGGCCTTGGGCGCGGATGCGCTCGCGCAGGCTGACCGGCGTGACGCTGTCGCCATCCTCGCTGACCGCGGTCAGGTATGGCTCGACGATGCGCGATTCGGCGGCGGCGACGGCGCCGATCGCCAGCAGGCGCTGCGCCGCGGCTTCGTCCCGCGCCACGGCAGCGCCGGCGATGTCCGCGGTCCAGGCGCCGGCGTCGGTGAGGAAGACGACGCTGCCGTCGCGCAGCCGGTTGGCGGTCACCACCTGCAGGGTGCCAGTGAGATTCTTGGCCATCAGGATGCCTCCGCCAGTGCCGGTGCGCCGGCGACGTCGGCCAGCGCCGCCACGTCGCCGATGATGATCAGCGCCGGTCCGCCGCCCGCGTGCCGCGCCGCCAGGGCCGTCAAGCCGCCGAGTTCGCCGACGCTGACGTGCTGGTCCGGTCGGCTGCCATTCTCGACAATGGCGACGGGTGTCGCGGCCGCCAGGCCGGCGGCAATCAGGCGATCGCGCACTGTCGTGGCGGCGCTCAGCCCCATGTAGACAACGATGGTTTGACCGCTGCGCGCGAGGGCGTTCCAGTCGGCCACGGGCTCACCGCTCTTCAGGTGGCCGGTGACGAATGTTACCGCCGAAGCGTGGTCACGATGCGTCAGCGGAATGCCGGCAGCGGCGGCGCAAGCCAGCGCCGCGGTGATGCCCGGAACCACCGTGACGTCGGTGCCGTGGCGGCGCAGGTACGCCAGTTCCTCACCGCCGCGGCCGAAGATGAACGGATCGCCGCCCTTCAGGCGGACGACCTGTTTGCCGGCGCGGGCATGCGTCAGCATCAGGGCGTTGATCGCGTCCTGGCTCATGCTGTGCTGCGCCTTTTGCTTGCCGACGTAGATCAACTCTGCGTCGCGCCGGGCGTAGGCCAGCACCTCGCGGCCGGCGAGTTCGTCGTACAGCACCACGTCGGCCGCCTGCAGCGCATGCAGCGCCCGCAACGTGAGCAGATCTGGGTCGCCCGGCCCGGCCCCGACAATCGACACCGCACCCTGCAATGGCCGCGAGGTGCCGGCTTGGTTGAGTTCCGTCACCATCGCCGCGCGTGCGTCCGGCTCGCGGCCGGCCAGCACCAGCTGACCAATCCGGCCGTCAAGCACACGCTCCCAGAAGCGGCGCCGGGTACCGACATCGTGCAACAGGGCGCGCACCGAGTCGCGGAAGCTGGCGGCGAAGTCACCGAGCGCCGCCAGTCGCGCCGGTAGCGCCCGTTCGATGCGCTCGCGGATCAGCCGTGCCAGCACCGGGGCGGCGCCGCCGGTCGAGATGCCGATCACGACATCACCACGGTCGACGATCGCCGGCATGATGAAGTCGCTGAGCTCGGGACGATCCGTGACGTTGACCGGCACGCGCGCCCGTTGCGCCTCGGCGGCGAACGCGGCATCGCGGGCGCGGTCGCCGGTCGCAACGAAGGCCAGCGCCGCCCGGGCGAAGTCGTTGGCTTCGGGCCAGCGCGTCTGAAAGATGACCGCACCTTCGCGGGACAGGCCGTCGAATGCGGGCTGTCGCTCAGGCGCCATGACGGTGACGGCCGCGCCCGCGGCCAGCAGGCTGCGCGCGCGTTGCGCGGCGGCCGGCGTACCGCCGATCACCAGGGCGCGGCGCCCGTCGAGTGCGAAGAAGGCTGGCAGATGTCTCATCGGCGGACGTCCAAAGAGGTCAGCCCGTCAGGACGCGGATGGCGAAATAGAACGCGATCCAGCCGGCAACCTCGAAACCGTGGCGAGTGACGCTCGCCTGCCTCAGGCGGCGCCATACGATGCCGACATGCCGTTGCACCGGCACGGTGCCGGCGCGCGACACGACGATCTTGCTGCTGGCTGCCTGCACAACGGCTCCTGGGTTGCCCGGGGCTGTCCGGTTAATTAAACGCGCCCGCCGAGGAGATTCAACATTAAATAACATTTCATGGTGTGATTTATGGAATTTACATCATGAAAAGATGTAATTTGCGCTTCAGCTCATACGCCTTCAGATGATCATTTTCCTAATAAGAATCAGCTGCTTAGATCTCACAAGGTTGGCTAACGCGGGCGACGATGACGTGAGGCGCAAAGACCCGTCCGGCCTGCTATCCTTAATGCCTTATTTCACACTGATCCGTCGTGAAAACACCCATGACAGCACAACCGCCCGACGCCGAAACCCTGCATGCCGACCAGGTCACCTATTGGAGCGGCGAGGGCGGCGAGAAGTGGCTGCGCAACGAAGCCAAGGTGGAAGTCGCCTTGGCCCGCCTGGGCGAGCTTGCATTGACGGCCGCCGCGGCGCGCCCCAGCGAGGTCGCGCTCGATATCGGCTGTGGAGCCGGTGGCACAACCCTGGCGCTGGCGCGGGTGGTGGCGCCCACAGGCCACGTCCTGGGGTTGGATCTCTCGGCGGCGATGGCATTGGAGGCGACGCAGCGCGCGGCGGCGGCCGGGATCACCAATGTTCGCTTTGCGGCTGGCGATGCCTCGACCTATGCCTTCGATCCGGGCACGGCCGATCTGCTGTTCTCCCGCTTCGGCGTGATGTTCTTCGGCGATCCGGCCAGCGCGTTCGGCAACATGCGCGGTGCGCTGCGGCGCGGCGGGCGGGTGGTTTTCCTGTGCTGGCGGGCGTTCAAGGAGAATCCCTGGGCGGCAGTGCCGTTCATGGCCGGCGCGCCGCTGTTGCCTCAACAACCACGGCCGGGGCCTGATGAGCCTGGCCCGTTTTCGTTTGCCGATCCGGCGCGGGTGACCCGGATTCTCTCCGCGGCTGCATTCGACCAGGTCACGATCGAGCCGGTCGATATTCAGGTGGCCCTGTCGAGCGGCGATCTGGACGAGGCCGTCGCGCAAGTGACGGAAGCAGGTCCACTCTCGCGCGCCTTGCAGGACGCAGCGCCTGATGTGCGGGCGCAGGTCCTCGACGCCGTTCGCGGCGCCCTGTTGCCCTACCGGTCGGCCGACGGGATTCGGTTGGCGGCGGCGTGCTGGCTGGTGCGCGCCATCAACCCCGGCTGATCCGTCGTCGCCGGGTCACTCCTGCCAGGGGAACCGGGGCGCGAACAGGTCGACGTTGTAGTGCGACAGGCGGAACGATTCCGTCGCGTTGACCAGTGCGGCGCGGATGCCGGGTTCCAACGCAGAATGGCCGGCGTCCGGCACGATCACGCAATTGATCTCGGGCCAGACGGCACGCATTTCATCGGCGGTCACTGGCGGGCAGACGATGTCGTAGCGGCCCTGGACGATGGTGCAGGGCAGGTGGCGAATCCGGTCCAAATCATTCCAAGGCCAGCCGTCCGGCAGGAAGACGCGATTGACGAAGTAGTGGGCCTCGATCCGCGACAGGGCGAGCGCGAAGCCGCCGCCTTCGGCGTCGAGCGGGCCCTTGCTGCCGGGATAGAGCGTCGAGCAGGCCGCCTCGTAACGGCTCCAGGCGCGCGCCGCCGGCTGGTGCCGCGCCGGGTCGGGATCGATCAAGCGCTTGTAGTAGTTGCCAAGCAGGTCGTGCCGTTCGGCCGTTGGCAGGTGGCCGGAGAAGTCGCGCCATGCCTCGGGGAATACCGCCTTCATGCCGTGCAGGAACCACTGCACCTCCTGGTCACGGCCGAGGAACAGGCCGCGCAGGATGAAGCCAAGGCAATGCGAAGGGTACAGTTGGCCGTAGGCCAGCGCCAGGGTCGAGCCCCACGAGCCGCCGAACACCAGCCATTGGCGTATCGCCAGGTGGCGGCGCAGCTTCTCGAGGTCCTCGACCAGATGGGCGGTCGTATTGTCGACCACGTCGCCCAGCGGCACGGATCGCCCAGCGCCGCGCTGGTCGAAAATGATGATGCGATAGAAGGTAGGGTCGAAGAACCGCCGATGTACCGGCGCCGAGCCTGCGCCCGGTCCGCCATGCAGAAAGACGACGGGAACGCCATCGGGATTGCCGCTCTGTTCCCAATAGAGCGTGTGGCGCGAGTCCACGGACAGCATTCCGCTGGCGTAGGGAACCAGGTCCGGAAAAAGTTCGGACCGCAGCGGATTCTCGGACCTCGGCATGCCTGGCCGTGCTCTCCCGCAAGGTGTGCCGCCCGCCCCGGCCAATGCTGGCGTCAGAAGCTGTGGTGGTGAATGCTGATCTAATGCCAACCTCGGCAGTGGTCAAATATCCGCGGCGACCGATCGCGCATGGGCTGCTGGCGCTCTGCACCCTTCTCGCCGCGAATGCCGCCAGCGCGGCCGGTGACTGCGACGCGGCCGACGCGGTATCGTTGGTCGGCCAGGCGGCGCTCGACGGCGATACGCTGCGTACCGAGGACGGACGCGAATGGCGGTTGGCGGGCGTGTTGGCACCCAAGCGCGGCGATGGTGCCCGCCTGCCGCCGTCTCGAGACAACCAGTGGCCTCATCCACCGGAACGGCAGCCCAGCTCGCCGGCGGACGCCGCGCGGGTGGCACTCAAAGCGCTGGTCCAGGGTCAATCGCTATGGCTAAGGCCACTCGGCGAAACGGCTGATCGCCATGGACGGCGCATCGCCACCGTGTTCGACGCATCGTGCAAGGCGCTGGCAGAGCAGTTGTTGCTGGCGGGCCACGTCCGGGTCTATCCGACGCCGGCATCGCGCCAGTTGGTGGTGGCGTACTATCGGCTGGAAG
>DATFGV010000276.1:0-4016 GCA_035249115.1 Vineibacter sp.
GCGGCGCGGTTAGCACGGAACAAAATCCTCCCCAGCGAAGCTGGGGAGGTGCCCCGAAGGGGCGGAGGGGAGCCGACGTGATGTCTCTGTTTGAGAGACCACGAGGGGTCCCCTTCCGGCGCTTCGCGCCACCTTCCCCACTCCGTGGGGAAGGCATGAGTCACACTCCTCCGCTGCGAAGCTGGGGAGGCCTGTGCTGAGCGAAGTCGAAGGATGCCCTGAAGGGGCGGAGGGGAGGTGAGGTGGTGTTCTTATGGGACGCACCACGTGCGGTCCCCCTCCGGCCTTCGGCCTCATCCCCCACTGCGTGGGAGAGAGATTCTATCCCTTCTTCCACAATCCGCCGGCGGGTGTCGTGGCCGTGCCGGCCTTGTGCAGCGGGCGGCCGGCGAACTCGGTCTGGTAGAGCAGCTGGATGGCGGCCGAACCGAGGTAGCTCTTCACCGTGACGCCGTCGGGGAAGAACACGTCGAGCTCGTCACTGGTGCTATCGCTGAAATGCTCCTGCTCACCGTGTCGCACCATTGGCGCGCCGATCAGGTGGTTGACGTAGTTCTGTACGTCCATCAGCTGCTTGCCGCGGGCGTGCGGTTGGCCTTGGCGGGTCTCCTCGACAAAGACGTTGCTGGTCTTGTCGTCGACGGGCACCACCGCATACAGGTCGTAGTCGCCGTGGACGTACTGGATCTGGGTGCGCAAGCCGTTCTTGCACAGCACGACGCAACCGTAGTGTTCCGACGTCGGGTCACGCTGCACAAGGTACGAACGGTCGCCCGGCAGATAGGCGGGCCTGCCCTCGGCGTCGGCTTCCGGCCCGAGATGCGACTTGAACTTCTCCCACTCCGCGATCGCCGTGGGGAACTTGCCGTCCTTGTAGGCGCTGGCGCCGACGACGCCGGGATCGACCACCAGGCCGGCGGTCTTGTAGGTGCGGCCATTGACCATCGCGTCGCGGTCGGCGGTCTTGGCCTTGCAATCCAGCATCTTGGGGATGTAGCGCGGCTTGCCGATGTATTGCAGCGCCGCCGGATTGGTGCGGCGCACGGCGATGTAGACCTTGAAGGCGCGCGCCCCCACGGCGAAGGCCTCCGCGTCCTCGCGCCGCATGTGGTTGAACAGAGTCTGGTCTTCGACGTTGAGCGGCCGCGGCGCCATGGCGCCTTCCTCCTGACGATGGTTATGAGTATGTGCTCACTATAGCAAGAACCGTGATCTTGCGCCAGCGGGTTTTTGGCGGCCGGCCGGCGCACGCCTCACCTTGAGGAGCGACCCGCAGGGTCGCGTCGCGAAGGGTGGGCCGCATCACTGCCCGTGCGGTGGCGCCTCACCCTTCGAGACAGCCGCGTCGCGGCTTCCTCAGGGTGAGGCGACCGACGGGGGAGAGGAAGTCAAACTCAGAACAAGTGCCCGCTCTTCTCGGCCTTGGTGCGCAAGTATCGCTCGTTGTGGCCGTTGGCCGGGAAGACGTGCCGCACCCGCTCGACGATCTCGACGCCGTAGGACGCCAGCTGGCCGATCTTCTCGGGATTGTTGGTCATCAGCCGGATCTTGCCGATGCCCATCTGGCGCAGGATGGTGGCGGCCGGCCAGTACAGCCGTTCGTCGGGATCGAAGCCCAGCTGCTCGTTGGCATCGACCGTGTCGAAGCCGCCGTCCTGCAGCTGGTAGGCGCGCAGCTTGTTGACCAGGCCGATGCCGCGGCCTTCCTGCGCCAGGTACAGCAGCAGCCCCGAGCCGTGCCGTGCGATCTCGGCGATGGCGCCGCGCAGCTGCTCGCCGCAGTCGCAGCGCAGGCTGGCCAGCAAATCGCCGGTGAAGCACTCCGAGTGCAGTCGCACCAGCACCGGCGCCGTCGGGTCGATCTCGCCGATGATGATCGCCAGGTGCTCCTTGCCGCCGTCGGCCGGCCGCCAGGCGACGATGCGGGCGTTCTCGGCGTTTTCCAGCGGCACCCGCGCGTCGGCCACCGGCCGCAGCTCGGCCGCGGCGCGGCGCTCGTAGTCGCGCACGTCGGCGGCATCGACATAGAGCGCGTCGCGCGCCACCGCCCAGTCGCGCCACGGCCGTGCCTTGTCGCGCGCCAGCGGCCCCAGCACCACCGCCGGCATCAGGCGCGCCAGCTTGGCGAGTTCGATCGCCGCCTCGGCGATCGCCGGCGCGTGGCTTGCCACCGGCCGCGACAGGTGGCGGGTGGCGGCGTGCGCCCGCTGGTCGGGCGCGGTCGGCCGCAGGATGACGTCGACCGGCACGCCCGACGGCAGGTCCAGGGTGATCGGCTTGTTGGCCGCGCCCATGCCGCCGGCGATATGCGGCGGGATTTCCATGCCGACGGCCTCGGCGCGCCGCCGCGTGGTGACCAGCACCGGCGCGTCGCTGGCGAGACCACGCAGGCGGGCCAACACCGCGTCGCCGCCGGACTCAGCCGCCGCGACCAGCCCCGCCGAGCCGTCGCTGTCGCGGATCAGCACGATGCCGCCGCGCCGCAATTCGGCGACCGCGCGCTCGACCCCGGCCAGAGCCGCAGGCGATGCGGCGGCGGCCGGCGGTGGCGGCGCAGCGGGACGGCGGGTGGTGGTCGGCATGACGCCGCCCTTGTACCTGCCGTGAGCATGCAAGTCATGCCTTCCCCACGAAGTGGGGAAGGCCTGTCCTGAGCGAAGTCGAAGGTTGCCCGCCGGGGGCGCGCGACTCCAGTCGCGCGTCTGGATTGACGCTGGCACATGACGCGTCACTGGAGTGACGCGCCCCCAGCGGGCCTTGCCCGGCCGGGCCAAACCCCGCTCAATGGCGGCATGAGCCTGATCTACCGCGACTTCGACCAGGCGGGGCTGGATGCCGCCTACAACAACCGCGCCGCGGTGCCGCATTTCCAGGGCATGGTCGACCGCTGGGCGGCGGCCAGCGTCCAGGCGCGCGCCCGGCTGGCGGGCGACCTGAACCGTGCCTATGGGCCGACGCCGCGCCAGGTGCTGGATATCTTCCGTCCGACCACCCCGGCGCCGGCAACCGGCTGGCCGGCGCTGCTCTACTTCCACGGCGGCTACTGGCAGGGCAATCACAAGGACGGCTACTCGTTTCCCGCCTTGAAGGTGACGCAGGCCGGCGCGCTGTACATCGCCGCCACCTACGACCTCTGCCCGGACGTCACGATGACGGCGCTGATCGAGCAGACCCGCGCCGCGGTCGCCTGGCTGCACCACAACGCCGCCGGGATCGGCCTCGACCCCGGGCGCCTGGTGGTCGCCGGCCACTCCGCCGGCGGCCACATCACGGCCAGCCTGGCGCATACCGACTGGGCGGCGCGCGGCCTGCCGGCAAACACCTTGGCCGGCGCCCTGCCGCTGTCGGGCCTGTACGACCTGGAGCCGATCCGGCTGAGCTACCTCAACGCCGCCTGTCGGATGGACGCGGCCGAGGCGGCGGCGCTGAGCCCGATGCGGCACATCAGCCGCAGCCCGCCGCCGACCGTGCTGGCGGTCGGCGCCGCCGAGCTGCCGGAGTTGGTGCGCCAGACCCGCGACTATGCCGCCGCGCTCGCCGCCGCCGGCGTGCCGGCCCGGGCCGTGCTGGAAACGCCGGGCGACGACCACTTCTCGATCGTCGACCGCCTGTTCGACCCCACCGGCTGGCTCTGGCCGCAGGTGCTGGAGATGCTGGGCGTCTAACCCTCCCCCACGCAGTGGGGGAGGTGGCCGAAGGCCGGAGGGGGACCGCACGTGGTCTCTCAATCGGAGACACCACGTCGACTCCCCTCCGCCCCTTCGGGGCATCCTTCGACTTCGCTCAGGACAGGCCTCCCAGCTTCGCTGGGGAGGCAAAGATGCTCCATCAAAACCCCTGACCACACCGTGATCCGTCGTGACGGGCATCAAGTCGATGCCTGACCCATCATGGCCGCCCACGCCCCACCGATGGTATAAGCCCATGCTCGCGCAGCCTCCTGCATCCACCAGCGCCGCCGCCGGCGTATCCGCCGCGACCGCCCCGGGACCGGACATGACGACCAAAGGCAAGAA
>DATFGV010000277.1:0-15754 GCA_035249115.1 Vineibacter sp.
AATCAAGACCGCTTTTCACCTTGTGCCGTATCTGCAGTGCCTCCCGCGTGGGAGTTGATGGCGCGGCGGGCGGGTCGGCCTTGGCGGCCCACCCACCGGACTTCCGCATGGCACGCCGAAGCCATCTGCCAATGCCTTCGGCGCGCCTGCGGAACACTTTCTAGCCAACCGGTGAGCCCTGGCGATTGAACGTGGTTGCCGGGCCCTTCCGGTACGCGTGCGCACCCACGGGAGCCGCGGATGCGCCTGACTGTCCGCTACTCGACCAGCTGCGGGCTGAGGGTCGCGGCGCTGCTCAAGGCGGCGGCGGCGATCGCCTGGAAGGCGGTCTTCATGCCGTCGACCGTCGTGGTCGAGAACCGCGTGTCGACCGACGAGGCGCAGTTCTTCCATAGGTTGACCGCGGTGCTGTCGGAGGTGTTGAGGCCATAGGCCACCGTGTAGACCGTGACGCCGGCCGCCTTCATGGCGGTGCACACGGACTGGGTTTGCGCCGACGAATTGCCGTTGGCCGATTCGTAGTAGCTGTTCATGTCGAAGTCGGACAGCAGCACCGCCACCTTCGACGTCTGGGCGGCGTCGTAGGGATTCGCCGCGTTGCCGGCGCCGACGACGCCCGACCACTTCGGCGACAGCGTGTACCAGGTCCAGGCCGCGCCGAGGTGGCCGGCGGTCGTGCCGTTGCCGGTGAAGGCGTCGATGGTGGCCTTCAACGCCACCTTGTCGGTCGTCAGCGGGTTGACCTTGGAGGTCGAGGGCACGTTCGAGGTCTGGTTCTTGACCCACGACGCATAGTCGCCCAGGGCGCTGTTTTTCTTGGTCTTGAACTGGCCCAGCCACTTGCCGCTGGCCGGCGCATCGTCTTTGAACGCCGCCGTGCCGGAGCGCTCGACGACCGTGGTCCAGCCGCCGCTGACCGGCTGGTTGGTGACGGCCGTGTAGTACGCCGAGCCGACGTTGATGGCCGAGGAATACGGCACCAGCGCGACGCGCGCCGTGTGCGTCGTCTGGCCGGGCACGACGACGATGTCGATCAGCGACTTGGCGGCGTCCTGCATGCCCTTGAGCTTGGTGACGCCGGGCACCTCGGTGCCGCCGTTCATCGAGGAGCTGACGTCGAGCATCAGCGACACCTCGACGTTGCGCCCCAGGGTGATCGCCTGGTAGGCGACCGAACGGGCGGTCATGGTGTTGGTGCCGGTCAGGAAGAAGGTACTGAAGAAGGTCGGCAGCTTCTTGGTGGTGACAACTTCGACAGCATGGCTGTTGCCGGTATAGGCACCCGAAGTCGGCGGCGAATGCACGGTGAAAGTGGTGGTGGCGCCGGCGACATAGCCGTTGCGCACCGCGTCGCTCTGGGCGGCAGCCTGCTGCTGCGACAGCGAGCCGCCGGCCGTCATGGTGCGCACCGCCGCCAGGCTCGCGGTGTCGGCGACCTGCTGCAGCTTGCGCTTTTCCAGGTACCAGATGCCGGTGTCGATACTCAGCGCCAGGCCGCCGATCACGACCGGTATCGCGAAGCCGACCAAGGCGATGGCGCCGCCGCGCTCGTTGCGGCAAAGACGGGAAAACTGGCTATGGAGGTTATGAATGGGCTGGGACAGAGACATATGCGCCTCATTGGACACACAGCGGCCCTATCTCGCGTCGCTGAAGGGCGCGAGTGCACAGCCCGACTCAAATTGCGGGCGTCAGTGCGGTCGGAAAACGAGGGCTGCCAAGGTTATTTCCCACTGGGACCGGAGCAGGGAATTTCTCCGATACTCAAAGGCAACTACGATTATTAATTAATGGAACAACTCAATTGCATTTACTTATTGCGGTCAACTGGGTTGATGCACCTTGACGAACATTTCACAAATCACAGGTCTGCCCCAGGAATGTCACGGCACGTGGCAGTCGCTCGACACCGGCGCGCGGGGGCGACGTCAGACGTTCGGGGAGGCGCGGCATCGATGCCGACCGCAGCGTCGCAGATCCGACACGCCTTCATGGCGCCGCCGTCAGCCTTCCTTGCTATCTTCAGCTTCTTCGCGCCGCCAAGGTCGTTGCATGCCGCCGCTCGACGCTCGCCAGCCGCCCCCTGCCGAACCAGCCACCACCGGCCTGGTCGCCGCCGTCGACTATGCCGCCGGCTGCCGCGTCGCCGACATCGACATCGACCAGGCGCGCGATTGCGCGCAGCGTCCCGGCCATTTCGTCTGGATCGGCCTGCACGAGCCGGAGCCGGCGCTGCTGGCGCGGGTGCAGCGGCAATTCGACCTGCATCCGCTGGCGATCGAGGACGCCTCCAACGCGCATCAGCGGCCGAAGCTGGAGCAGTATGGCGCCTGCGCCTTCGTGGTGGCGCGCACTGCGCAGCTGGTCGACGGCCACGTCGCGTTCGGCGAGACGCACCTGTTTGTCGGCCGCGGCTACATCGTCTCGGTGCGGCACGGCGCCTCGACCTCCTACACCGCCGTGCGCCAGCGCCTGGAGGCCAACCCGAAGGTGCTGGCACATGGCGAGCACTACGCGCTCTATGGCATCCTCGACTTCATCGTCGACAACTACATGCTCGTGATCGACGCGCTGGAGGCCCGGATCGACGCCATCGAGGACAGCGTGCTGACGGCGATGGTGACGCGCAGCGACGTCGAACAGGTCTACGCCTTGCGCCGCGACCTGCTGCGCCTGCGCAACGCGGCGGCGCCGCTGGTCGAGGTCTGCCGCCGCCTGGAGCACGCCGAGGTGCTGGCGATCGAGCCGGCCATGCAGCCGTTGTTCCGCGACGTCACCGACCACGTGCGCCGCGTCGAAGAGCACATCACAACGTTGCGCGAGGTGCTGGCCTTCGCCTTCGAAGCCAGCATGATGTGGGGCCAGGCCGAGCAGACGACGACGACGCGCCGTCTGGCGGCGTGGGCCGCGATCCTTGCGGTGCCGACCGCCGTCGCCGGCATCTACGGCATGAACTTCGAGCACATGCCCGAGCTGAAGTGGGAGTACGGCTACTTCGTGGTGCTGGGCTTCGTCGGGTCGATCTGCCTCGGCCTGTGGAGCCTGCTGCGCCGCCGCGGCTGGCTGTGACGCAAGTGTTCGCGGACCTACCGTCGTCCTGAGTGAAGCGAAGGACGACGGCAGCGGTAGCCTGACGGGGGAAGTCTCAGGTCCGGTGATCGAGCACCGAGGCCCAGATCAGCGCCACGATGCTCCAGAGGACCATCAGCGCCAGCGGCACGAGGAAGGAATAGGCGACGCGGCGCGGGAATTGCGACTCCTCGGGCAGGGCCGGCGGCACGAAGACCGCGAAGTAGACGCTCTGCCGCTCGGCGGTGATGCGCGCCCGCTCCAGGCCGTCCTGGGCCATGGTGTAGAGCCGCTCGGAGAACTGGCGCTGCACCTCCAGCTCCTCGAACCGGGCCAGCGACGCCGCGACGTTGCGGGCGTCGGCCGACTCGCCGGTCAGCTGCCCCTTAAGCTTGGCGATCTGCAGCTCGACGATCTCGACCCGGCTGGTCAGGGTCTGGATGCTGGGCGCATTGCGGTTGAGCGTGCGCGAGGCGACGAACAGATCGCTCTCCAGCCGGATCTTCTCGGCCATCAGCTGCATCAGCAGCTTGCTGGTCTCGTCCGCCGCCTTGACCGGATCGATCAACCCCGCCTCGTCGCGGTAGCGGCGCAATTCCAGCAGGGCGGCCCGCACCCGCGCGTCGCCGCGGCGCACCTCCTGCTCGGCGAACCGCATCGAGTCGCGCCGGGCGCGCTCGGAAATCTCGTTGACCAGCTGCTCGCTGAGCTTGACCACCGCCTGCGTCAGCTCAAGCGCGTCGTCGCGCCGGAAGGCGCGGATCTTGATCGTGACGATGCCCGAGGGGCCGTCGACATAGGTCGTGACCACGCGTTTCCAGTGGTCGACCAGGTCCTCGACCGACGCGTCGCTCTCCAGCCGGGCCCAGAAGTCGGCTTCCGGGCGGCGGAAGATGGCGCGCAGGTCGAGCGTCTTGCCCAGCGCGTCAACCATGGCGCGGCTGCGGATGTAGTTGGTGACGATGTAGGCGTTGGGAGTCGTGGTCGCATACGCGGTCGATGAACCCGGTCCCGACGACGATCCCGACCCCGATGACGACGTCCCGGTCGAGGTCGAGCTCGACGGCAACGCCTCCTGCTCGACGGCCCGCACCACGGCGCGGGTCTCGGCGATGTACTGGTCGCTGGCGATGAAGGCGAGGTACAGCACGGTGGCGACGCCTGGCAGCACGACGCAGGCGATGAAGCTGATCATCGCCCACGGCGGGCGTCTTGCCGGCATCGCGATCGGCAGCTCGAGCGGCGACACGACGTCCGCTTCGGGCCGGCGGCCCAGCATCCGACGCAGCACCTGGCCAGCTCGCGCCACCAGCCCGCCCCGCGACGTCAGGTCGGTGACGAGTTTGGTTTCCCGCTCGGGTACCCGTGTGGCTCTGAGTTCGCCGTCCATGCCCGTCGTAGTCGATGCCCTGCCCGCACCGGCGGACGCCGGCGGCTTCCTATATCATACTCAGAAACGCGGCAGGGTCATGGCGTTTGGCCTGTGTACCTTCCGCCGCAACGGATGCGCGCGCGCGAACCTTTTCCCAACGGCGAGAGCATCATCCAGGCGCGCCCTCACGGGCTGTTGGCGATATCGATCAGGTAGCGGCCGTAGCCGGATTTCTCGCTGGCGCGCCCCAGGGCGCGCAGCTGTTCGACGTCGATCAGGCCGCGGCGGAACGCCACTTCTTCGATGCAGCCGATTCGTGTGCCCTGCCGGTTTTCGAACACCTGCACGAACTGCGCCGCCTCCAGCAGCGAATCGCAGGTGCCGGTGTCGAGCCAGGCGAAGCCGCGGCCCATGATCTCGACATGCAGGTCGCCCGAATCGATGTAGGCGCGGTTGACGTCGGTGATCTCGATCTCGCCCCGGGCCGAGGGCTGGAGCGACGCGGCGATCTCGAGCACCCGGTTGTCGTAGAAGTACAGTCCGGTCACGGCGTAGTTCGACTTCGGCCTGTCCGGCTTTTCCTCGATCGACAGCGCCCTGCCGTCGGCCGCCAGCTCGACGACACCGTAGCGCGCCGGGTCGGCGACCCTGTAGGCGAAGACGCTGGCGCCCCGGCGCCGCGCCGCGGCCTGCTGCATCAGCCCGGTCAGACCGTCGCCGTAGAACAGGTTGTCGCCGAGGATCAGCGCCACGCCCGAGTCGCCGACGAAATCGCGGCCGACGATAAAGGCGTCGGCCAGGCCGCGCGGCGCGTCCTGGACTGCGTAGGACAGCGACAGGCCGATCTGCGCGCCGTCGCCCAGCAGGTCGCGGAACAGGCCCTGGTCGCGCGGCGTCGTGATGATCAGGATCTCGCGGATGTCGGCCAGCATCAGGGTCGACAGCGGATAGTAGATCATCGGCTTGTCGTAGACCGGCAGCAGCTGCTTGCACACCGCGGTGGTGATCGGCGCGAGCCGCGTGCCGGAGCCGCCGGCGAGGATGATGCCCTTCATGGTCCGTCCCTACGTCGCGGTCGACAATAACGCGCCCACGACCTCGCGGGTACGCTCGCGCCACGGCCGCGCCGTGACACCAAACGTCGCCGCGAAACGGCTGCTGTCGAGGCAGGAATTGGCCGGCCGGCGCGCCCGCGTCGGATAGTCCGCCGTCGTAATCGCGTTCACCGTCGGCCGCCGGCCGGTGAAGCGGCTCTGGGCGTCGACGATCTCGCTGGCGAAGTCATGCCAGGTGGCCGCGCCATTACCGGCGAAATGGTAGGTGCCCCATGACGCGGTGCCGGCTGCCGCTTGCGCCGCGGCGGCGAGCACCGCCTCGGCCAAGTCGGCGGTCGCCGTCGGATTGCCGCGCTGGTCGGCGACCACGCCCCAACTGTCTTTTTGGCGCGCCAGGTTCAGCATCGTCTTCAGGAAATTGTGGCCGTACACCCCATACACCCAGGCGGTGCGCAGGATGACATGCCGGTCCAGGCGGGCACGGACCTCGCGCTCGCCTGCCTCCTTGGAGACGCCATAGACGCCCAGCGGCGCCACCGGATCGGCCTCGACATAGGGCGCGGGCTTGCTGCCGTCGAACACGTAGTCGGTCGAAATATGGATCAGTGGCACGCCGGCGCGCGCGCAGGCGTCGGCCAGCGCCGCCGGACCCTCACGGTTGCCCTGCTCGGCCTGCGACGGCTCGATCTCCGCCTGGTCGACCTTGGTGTAGGCGGCGGCGTTCACCACCACGCTCGGCGCGGCCCGCGCCATCGCCGCCGCGACCGCCGCTCGATCGGCGATATCGGCCTCGGCATGCGACAGCAGGGTGGCGACGACGCCTTGCCGGCGCACCGTGTCGGCGATCTCGCGACCCAACTGGCCGCCGGCACCGAACACCAGCAGGTTCACCGCGCCCTCGCCCGCCGCCATCAGCGCCGCTCTCGCTACGCCGGTCGCGGCATTGCCGGGCGTCGCTGGACGGTCTCAACCACGTTGTCGTGTCCGAAGACGAACGGACTGGCGATGTCGGCCAGGCGCGGCAGCGCCGCATCCTTGGCCGACAGGACAGCGCGGGCCGCATCGAACGGCCAGTCGATTCCTATGGCTGGATCGTTCCAGAATATCCCCGCGTCGCAGGCCGGCGCGTAGGGCGCGTCGACCCGGTAGGCGATGATCGTGTCGGGCTGCAGCGTCGCAAATCCGTGCGCGAAGCCTTTAGGGATGTAAAGCTGCTCGGGCTCGTCGGCGCTCAGGATGGTGCCGCACCAGTCGCCGTAGGTCGGCGACCCGACGCGCAGATCGACAACGACGTCGTACACCGATCCTCGCAGCACCCGTACGAGCTTGGCCTGCGCGAAGGGCGGCGTCTGGAAGTGCAAGCCGCGAACCGTGGCCGCCTGGCTCGACAGCGACTGGTTATCCTGCACGAACCCGCCGGCAATCCCGAGTTTTTGGAAGGCGTCGGCCGACCATGTCTCCATGAAGTAGCCGCGCGGATCCTCGAAACGCTTGCCCCGGACCAGCACGACGTCCCTGAACTTCAACCGCTCGATGGCAAAATTCATGCACCCGCCCTCACGCCGAATGCCGCGCTGGACGGCGCCGCAAGCCGTAGTGACATGACCGACAGATGCAGCACCATGGGACAACCGTGTCAAGCTGGCGGACCGCGTTATCGCCCATTGCGGCGCAGTGGCCTTCGCCCTGTGGTCGGCTCATAATCCGCTTCCTCTGATGCCGGCGCGTCGTATAGTCGCGCGCATGGTCCGCGTGGTGGCGTGTGTATGATCGTCCGGCCGGGTGCGATCTAACCTGTTGCGGATGGCAAGTCGTTGGTGCATCTAGCCGCGCTCGCGCGCATGGACATCCTGATGGTTCGCGTCTTGTTGTCGCTGTCGGCCGCCGCCGCCCTGGCCGTCCTGACCGGCTGCGGGTCCTTGCCGTCGCAAGGCCCGTTGGCCGCCGATGTCGTGGCCCAGGTTTCGCAGGACGAGCTGGCAAGGTACCTGGTCGTCGACGTCGACGAACGTACCGCCGAGATCGTGCGCAAGCGGCGTGGCGATACCTTCCAGGGCCGCTTCGGCGACGGGCGTCCGGTGCCGGTCCAGCGGATCGGCGTCGGCGACGGCGTCACGGTGACCATCTGGGAGGCGGCCGGCGGCGGCCTGTTCTCCTCGCCGGTGGTCGACCGCACCGGCACCGGCTCGCGCTCGGTGACGATCCCCGACCAGGTAGTGTCGAACGACGGCGCCATCACCGTGCCCTACGCCGGCCGCATCAGGGTCGTCGGCATGACGCCACCGCAGGTCGAGGCGCAGGTCGTCACCCAGCTCGCCGGCAAGGCGATCGAGCCGCAGGCGCTGGTGACGATCTCGCGCAATGTCAGCAACACCGCCACCGTCACCGGCGAGGTCACCGCCGGGGCGCGCGTCCCTCTGACGGTGCGCGGCGACCGGCTGCTGGACATCATTTCGGCGGCGGGCGGCATCCGCGCGCCGGTGCATGAGACCTACATCAACCTGCTGCGCGGCGGACGCAGCGTCACGGTGCCGATGCAGGCCGTGCTCAACAATCCGGCCGAGAACATCTACGTGCTGCCCGGCGACGTGATCACGGCGGTGCGCCAGCCGCAGACCTACACGGCGTTCGGCGCGACCTTCAAGAACGCCGTGATCTCGTTCGAGAGCATCGAGTTGACCATGGAGGAAGCGATCGCCAAGGCCGGCGGCCTGCTCGAATTGCAGGCCGATCCCGACGGCGTCTTCCTGTTCCGCTACGAGCCGGTCGGCCTGGCCAAGGAACTTGACCCGACGCGGCAGGTGCAGCCCGGCGCGGCCGTGGTGCCGGTGGTCTACCGCATGAGCATGCGCGATGCGCGCTCGTACTTCCACGCCCGGCGCTTTCCGATGCAGAACAAGGACATCATCTACGTCTCCAGCGCGCCGCTCACCGAGCTGCAGAAGCTGCTGTTCCTGGTCGGCAGCGTGACCGGCATCGTCACCAGCGGCAGCGCCGTGCGCGCCACGCTGCGGAACTAGACACCGCGCGGGTCGTCAATATCCGTCGTCCCGACCAAGGCCCGAAGGGCCGCGTGGAGGGACCTTGCTTCACCAACGGCGGCCCGTGTTGAGGAAACAAGGTCCCTCGACTGCGCCACGCCACGCACGGCTCCGCCGGCACGACGGAAGACTTGGCCTGCGTCGCCGACCTAGACCTGCGGCGGCGCGTCGAGGCGGACATGGCCGACCGGCCGGTGGGGTAGGCACGACGCCCGGACGGTCAAGCAAGCCGAACGCCGCGTGATAGGCGGCGCGGGTCAGCGCTTCGGCCCGCGCAGGCTCGCGATCCACGAGAAAAACGCTTCCGGCCAGCACCGGCCGCGTGTAACGTAAGCTCGTCATAATAGTCGGCCAGCGCCATGCCGGTCACGCCAAGGAGCGCGGCGATCGGCGCGGCCCTCGAGAGGTCGATCGAAGTTGGCGATCGCATCGCATGAGCAAACGTTTCCGCATTGCCTTTTCATTCGCCGGGGAAAAGCGGGACTTCGTCGCGCAGGTCGCGGAGATCCTCGCCAGGCGCTTCAGCGAGCAAGAAATCCTCTACGACAAATACCACAAGCCCGAGTTCGCGCGCGACGATCTCGCCTTCTATCTTCCCCCGCTTTACCGCGAGCACTCTGACCTCGTCGTCGCGGTTCTGTGCAAGGACTACGAGAAGAAGGAATGGACCGGCCTCGAATGGAAGGCCATCTACAGCCTCATAAAGAAACGAAAATCATCGAAAGTGATGCTCTGCCGCTTTGATTTGGTGGAAGGCGAAGGGCTTTACGGACTCGCTGGATTCATCGACCTCGACGACGAGACTCCGGCCGCGGCCGCCACCCTGATCCTTCAGCGCTTGGCGATCAACGAAGGAAATCCCAAGGACCACTACACCAGCGATGCGCAACCAGGCCCGGATTGGCCCGAGCAGGCGCCGCCGCTCGATTGGCCGGTCGCAGACCACACGGCGGCGCAGCGCGCCTTTGCGCAGCTCATTACGCGGGCCGCGCCGTTTCGAATTCTCCCGATTCACGGCGTGAGCGAAACCGGCAAATCCCATCTAACCAAGCAGTTCCTCAGCAATTCGTTCAAGATTGCAGATCTCACCCGCGGACGGTTCGACTTCAAAGGATCTTCCGACATGGATGGTGAGCTGCGCGCCTTCGCCGAGCGGCTCAAGGTGAAAGAACCTACGGCTGGCACAGCGGTGTCCGCGCAACTCGCCAGTGTATTCGCCTCTCTCGAAACCGCCGCCCACCCGACGCTGCTCATCTTCGACACCTTTGAACAGGCCGGCAAAACCGAGCGGTGGGTAAAGGATAACCTATTGCTCGCCGTCATTGGCGCGCCGTGGTTGCGCGTCATCATCGTCGGTCAGCGTCCGATTTCGCGGCAGAGCGAACCGTGGGCAGGCGTTTGTTCGCCATCGATCGAACTTATCCCGCCAACGGCGGAGGAATGGTTCGAGTATGGCCGGCAAAACAAGCCTGGCCTGACCTTCGAATTTGTCAAACAGGCCCATGAGTTCTCGCGCGGAAAAGGCTCAACGCTTCACCAACTCCTCAGCCCTGCGGAGTGACGCGCCGTGGGCTTCGCCGCACAGCTGCGCATCCTTGAGGCCGCGAAGGACAGCCCGGCGCTGCTGGCGCTCGCCACGGTGGACTTTGCCCATCATGCGCTGGCGGAGGCCGAGCGATCGCGGATCAAGCAGGCGCTGGTGGCCGCCGCCGTGCCGCATTGGTGTGATCGCGACTTTCTGGCCGTACTGCTCGAAACGACGCCCCAGGAAAGCGGCCTCCTGCTGACGGAGTTGCGTAAGCTTACGGTCCTCGAGCCATTCCCTGCCCGCGGGAAGGACACATTTAACGTGCATGAAGCCGCGCGTCTCGCGCTGCGGGAACATCTGCGGGTATCCGACGCCGTAGCCTGGAAAACCCTCTCCGCCCGCGCCCGCGCGCACGTCGTGCGCAACCGGGAGCCCCACGCACGCATCGAGGCGCTCTTCCACCTCTTCGCCACCGACCAGCCCGCTGCCGCCGAGCAGTGCGAAGCGCTGGAACGGGATTTCGCCTCTGGCGGAAGTCCTGAAGTCCGCCATGCGCTTGCTTTGTGCCTGCAGGAACTGACCGCCGCCGGCTGGCTCACCGGAGCGGCCAAGGTCGAGGCGCTATACTCGCCACTTGAGGTTCGCAACGACCGCGGAGAAGCCGCCCAGCTCGAGGCCGAGGCCCGCGGACTCGTGGAACTTGCCCGTAACGCGTCCTATCTGCCAGGCATTGCCCGTGCACAATGTCTTCTCGGTGATGTCCTGGAAGCGAAAGGGCGCCTCGACGACGCGCTGGCCGCGTACCGCGAATTCCTCGCCATCTCACGGGACCTCGTGGCGACCGACCCTTCCAATCCTGGCCGGCAGCGTGAAGTCGCCGTCGCTCATTCCAAGCTCGGCGACATCCACCAGGTGCAAGGCCGCCTCGACGACGCGCTGGCCGCGTACCGCGAATTCCTCGCCATCGCCCAGCGCCTCGCCGCGCCCGACCCCTCCAATGCCGGCCCGCAGCGCGACCTCGCCGTCGCTCACTCCAAGATCGGCGATATCCACCAGGAGCAGGGCCGCCTCGACGACGCGCTGGCCGCGTACAGCACAGACCTCGCCATCTCGCAGCGCCTCAGCGCGACCGACCCTTCCAGTGCCGGCTGGCAGCGCGACCTCGCCGTCGCTTACTCCAGGGTCGGCGACATCCACCAGGCACAGGGCCGCCGCGACGACGCGCTGGCCGCGTACCGCGAGGACCTCGCCATCTTCCAGCGCCTCGCCGCGTCCGACCCCTCCAGTGCCGGCTGGCAGCGCGAAGTCGCCGTCGCTCATTCCAAGGTCGGCGGCATACACCAGGAGCAAGGCCGCCTCGACGACGCGCTGGCCGCGTACCGCGAATACTGCGCCACCTTCCAGCGCCTCGCCGCGACCGACCCCTCCAATGCCGGCTGGCAGCGCGACCTCGCCGTCGCTCAAAACCGATTGGGGCGAGTCTTTCGGGAAATGGGACTCGAAAGGCAAGCGCGGTCCAGCTTGCGCGCAGCGGTCAAAACGATGGCAAGAGCGGCGAAGATGTCGCCGGAAAATCCGGGCTGGAAGTCCGATCTCGACAATCTCAAGAGCTGGCTCGACTGACCGGTGCCCGCGCCCGTCAGATTTTGCGCGTGCGCCTCGCGCGCCGCGGCAAGCACGCACCGGACGGCGCGAGTGAGACTCCGCGTTCCACGAGGCGCTGGGCGCGCCGGAGCTTGGCTTTCTGCTGGTGTGCGGCGGCGGCTTCGCCCCGGCCGAGGGAGTTGGCCCCGACGTCACGGCCACGCGGGCGAAACCCATCATGCAAGGGGCCAGCCATTGCGACGTTCGCTACAGGCGATCGGACGAGATGGACTGATCGGGGGCGTTCGCGGGGTTCTTGCGACCGACCTGTCGCGGACGACGACCCCGCCTACACCTGCGGCGGCGCGTCGAGGCGGACACGGCCGACCGGCCGGTAAGGCGTGCGCACGACGCCCAGCCGGTCGAGCAGGCCAAGCGCCGAGCCGACCCGGGCCCGCACGAACGGCAGCGACAGCGGATCGAGCCCGGTCCAGGGCGTGAACGGGTTGCGCCGCAGCGAGGCGTAGATCTCCAGCCGCCGCGTCGGCCGCGGACTGGGTGTGCGCCCATGGAAGCCGAACGTGTCGGCGACCACCAGGGTGTTGGCGCGCACCGTCACCGATCGCGGCGGCGGCAGGCCGAGCGCCGCGAGCTCATCGGCGGCGATGCGGAACGAACCCTCGGCGTGGTCGCGCTTGTCGTGGCGTCGCGCGCCCAGGCTCTGGCGGCGTTCCCAGGCCAATCGCGCCGGGCTGGCGCGGTGCGATCCCGGCACGAACAGGAACGGGCCGTCCTCGGGGCCGACGTCGTGCAGGAAGTACCAGGCCTTGGCGGTGGAGTGAAACGTGTCGACGTGCACGACGCATTGCGGATCATCGACGGCGCCCGCCGCGTTGGCGATGATGCACTGGATCGAGAAGGCCGGCGCGCCGCCGGTGGCGGCGATGTAGCGGATCAGCGCCAGCAGGTCGCGGCGCTCCAGCAGGCCGGCTAGGGTCGGCTTGCCGCGCTGCAGGAAGGCGGCGTCCAGAAACACGCGACGGGTCACCGTGCTGCCCTGGCGCATCTCGCGCGTGTCCCAGGTCTCGTCGAGCAGCTCGGTCCGCAGGCGCTCGAACGCGGCCGGCGGCAGCACGTCGGGCACCACGACGAAGCCGTCGCGCGCGAACGCCTGCTGGTGGTCCGGGCTGACCCGCCGCGCCAGCCAGCGCCGCCGCTGCCGCGCCACGGCCGCCGCCAGGCGGATACGCCCGACATGCAGTCCCCAGCGATTGAGCCGCGGGCTGCCGATCACCGGGTTGTCGACGAACGACTTGGCGCCGGTCGCCACCGCCGCCACCCAGAGCGGCGCCTTGACGACGGCGGCCATGGCGGCACCCAGGCGCATGTCAGGCGTCCTCGTGCGCCGGCTGCGGCGCCGGCCGCAACTCAGGCGGCGTCGCCGGCGCAGCGTCCTGCGCTGGCCAGGCATCCAGCGCGATGTAGATCTCGCGATCCGGCCGGGTCGTCAGGTTGCCGAGCGGCTGCGCCGTCTTGCCGGCCAGCGGCCGCAGCCGGTGGGCCAGCATCAGGCCGGCCAGCAGGGTCTGCATCTCGACCATCGCGAAGCGGCTGCCGGGACAGGCGCGCGGCCCGAAGCCGAACGGCAGGAACTTGCCGGTGGCTTCGCTGGCCGTGGTCGCCAGAAAGCGCTCGGGCTGGAAGACGCGCGGCTCCTCCCACAGCTGGGCGTGGCGGTGGATCACCCAGGGCGAGACCAGCACCAGTGCGCCCGCCTTGACCGACCGGTCCTCGATGGTGTCGGCGGCGGTGGCATCGCGGGCGTAGATCGGGATCGGCGGATAGAGCCGCAGCACCTCGTTGATCACCGAGCGGATCAGCGGTGTCTCGCCGACAGCGCCGCGTGCCTCGTCGCGCAGCCGCGCCTGCAGCGCCGGATCGCCGGCCAATGTCCGCAGCAGCCAGGACAGCGCCGACGCGCTGGTCTCGTGGCCGGCCAGCAGCATGACGGCGACCTCGTCCAGCAAGCGCTCGTCGGACAGCGCCACCTCGCCGGCCCGCTCGCGCTCGGCCAGCGCCTGGGCGAACGGGCTGGCGGCGAGCGGCGAGCTGGTATCGCGCAGGCCGGCGGCGAAGCGGCCGCGCATCAGCGCCCGCATCCGCGCCGCGATCTGCCGCTGGCGCCACTGGCGCAACGGCGCGACCACCCGCTTGCCGACCCACGGGTAGAGCCGCAGCGGGCTGGCCTGGAACTGGTAGCGGAAGAACAGGTCGGTGAACTCGGCGCTCTCGGCCTCGCTGAAGCGGGTGTGGAACAGGCACTCCGACACGATGTCGACCGTCAGTCGCGACATCTCCGACGACACCGGCAGCCGCTCCACGCCACCGTCGTGCTGCCAGCGCTCCTGGTACGTCGCCAGCAGCCGTCGGCTGGTCGCCTCGATCGTCGCCTCGCTCACCTGCGCGATCGCGCGCACGAACATGCGGCGGATGCCGGCGACGTCGCTGTCCTCCGACGCGAACAGGCCGCGGCCGATCAGCGGCGCCAGCAGCGGCTGCATCACCCGGCTCTTGGGATAGCGGGCGGCGCCCCTGACCAAGACATGCTGCACGACGTTGCGCGAACTGCCGATCACCAGCTGGAAGGCCGGCAGGTCCAGGCTCCACACGCTGCGCTGGAAGTGGATCGGCCAGAACAGGCTGAGCGGCCGACGCGCGAAACGCACCGTGAGCCATGTCAGGCAGGACAGCACCGCCCGGTTCATCGGGTCACCCCGGCCGACGCGAGCGGCCACGCTGTCGCACCGGCAGAAAAGGCTTCGATCGCCACCGTCTGGCCAACTCCCTTACGCTGCGCGCAGCTATAGCCCAGCCACTGCCCACTTGGCAGTCGATTCGAGTCGCCGGACACCGCGACCGCGCCCGTCAGCCGTTGAGGTGGCAGGCCGACAGCCGGCCGGGCGCGATCTCGCGCAACGCAGGGATCTCGCTGCGGCAGCGCGGCAGGACGTGCGGGCAGCGCGGATGGAAATGGCAGCCCGGCGGCGGCGTGCTGGCCGACGGCACCTCGCCCTTGACCGGCACGAAGCGGCGGCGGCGCTCCGCCAGCCGGGGCACCGCCGCCAGCAGCGCCTGGCTGTAGGGATGGTTCGGCGCCGCGAACAGCTCGGCCGTGGGCGCCAGCTCGACGAGGCGGCCGAGATACATGATCGCCACCCGGTCGCTGACGTGCTTCACCACGCCCAGATCGTGGCTGATGAACAGGTAGGTGAGCCCGAGCTGCCGGCGCAGCGCGATGAACAGGTTGAGCACTTGCGCCTGGATCGAGACGTCGAGCGAGGCCACCGCCTCGTCGCAGACCAGGAACGCCGGCTGCATGGCCAGCGCCCGGGTGATGGCGATGCGCTGGCGCTGGCCGCCGGAGAACTGGTGCGGGTAGCGGCCGGCAAAATCCGGATCGAGACCGACCTGCCGGAACAAGCCGGCGACGTAGGCTGTCGCCTCGCCGCGGCCGACCAGACCGTGCACGATCGGCCCCTCGCCGACGATGTCGCCAGCCTTCTGCCGCGGATTGAGCGAGGCGAAGGGATCCTGGAAGACGGTCTGAATTTGGGTTGTGGTCTTGCGCACCGACAAGCCCGCACCCTGTGCGATCGGCTGGTCGCGGAAGCGCGCGCGGCCCTCGTCGGCGGCGTAGATGCCTGCGGCGATACGGCCCAACGTCGACTTGCCGCAACCCGACTCGCCCACCAGCCCCAGCACCTCGCCCTCGCTCAACTGCAAGCTGACGCGATCGACTGCGTGCACCACGCGCGGCCGCGCCTCGGCCCCCAGGGCGGCGGCGATCCGCTCGCCCAAGGTCGGGCGGCGCACGAAGCGCTTGGACACCGCTTCCAGCGACAGGATCGCGTCGCTCACGCGCGGCCTTCCTCACCGCCCGCGGCTGGGCGAACGCATCTGACACAGGCCTCACCCTGAGGAGGCCGCGCAGCGGCCGTCTCGAAGGGTGGGTAGCCGTGTGCGCATCGTGCCAATCGGTGAGACGATCGAACGAGACTGCCGCCCATCCTTCGCGACCCTTCGGCAAGCTCGGGGCAGGCTGCCG
>DATFGV010000278.1:0-2914 GCA_035249115.1 Vineibacter sp.
CGGTGGCGCCGGTGCAGTGGTTGTGGGCGCCGATGGCGCCGGTGCGGTGGTTGAGGGCGCCGCGGTGGATGGCGCGGTGGCCGGCGCTTCCGCCTGTGGTGCCGGCCGCCGCGCCTCGACCGTCGGGTTCGACGCCGGCATGCTCAGGTCGACGACGCGCTGCCACGGCAGGATGCCGGCCCAGAAAAGGACGCCGACGCCCAGCACCAGCAAGGTCGCGACGCCCGGTATCCAGCGCGAGGGACGAAACCGCCGCGCCGCCGCGTCGTCCCCTGCCAGCGTCGTGGCGCTCACCGGTGCGCCCGTGCTGGTCGTGACGCTCGCCGCAGCCTCGGCGGCGGCCGCTTTCGAGCCCGGTACCACCCATACATCTTCATCGTCGCCGGGCGACGTGCTGCCACCGGCCGGGCGCCGGATGGTGACGCGACGGACGGTAGCCATGGAGTCTGATCGCCGCTGGGTAATCTGCTCCGTCGGCGCGGCGGTCGATGCCGGCGGCGCGTCGCCTCGCCCGAGCTGCTTGGCCAGGTCGGCTACGGCGCTGCGGATCGCCTGTTCGTCGTCTGGCGCCGGCGGCGACCCCGGGGGTGGGGTTGGCTCGCGACTCATCTGCCTGTCCGTTGCCCTTTACGCGCTTTGCGCTTCATGGGAACAGCATCATGCCATCCCGCGCCGGCCGCAGGAACCGCTTTCGAGGGCCGGCGACCGAAGCCGCGCGTTCCAAGAGGCCGCCATGGACACTGCCACCCCTGCCCCGCCGCGCGCCGTCTGCGTCTTCTGCGGCTCGAGCGCCGGACGCGACCCGGCCTACGCCGCCGAAGCGCAGCGTTTCGGCCGGTTGCTGGCCCGCCACCAGATCGGCCTGGTCTATGGCGGCGGCGCCGTCGGCCTGATGGGCGCGGTCGCCGACGGTGCGCTGGCGGACGGCGGCACGGTGGTGGGCGTGATCCCGCGCTTCCTGTTGCGCGCCGAAGTCGGCCATGAACGGCTGAGCGAGCGGATCGTCGTCGAGACCATGCACGAGCGGAAAATGACGATGTTCGAACGGTCCGACGCCTTCGTCGTCCTGCCCGGCGGCGTCGGCACGCTGGAGGAGCTGTTCGAGATCCTGTCGTGGCGCACCCTGGCGCTGCACGGCAAGCCGATGGTGGTGGTCGAGGTCGATGGCTACTGGGAGCCGCTCCGGGCCCTGATCGAGCGCTGCGTCACCACCGGCTTCGCGCGGCCGGCGCTGCGCGACTACATCCGATTTGTCGACCGGATCGACGACGTGCTGCCCGCGCTGGCCGCCATGCCGCTCGATCGCGCGCCGGCCAAGATTGAAAAGACCTAGTTCCTTCCCCGCTTGCGGGGAAGGTGGCCGAAGGCCGGATGGGGAGCCGACGTGGTCTTTGCAACAAGGGTTCGGTCTGGCGTAAGGGACACCTCGCCGGCTCCCCTCCGGCCGTTCGGGCCACCTCCCCACGCAGTCGCGTGGGGAGGAGTTTCGGTGCCTTGCCGGCCCCTGCCCCGTCCGCTAGAAGGCGCCCGCCGGCCGGGCGTCGTTGGGCCGCGCCGAGTCCTCTCGCTTCCACGGAAAAAGGTTGCTCCATGGCCAAGATCAAGGTGAAGAACCCGGTCGTCGAGATGGACGGCGACGAGATGACCCGCATCATCTGGCAGTTCATCAAGGACAAGCTGATCCTGCCCTATCTCGATATCGACCTGAAGTACTACGACCTCGGCGTCGAGTCGCGCGACAAGACCAACGACCAGATCACCGTCGATTCGGCCAAGGCGACGCAGCAGCACGGCGTCGCCGTCAAGTGCGCCACCATCACCCCCGACGAAGCGCGGGTGAAGGAGTTCAAGCTCAAGGAGATGTGGAAGTCGCCCAACGGCACCATCCGCAATATCATCGGCGGCACCATCTTCCGCGAACCGATCGTGTGCAAGAACGTGCCGCGGCTGGTGCCGGGCTGGACCAAGCCGATCGTCATCGGCCGCCACGCCTTTGGCGACCAGTATCGCGCCACCGATTTCGTGGTGCCCGGCAAGGGCAAGCTGACGATCAAGTTCGAGGGCGCCGACGGCAAGGTGATCGAGCACAACGTCTTCGACTTCCCCGGCGGCGGCGTGGCGCTCGCCATGTACAACCTCGACGACTCGATCATCGGCTTCGCCCGCAGCGCCTTCAACTACGGCCTGATGCGCGGCTGGCCGGTCTACATGTCGACCAAGAACACCATCCTCAAGCGCTACGACGGCCGCTTCATGGATCTGTTCCAGAAGGTCTTCAACGAAGAGTTCGCCGACAAGTTCAAGGCCAAGGGCATCGGCTACGAGCACCGCCTGATCGACGACATGGTGGCCTCGGCGCTGAAGTGGGACGGCGCTTTCATCTGGGCCTGCAAGAACTACGACGGCGACGTGCAGTCCGACACCGTGGCGCAGGGCTTCGGCTCGCTCGGCCTGATGACCTCGGTGCTGCTGACGCCCGACGGCAAGACGGTCGAGGCCGAGGCGGCACACGGCACCGTCACCCGCCACTACCGCGAGCACCAGAAGGGCAAGGCGACCTCGACCAACCCGATCGCCTCGATCTTCGCCTGGACGCAGGGCCTGAAGTACCGCGGCAGCTTCGACGGCACGCCCGACGTGGTGAAGTTCGCCGAGACCCTGGAGAAGGTCTGCGTCGATGCCGTCGAGGGTGGCAAGATGACCAAGGACCTGGCGATCCTGATCGGCCCCAACGAGCCGTGGCAGACGACGCAGCAGTTCCTCGACACGCTCGACGGCATGCTCAAGGAGCGCATGGCGAAGGGGTAGGCGCCCCTTCCATCGGCGGTTCAAGGCGAAGGGCCGGGAGCGATCCCGGCCCTTCTGTCTCTTTTGCAGAACATAGCGGGATGACTATCCAGGCCTACTTTGACGA
>DATFGV010000279.1:0-14442 GCA_035249115.1 Vineibacter sp.
TCACCGGCGTTTCAGCCAAGATGCTGACCGAGCGGCTGCGCGCCCTGGAGCAGGCAGGCCTGATCAGTCGCGACTACGAGCCCACCATCCCGCCCAAGGTCACCTACGCCTTGACTGGCCGTGGCCGAGAGCTGGGCGGGGTGCTCGATCAGCTGGCGGACCTTGGCCGCAAATGGATCGCCGATGGCATCGCCACGCCGGGGATCGCGCAGGCGGCCGAATAGTCGCGGCAGACAGTGGACGAGCGATCGTTCCTGGGGTCGGCCGGCGACCGCGTCGGTCAGGCGTCGTACGGCGACCCGAGATGGTACAGGCAGTCGCCGCGTTTGCTGAGGCCGGGCACGCGTTTGCAGATCACCACGCCGTCATGGTCGAAGTGCGCCGGGCTCGGTTCACGCCAGGGCGTATCATGGAAGTGGATGTGACCGGCCGGCTGGCCCTTTCTGACCTCGTCACCCAATTCGGCCAGCGGCTCGAACACCCCATCATCGGGTGCATAGACGTAGTAGTCGCCGCCACCAAGCCGTAGCAGGCGCGTCGGTGGAGCGGGCGGCACCGGCCCGACATAGGCGCCAACCTGCGCCAAAAGCCGCCGGATTCCCTCCTCCGCCAGTTTCAGCACAGTCGGCGTCACCTGTCCGCCGCCGCCCAACTCGGTTCCGATGCTAATCACACCCTGGCGGCGCGCCGCCGCGGTCAGGGTGCGGTCCATGCCCTGCAGTGCCGTGCCGATCCAGCCGAGCGGCGCGCCGAACGCGCGCATCAGGCCGAGCAGCTTGTCCATCCCGGCCGGATCGGGATCTTGCCGGCACAGGGTGCTGGGGATGTACATCAGCGAACTACCGCCCGAGTGGAAATCGAAGGCGTAGTCGCATTGCGGCAGCAGCACCTGTTCGATGAAGAACGCGATCTGCTGCGTGACCGTGCCGTCGGGATCGCCGGGAAAGCTGCGGTTCAGGTTGCCGTCGTCAATCGGCGAGGTACGGCTGCCGGCGATTGCCGCCGGGAAATTGGCCGATGGCAGGATGATCACGCGGCCGCGCACCTGTGCCGGATCGAGTTCGCGGATCAATCGCCCGAGTGCCACTTGCCCTTCCCATTCGTCACCGTGGTTTCCCGCCATCAGCAGCACGCGTGGGCCGACGCCGTTGCTGATGCACGCCACGGGGATCGGCAGCCAGCCGTAGGCCGAGCGGTGCACGGAATGGGGCACGCGGATGAAGCCCGTCGCCCTGCCGGCCTGCGCCAGGTCGATTTCCAACAGCAGACGGCTGCGCCCGCTCTGGTCCATCTCGATCCCCCGCCAGGTTTGTCAGGGCGCACTCTGCGTCGCGCGGCCGGAAACAGACAAGCGGGCCAATGGCTGGATGGTGGCGCTGGCAGAACCAGGTTGACGCTATCGTTTGTTATACCCCTTGGCGCCGCGCTATTGGCTGGCATTTGGCGGGTGGCAGGACGCACCGGAAGACACAAACCCTGGTAACACTCTGCGCCAACTGATGGAATTCTATCAACATATGGCTGTCAGGCCGAACGTGAGAGTCGACATCATGCACTAGCATGCGGATGGATGGTCGCTGCCTGATCATCGTCCGAACCAGCTTATGCGTTGAGCTTAATCTTGTTGCGCAGCACAGCCGCGGTCCATAAGCTCTTCAGTTACTTGAATCAGTCTGTATTTGCCTGCGGTTCCTATTCGCTCAACAAGTATCTTTTCAGGACGAATATGTTGGCTTGCCTCAGTTTGCGCTGCCCGGCAGCGCCAGCGGTGACAGCGCTACACAAAATCTCACTGAGCAGCCGCAAGGCGTTGCGAGTCGCGGCTGTCACGGGCGCGGTCCGCCTCGGGTGGCTCGCCAGCCTCTTGGCCACGCCGACGCTGGCCAACGACATGCTGGACGCCCATCCCTCCAACGGCGGCCGGGGCGATCTTTCGGCGGCGTTGCTGATGACGGCCCGGGCTTTCGACGAAGCTGCCCTTCGCGTCAACGACACAACGCCGGCCGACCTCGTGCGCTGGACCCAGCCGATTTTTGTCGCCATCGACCCGGGCACCGAACTGCGGCCGCATGCGCCGCAGATCATCGCCGCCGTGAACCGGCTTGGCGCCATCGCCGGCGTAGTCGTCTTCCCGGTCGCCGCCGACGACCCGCGACGCAATTTCCTGCTGCGTCCGGCCGACCCTGCGGGTCGCGCCGCCTGCCGTGCCGCCGTGTCGTCGCAGGCCGGCCATATCGTGCGCGTCGAGATCGAGCTTTTCCTCAATGGCCGGGCGTCGCTGGAACGCTGCATCAACCACGAGATCTTGCACGGTTTCGGCTTCCGTTCGCATCCGCACGGCGCCCCCAGCATCTTGAGCTACCGCGCCGCCGAGGTGGCTCAGATCACTCCGACCGACCGCCTGCTGCTGGAAACGCTGTACGATCCGCGCCTGCAACCCGGCATGAAGGTCGCAGACGCCGCCCTCGCCGCCTGCACCCTTATCGGCGACAGGCTCGGCTTGGGGCGCGAGGCAGTGGAGTCCGCCTGTGCCAACCGGCCGCCAGCCAACGGACGGATCGCCAGCTTTGGCAACCGAGCTTCCGATCCACAGGCGGAGTCGCCCTAGCCCACGCCGCCGTCGCACCCGTGCCGAATGGGGCACCGGCTCGCGCCTCGATCGGGTCGGTATGCATCAACCGCTTTGGCATGCACCAAGCCCACAACTATTTGTGCGGTTCCTGATGGTCGACACTAGGGCGCGATTGATCCAGCCGGTTTGAACCAAACTTTGGTGCGGTCCGGAGCCAATCTGATTGATGACCCGAGGCTCATCCCCTACGATGTTCTTATATTGGGATTTTCCCTAGTGAATTCGTAGTTGCAGTCATTGTTCAGAAAATCATTTTAGGAAGTAACTCATGGGCGTAGGGGCGTGGCGCAAGGGCGTTAAGGTAGCCGTTGTGTCTCTGATGTTGGCAGGCGGATCGGTCGGCACGGGTGGAGCCAGCGATTTCGTTGGGCGCGTGTCGCTGAGGGAAGCGGTCCAGGCCTTTGACGAAGCTGCGCTGCGGATCGACACCGCGCCGGCTTCCGAACTGGCGCGCTGGACCAGCCCGATCTTCCTCGCCATTTCCGATCAGTCCGGCATGGCGGCATATGCCGCCGACGTCGAAGCCGTGGTGCGCGCCTTCGGCGCCGTCACACGGGTGCCCGTCAACCGGGTGGACTGGCGCGATCCGCGCGCCAACTTCTTCGTTCGGGCCAACACCGGCGACACGCCCGGCAAGTCGCCTTGCCGTTCGTCGGTCGACTGGACCGACAATGGCAGCATGGTCCGGGCTGACATTCACGTGAATCTGGCCAACCCGGGCCGCATCACGCGCTGCATCAACCATGAGGTGATGCATGGTTTCGGCTTCCGCGGCCACGCCCATTCGGTATTCAGCGTGTTGAGCTACCGCCACGCCGACCAGGCGTACCTGACGGATACCGACCGGCTGATCCTGGAGTCGCTGTACGACCCGCGCCTGCGGGCCGGCATGTCCGTACCGGCGACGTCGGCGGCGGCCTGCGGCATCATGGCCGAGAAGCTCAGCGCCAGCGCCAGCGATACCGCGGCGCTGTGTGAAGGCCGGGGCATGGTGGCATCGCGGCGCCGTACGATCACCTTTGCCGGCAGCGCCCGTGCCGCCGACCAGCAGGCGGCGTCACTGCCGTCGCTGCATCCCGGCTACCGCGACGGAATGTAGGCCAGCGCCGTCGGCCATCGGCCACCGTGACAGCAAGGCCGCCAGGCGCTATCGCAGGAACCGCCCCTCGGCGCTCTTCATCGCCGGCACACCTTGCAGCTCGAAGATCGCTTCGACCGGCACGATGCGCCGGTCGGCGCCAGCAATGCCACCGTCGCGGCGGATCTGTGCGAAGACCTCCTGCATCGCCGTGACGGCGGCGCGGATGGCGTGATTGCCATAAATCACCAAGCCGATCTTGCCGGTAGCCTTCATGTCGGCCTCGGTCAGCTCGGGATACGCCGTGGGGACCAGCGCGATCTTGCGGCTGCCATCCCAGCGCCGGGCAAACTCAAGCACTTCGGCCGGCGTCTTTTGTTTGGAGTGTACCAGGATCATGTCGGCACCGGCCGCGGCGTAGGCGTGTGCCCGTTTCAGCGCCTCCTCCATGCCGGCGCCGGCGATCAGCGCTTCGGTCCGCGCGATGACCAGCATGTCCGGATCAGGGCATGCCGCGCGTGCCGCCTCGATCTTGCCCTGGAATTCTTCGACGCGGACCAGCTCCTGGCGGCCACCGGCCAGCAGGCTGGTGTCCTTGGGGAAGATCTTGTCCTCCATCACGATGGCGCCGACGCCGGCGCGGCCATAGGCGCCGACCACGTGCATGACGTTGATGGCGTTGCCGTAGCCGGTGTCGATGTCGGCGATCACCGGGGTCGCGACCTGCTCGGCGATCGCGCGGGTCATGTCGAGGTGCTGGTTCAGCGACAGCAGGCTGGCGTCGGGCACGCCGTAGGCGGCAGACAACTCGAAGCCGCTGGCCCATATGGCGTGAAAGCCGGCGCGCTCGGCCAGCCGCGCCGATAGCGGATTGTGCGCCGCCATGGCGTGCGCCAGGCCCTCGCTTGCGATGATGTCGCGCAGTCGGCGGCCGGCGGTCATGGGGGTCTCCGCATGGTGATCCCGCTCTGTAGCGTTATCCACCGGGCGCGCGCCACTCCTGTTCCGCGCGATGCACCATGACAAAGGCGCGCGACAGCTGTCGCGCGCCTCAGAGAATACAGCGAAATCGAGGAAGGCTACGCCGCGCGCAAGTTGACGTTGCGGCGCTTGCGGTTGATTTCGCGCAGTACCTCGATGCCCTCGGCGGCGATCGCCTCGCCAACCATGTACTCGCCTTCGCCTTTTAGCTCGTCCATGTCGATCCAGGCGGCGTACACATGCCGGGTGCGGTCGGTGATGATGCCGGCCTTTAGCAAGGTCTTGATCAGCACGCGGAAGATGTTGGTGTCTTCCTTCATCGCCTCGCGGCGCATGTTGCCGCCGAACGATTCGCGGACCGCCTCCTTGACCCAGCGCCAGTCAAGTCCGAGCTCCTCGTAGATGTAAGTGCGCTGGCTGATGCTGGTGAGGTTGAACAGCAGCGACTCGAAGACGTGGGCTGTCCAGTCCTCGACCTTCTCGTGTTCCTCGCGGGTCAGCCTGGGCAGGGTGCGGTCGGCCCAGATCTTGCCGAACTTGTGGTGGAAGGACTCGTCGGTCATCACCAGCTGGATCAGCCGCTTGAGCAGCGGGTCGCGGGTGTACATGTAGGTGTCGGCGAAGGCACCCATGGCGAGCCCCTCGAGCATCACCTGCATGCCGATCAGCTTTTTGTAGACGATCGGCGACAGCACGATCTCGTTGAGGAACTTGCCGAGCTCGTCGCTGCAGGGATAGGGCTTGCCCCAACGCGCCTTGATATAGCGGCCGAAGCCGGCGACATGCCGCGCCTCTTCGCGCGCCTGGTTGGCGGCATATTCTTGCGCGCCGGGGTCGAGCAGGATGTCGCACAGCGAGGCAGAGAGCGACAACGCCCCCTGCTCACCATGCAGGATGCCCGACATGCGGAAGCGGGTAATGTTGTTGGCCAACCGCACGCGCTGGCCCTCGTCCAGCTTGTCGCGCACGGCGCAATTCAGCTCCGGCACCCGCTCCGGCGGCATGATGTACTCGCGCGTGATGTCGAAGGGCTGCGCGTAGTCGAGGTAGGCCGGGTTGAACGGGTCCCAGAAATGGTCGTGGGTCTGGCCGATGATGGTGTCGAAGGCATCAGACCGGGTCTCGTAGCGGTCGACGTCGATCATGGCCGGGAAGTCGTCCGGCGCCACGACCTTGTAGGCCGGGTCGTGCGTGATATGCGCGTCGCTCGGATGGTCGGTCATGGCTTCCTCCGCTTGGCGCTATTTTCTAAACCAGATCAGAAAAAAGTCTAGCTCCGAAACGAGACGAAGTCCACAGGGTCGGACGGATCGCCCGGAAGGCCGAATGGCGCCAAGCGTGAGCGCGCCTGCGTCGCGGTTCAGCCTGCCTGCCAAAGCCGGTTGACCTGCTTCGCCCCGAAGCGGCCGTGAGACTGCGCCACTTCCTCCAGCGTCAGACGCGGGCGCAGCTTGCGCGCGGCCGCCAGCGCAGCGTGGGCCGGCGCTTCCTCGCCACGTGCGGCCAGTGCCACAGCTTCCAGCAGTCGGGCCAGATGCAGCCGTGGGTCAATGCGCCCGGCGGCGCGCGCCTCCTCCAGCGCCTCGTCAAACCGCCCGGTCCTGAGCAACGCGTTCCCCAGCGCCCAGCGCCAGAACGCCAGGCGTTGGTCGCGCGGACTCAAGCGAATACCATGGCGCATGGTGCTGATTCCGGCCTCCCGCTGGCCGGCTACGGTCATGGCGGCGCCCAGCGCCACGTGCGCCTGGGCGTTGCTGGGGTCGATCTCGACCGCCTGTTCCAGGATCTCGATGCTGCGGCGGTGCTGGCCGAGATCGGAGAAGGCGCATCCGGCGTAGCCCAGGACTTCCGAGCTGCCCTCGTCCAGCGCGATCGCCGATTCGGCGGCCGTCTCGGCCGACAGCCGGACTGCTTCTGACCCGTCAAGCAGCCCGACCGATTGCGCAACCGCCGTCAGAACGGCGAACTGAGCGTGGGCCAGCCCGAAGTTGTCGTCGAGGCCGAGCGCCCGCTGCAGATGCTGCCGCGCCTCGGCGACCGCCTCCTCGCGCCAGCCCTTGAGCGCGATGGCGCCCACGGCCTGCCGGTAGAAGCCCCAGGCGTCGACGTTCTCCGGACGCTGCCGCCGGATCACGGCGATCTCGGCCCGGGTCAGCTCGGGCTCGATCTCGGCGATGATGTTCCGCGCAATCTCATCCTGCAGGTCGAGTGTCGCGGACCGCTGCGCCTCGAAGCGGCGCGACCACAGGACCCGACCGGTCGCCGCGTCGGTGAGCTGGATCGCGACGCGCATGGCACCCGATGCGTCGCGCAGGCTGCCCTCAACGATATAGCGCACGCCAAGCTGGCGGGCGATCCGCGGCACGTCGGCGGCGCGGTCCCGGAAGGCGAACGACGACGAGCGTGACACCACGAAGAAGCCGGGCATGCGCGCCAGCAACGCCGTCACGTCTTCGGCCAGGCCATCGGCGAGAAACCCGACGCCGGGATCCTCCGACAGAACGCTGAAGGGCAGAACCGCGATGGAGGCCTGTTCCGACGACTTGGCCGCCGCGCCGCCATCCCGCAGCGGCGGCGCCGAGGCCGTGCCGCTCCACATCCATACCTGGACGGGCTCGCTGATATTCTTCAGCTCGCGTCGCCCACCATCGACAAAGGCCGCCTCGATGCGTCCCCTGACCTCCTGGTAGGCGCGATCTGACAGGCAGATGCCGCCTGGCGACGCAGTCTGCTCGAGCCGCGCCGCGACGTTGACGCCGTCGCCGAAGATGTCATCGCCGTCGACAATGACATCGCCGACATTGATGCCGACCCGCAACTCGAGGCGGTGGTCCGCGGCGACGTCGGCGTTCAGCCGCGCCATGCCTTCCTGCAGCGCGACCGCGCACCGCGCGGAATCGACGACGCTGGAAAATTCCAGCAGCAGGCCGTCGCCAGTCGTCTTGACGATGCGACCGTGATGTTCGGTGATCAGCGGGTCGATCAACGCCACGCGCCGCGCCTTCAGCGCCGACAAGGTTCCGCTCTCGTCGCGGCCCATGAGGCGGGAGTAGCCCGCGACGTCGGCGGCGACGATGGCTGCCAGGCGGCGACGCTCATTCATCGGCGGACCTCTCCTTGGCGCGATTCACGGACGTCTGACTAAGCGTCGTCCGCCGCCGCGTAGTCGATGAAGTGATCGAGGTCGCTGTACGACCGATCAGCGCCCCGGGCGCGCGGGCCGAACATGAATAGCCGGGTCGCACCGGCCTCACGCCAGCCGGCCGCTTGGTTTTTCAAGACCTCGATCACCGTGGCTTGGTTCATGCACCAGATACTGCCATATCTGATGTCGCGGGGGGAGAGGCGCCCGGCGATCCACCGGGTACGGTACAATGCGAACGGTGCTACAACGGCTGCTGTCGGAGATCGCTGGCAGCGCGAGACTGGCGGCGTCACAAGGAGGAATTGTCTATGCCCTCGAAACTGGTCGGCTTGTTCAAGACTCTGGCCTGGACGGACTTCACCGGCACGCCGCCCGCCGGCAGCACCCACCTCGCCTTCACTAGCGCCGACTTCACGTTGCCGGCAGTGACGGGCGTTAAGGATGCCACTACCGGCGAGTTCGTGATGAACGACAACATCACGATCACCATCAACTTCAACGCCTCGAAGAGCTGGAAGAAGATGGACGCCATCAACGCCAAGAAGCTGCGCACGCCGGCCCAGATCCTCAAGCACGAGCAGGGCCACTACGACATCGTCGCCCTGATCGCCCGCGACCTGTTCATCGATCTCATGCAGCTGAAGGCCAACGTCTACAAGGACCAGGCGGCGCTCAACGTCGACGTCGCGCCGATCCTGAAGAAGTACAACGGCACGGCGCAGAAGATTATCAACAAGTACGACACCGCCGCCGAGTCCGACCACGGCGAGAATGGCACCGGCCAGACCAAGTGGGACGGCTTCATCAAGTCGGCCTTCACCACGCCACGCACGCCGGCGCAGTCGGCGCCGGACGGCACGACCTACAAGACGCCACTGCTGGATGTCCTGAAGGCGGCCGGCATCACGGTGTGACGCCGACGCACGCGACCGACAAACGCCATCCACCTCTCCCCGGTGGGGAGAGGCGGATCCGCGCCCTACTTCTTCTCGACTCCCCAGAACACCGTGATCGGCGGCGGCACGGCGGCGACGGTAATGTTCTTGCGGATGGCCGTGACGTTGAACCACTCGCCAAGCTGCACGTGTGTGACAGCCTGGAGGTTGTACGTCTGCACTTCCTCGGCGATCGCCTTCTTCTTCGCCGGATCGGTGGCGCGAGCGAAGTCGTCGCGCAGCTTCTCCATCTTCTCGTCGCACGGCCACCCGGCCCGCGCCTTGTCGCAGGTCGAGACCAGCGACGGGGTCATCAACGGATCGAGGATGTCGATATGACTCCAGGCGGTCAGGAAGGCGCTCCAGCCGCCCTCTGACGGTGGCCCCTTCTTACTGATCAGCCGGTTGACCATGCTCTGCCAATCGCTGGGCTGCACCTCGACCTTGAAGCCGGCCTTTTCCAGCAGCGACTTGGCGATCGGCCCCATGTTGCCGATCACCTGCAGGTCGGTGGGATAGGGAATCACCACGACGGTGCCGTCGTAGCCAGCCTCCTTCAGCATCTCGCGCGCCTTGGCGGCGTTGCCTTCCATCCAGCCCTGGGTGCCGGCGTCGCTGGCCAGTGGCGAGCCGCAGGGGAACAGCGACTTGCAGGTCCGCCAGTAGCGTGGATCGCCAATGATGCCCTTGAGGAAATCCTCCTGGTTGAGCGCCATAGCGGCGGCCTGGCGGATCTTGGCGTTGTTGAACGGCGCGATCAGCCAGTTGGGCCGGAAGATGTACTGCAGCCCGACGCTGCTCTTCACCAAGGTGATGTTCTTGTCCTTTTCGATCAACGGCAGCAGGTCGTGCGACACGGTCTGAATCATGTCGATTTCGCCGTTGATCAGTGCGTTGACCTGGGTCTGCGGATCGGGAATCCAGACCCACTCGACCCGGTCGATCTTGGCGACCTTGCCGCCCGCGAGGCCCGACGCAGGTTCCGCGCGCGGCTTGTACTTCGGGTTCTTGACGTAGACTACCTTCTCGCCGGGCTTCCATTCGTCCTTCTTGTAGATGAAGGGCCCGGAGCCGATCACCTCCTCGATCGCCTTGAAGGGATCGGTCTCGGCCAGCCGCTTGGGCATGATGAACGGCACCACGACGCTGGGCTTGCCCAGCGCCTCGACCACCTGGCCGAACTGGTCCTTGAGCACGATGCGGAAGGTCTTGGCGTCAACCGCCTGCCATTCCTTCAGGGACAGCGCTAGCTTCTGGCCCATCGAGTCGCGTGCCGCCCAGCGCTTCAGCGAGGCGATCACGTCCTCCGTGGTGACCGGCGAGCCATCGTGCCACTCCAAGCCATCGCGCAACGTGAACGTCCAGGTCAGCCCATCGTCGCTGGCGGCCCACTTGTCGACCATCTGCGGCTTGATCTGAAACTTCTCGTCCATGGCGAACAAGGTGTCCCAGATCAGGTAGCCGTGGTCGCGCACGATGTAGGCGCCACTCCAGATCGGATCAAAGCTCTTCAAATCCGAATGCATCACCACGCGCAGGGTCGTCTGCGCCACCGCCGAGGCCTGCAGCGCCACGCCCGCCGCCAACCCAAGCGCCACTGCCGTAAGTCGTCGGAACACGGTCATGAACCCCCTCCTCCGTTCGTCCAAAACCAGCCTAGGCCCGTCAGCCGCCGCTCGGCAATCACCGGCGCACGTCAGCCCGCTCCCACCGGTCGCCGACGGCGCAAGACCGGTCAAGCGAGCTTTCCGATGAGCCCCTATAAGTTGCGCACTTGCGGAAAGAAGTCGCCATGACGCCGGTGCGAAAGGCCATTTGGTACATCGAGGGTCACTTCACCGAGCCGCTGACACTGGAAGACGTAGCGGTGCACAGCGGCGTGTCGCCCTATCACCTCGCCCGGGCCTTCGCGGCAGTTACCGGCCAGCCGGTCATGCGCTACGTGCGCGGCCGACGCCTGTCGGAGGCGGCCCGCAAGCTCGCTGGCGGCGCACCCAACATCCTGTCGGTAGCACTCGACGCCGGCTACGCCTCACACGAGGCCTTCACGCGGGCGTTCCGCGATCAGTTCGGCCTGACACCCGACGCGCTGCGCAGCCGCGGCGTGGATAGCGGGACCAACCTGGTGGAGCCTTTCAATATGACCGACGCCAAGCCGCCGACTCTCGATCCGCCGCGCACCGTGACCACCCGCCAGCCATTGCTGATCGCGGGTCTTGGCCAGCGTATCTCGGAGGCCACACGCGCGACCATTCCGGCCCAGTGGCAGCGCTTCGCGCCGCATATCGGCCACGTGCCGGGCCAAGTCGGCCCTCCCGCTTACGGCGTGATCTGCAACAGCGACGATGACGGCACCATCGACTACATCGCCGGCATCGAAGTCAGCGACTTCTCGCGCCTGCCCGGCGACTTTGCGCGTCTGCGCATCGCGCCGGCAAGGTATGCCGTCTTCCTGCATCGCGACCACGTTGCCGGAATCCACGCCAGCTTCATGGCGATCTGGGAAACCGAGCTGGCGCGTGCTGGCCTGCACGCGGCGGACGCGCCGGTCTTCGAGCGCTACGACGAGCGCTTCGATCCCGAAACCGGCCTGGGCGGCGTCGAAATCTGGCTGCCGATTGCACCCGCCACCGCCGTGTAGGGCGACCGGCGCCAGCGCACCTGCCGCGCCGATGTGCTAGGGTTTCGCCGGTCAGGGGCGCGGTCGCCGCCCGACGGGAGCAGATGGTGTCGGTATCGAGTAATGTTGCGTCGCGTGTCACCGCCGCCCGGTTGCTGCCCTTGTCGTTGGTCTGCCTGGCGGCGATTGGCTACGAAATCGCGCTGACCCGGTTCTTCGCCATCGCCAGCTGGTCGGAGTACGGCTACTGGGTCATCTCGATGACCATGGTCGGGCTGGCGGCCAGCGGCATCGTCGCCTCGCTGTTCGAACGCAAGCTGCTGCGTCACGCCGATGTCCTGCTCGCCGCGCTGCCGTCGCTGCTCATCGTTGCCTTGGCGCTGGGCTGGCACTGGACGACGCTGGTGCCGTTCAATCCGCTGGAGCTGCAAAACAAGCAGCTGTGGGCCGATCAGCTGCTGAACATCGCGCAGTACTACGCTGCGCTGTTCCCGTTTTTCTTCGGCGTCGGGCTCTACATTTCGCTCACCTTCATGGTGCACAGCGCCGCCATCGGCAAGGTCTACGCCTTCGACCTGGCCGGCGCGGGCCTTGGCGCCGCGTTGGTGCTGGGCCTGATGTTCGTGGTGCATCCCTTCTACCTGGCCACCGTCCTGATGTTGCCGCTGGCAGCCGCCGGCCTGCTGGCGGGGCTGGATGGCAACCGGCGTCGCTGGGTGCACGTCGCGACAGTGTTGGCGCTCCTGGCGGCCGAAGCGCTCGTGGGTTTCGCCAACCGGGCGCAGGTCAACGAGTACAAGGAGATCTTCGGGCCGTTGAACGTTCCCCAGGGCAAGGTTGTCGCGACGCAACTGTCACCCAAGGGCCTTTACGTGCTGCTCGACAACTTCACCGAGCGGCTCGACCTCGACATGTCCAACAACGCCGGCGTCGTGGCCGATGCCACGTTGCCGCGCGCCTTCGGCCTCTACGCCGACGGCAATCGACTGGCCTCGCTGCCACGGACCGCCACGGTCGACACCGGCTATTTCGGCGCCGCGCTGGATTCACTGCCCTATCGCTTGCGTCCGCCGGGTCAGGTTTTGCTGGTCGGCGCTTCCGGCGGCTTCCGTATCCACGAGGCGCTGGGCGCCGGTGCCCGCCAGGTCACCGTGCTGGAGCCCGACCGCGTCCTGCGACGGGCACTGCGCGAGGGGCTGGGCCCGGCACCACCGTTCCCGCCGCGAGCCGAGGTGACGCTGAGCGATCTCGGCCCGACGGCGTTGGCGCTCGGCGCGCGATCGGCAGGCCCCTTCGACCTGATCGACATCGGCCGCGACTTCATCTCGCAGTCCGACACCAACAAGGCAGTCCTCTCGGTCGAAGTACTGGCCGGCTACGTCGGCCTGCTGGCGCCCGAGGGCGTGCTCTCGGTGCCGGTGTCGATTAGGGAATTCACCGTCTACGCCGTCAAGATGATGGCGACCGCCCACCAGGCGCTACGCGCTGCCGGCTTCGCCCGGCCGGAGCGGCATCTCGTGATCTATCGCTCGGCCTGGAACATGCGCTTGCTGCTGTCGCGCACGCCCTGGACCGACGACGCCATCGCCGCCATGCGCCGCTTCTGCGACGAGCGCTCGTTCGATCCGGTGTACTTCCCCGGCATCGAGGGCGCCAAGATCCAGGTCTTCAACGAATTGACGGTGGTGTCGTTCGACACCATCGAGGTACCGCGCGCCGGCGGCGGCCGCGACGCCATGGTCGAGGAGGCCGTCGCCAGCCAGGCTGGCGCACCCTCGCCCTACCACGCCTTCTTCAGCCTGGCGCCACCGACCCTGGACCGGCCGTACCTCAACGCCGTGCTGCCGCTGCGCGAGCTCGGCGCCATCCTCGACCGCATCGAGCTCGTGCCGCGCGAGGAGTTGGTGACCCTGATCAACATCGCCGTGCTGGCACAGGCGATCGTGATCGCCACACTGGTGCTGCTGTTGCCGCTGGTGCGATCCTCCGGCGGCAGCGTGCGGCTGGGCCAGTTCCTGCGCGCCATGGCGTACTTCGCCGGCCTCGGCCTGGGCTTCCTGTTCCTGGAAATCTACCTGATCGAGAAGGCGGCACAGTACCTGCACGACCGGGTGCTGGCCTTCGGCTTGGTGCTGGCCGGCATGCTGGTGTTCTCAGGCCTTGGCAGCTTCCTGGCCGAACGGTTCCGCGACCGGCCGATGCGCGGGCTCGGCTTGAGCGTCGGTGTGATCCTCGGCTGGAGCCTGCTGCTGGTGCTCGGCCTCGACCGGCTCCTGGCCGCCACCGCCGCGGCCCCGGGCGCCGTCCAGATCGCGCTGGTGATCGCCGTGGCAGCACCGATGTCGGTGGCGCTCGGCATGCCGATGGCGCTCGGCTTGGGGCAGTTCCAGGGGCCCCGGCTCGCCTTCCTGCCCTGGGCTTGGGCGGTCAACGGTGCCTGCTCGATCATTTCGACGCCGCTGGCCAACCTGATGGCCGCCGCGATCGGCTTCAAGAGCCTGCCGCTGGCGGGTATGCTGCTCTACCTAGTCGTCCTCGTGACCTTGCCCGCGTCGCGACGCGGTTGAACCATGACCCAAGCCGTCCCCGGCCGCATCCTGCCGACGCGGCGCGCAGCGCTGGCCGGCGCGACGTGCCTGGCGCTGGCGCCACCCGCCGCTGCCCACTGGACGGCCGACTGGACATTCCCGGCCTATGCCGAGGCGATGCGCGCCAGTGACCGGCGCACGGATCTGACGGCACAATCCTTTGCGCAGATGCGCCAGCGCCGCACTCATGTGCTGCAGCAGCTGGAAACCTGGCTGCGGGACGAACTGGGCGTCGCCGACCCGGCAGTCATGCGCGCCCTAGCCGAAGTGCCACGCGAGTACTTCCACTACCACTATGGCGACAACCGCTCCTTCGCCCGCGACGCCTGGGACTGGTTCCCGCGACCCTGGCCGATCGGCTACGGCTCGACCCTTTCGGCCCTGCTGATCCAGGCCTACATGACGCAGCTGGTGCGGCCGCTGCCGGGCGATACGGCGCTCGAGATCGGCACCGGCTCCGGCT
>DATFGV010000280.1:0-9690 GCA_035249115.1 Vineibacter sp.
GCTCGAATGCCTCGTAAGTCACTTCCAGCAGATGCCGTTGTTGCGGGTCCATCTGCGCTGCTTCGCGCGGACTGATGCCGAAAACGGTCGGGTCAAACGACCACACGTCGTCGAGCACGCCGGCGGCGAAAGTGTAACTGCGCCCAGGCACATCAGTGCGCGCAGCGGGATGGTAGAACGACTCATGCGGAAAGCGATCGGCCGGCACGCGCGTGACGGCGCAGCGGCCTTCCGACAGGAGGCGCCAAAATGCCTGCCGGTCCGGCGCACCGGGGAGCCTCAGTGCATAACCGACGACGGCGACCTGACGTTGAGTGGATTTCGCGCTGGGTTTTCGGGTCACACTTGCTCCAGCTTTTTATTTTCAGCGTGCTGATCCGATAGACCACACGCAAATCGCATAATTACTGTTCAAAACCTAAACAAATTTTGTGCCATCCGTCATGCGTAATGTCCACAGGTCGTGTTTGGAATCGGCCATCGAATCGTCGACGTTATTGACAGTGCACAGACGTTGTACGTATTGATTTGCGTTCCTATCCCCGTGGCGTCAGCGATGCCGATTGATCTGCAAGGATCGCTTCGACGGTCGCCATGTGGTCCTGCCAGCTGTGCGCGCGGAACGTTGCGGCGCGATTTCGCATGGCGTCGCGACGTGGCGAGTTCGGTTGTGCAAATTCTTCCAGCGCAACCATCCAGCCCAGCCCATCGACCGGATCGAGGTACTCGGCGTAGCGGCCACCGACCTCGCGATGCGCCTCGATGTCCGAAGCGATCACCGGCACACCCAACGCCAGCGCTTCGGCGACCGGCAGGCCGTATCCCTCGATCAATGAGGGCGCCAACAGCGCGCGCGCGCCGCGCAGCAAAGCGGTCAGCCCCACGTCGCTCAGCTGCGCCACTTCCACGACGGCCGGCGCCAGGGCGACACTTCGATCCAGCAGATCGACGACGTTCTCATTCTCCCAGCCGCGCCGACCGACGACGACCAGCCTTGCCCGCGGCGCCCGGCCATCCTGCGTCCATTGTTTCCAGACCTGCAGCAGGAACGCCAGATTCTTGCGCGCCTCGATCGTGCCGACAACGACGAAGTAGGGAATCTCGGCTTCGACCTTGCGGCCCTCTGCCCCGAGCAGGAACCGCGACTCGACACCCAGAGGAACGACCGCACCATAGGGTCTCGCCAGCCCCTTGGCCTCGGCGTGCGCGTCCCAAGCCGCCTGGGTCACCTTGGAATTGAAGATCACAACATCGGCGTGGCGGGCGATCGTTTCGATGCGGTTACCATGGCGGATGTCTTCCTGAGGTGTGAAGTACTCGGGATGACTGATCGGAATGAGGTCATGCACCAGGAACATGCTGCGCAAGCCGGCGCGGCGAAACCATGACAGACGGGTTGGACGCCGCAGGTTGACGTGTGACACGTTGACGTACCAAAAGGCCTCGCCGGAAACGCGGTTCATCCATGGATTGAACGCGCCACGCAGCGTTGCCTGGACGTAGGCGGCGACCTGCATCGATGCGGCCCGAACATCGGCGATGCCGGTGGACGGCTCGACGACACCGATCGTGCGGTGCGGCGGGCGGCTGTGCAGCGGTGCGCGTAGCGTGGCGACCAGCTCGGCGAAGGCGGTGTCCGTGGCGAGATCGCCGGACGTCGCGGCCCACCGTTCAATGGCGGTGCGCACCACGCCGCTGGCCAACCGCCGCGCGACCAGGCCGCAGTTGACCGGGGTGGCCAGCAGGCATCGCAGGTCGCGTTCGGCCACCGCCTCCAGGTAATGCCGCGCATAGGCAAGCTCGACGCGATCGATGCCGGTCGGCGCCTTCCGGCGCAGCCGCGACAGCATGCGCGAGATGTCCAACAGGCGGCCAACCCGGCCACCGGCGGCTGTTGCCGAATCCGTCATGTCGCCTGCCGTTAAGTCGGCGCCATGCGAAATGCAAGCCCGTGCCCTGCCCGATGCCGCGGACCAGCGGCGGGTCGGCTTTGACAAGCTATCGACGATCGTCGACGGTGGCGACCGCCAGCGGGCCTGTGTCGCATGGTCCGGCATTTGGCGGCTTGAGGTGTTCCGGACCACGATGGCGACGCGTGTCGTTCAGTTGCAGCCGGCGGTGGATGTCGAGCGCGTGGGAAGCACGCTTCAGGCCCGCAGCGCCGCGGCGTGGTTGCGTTTGCATTTCCCTGATGGCGTGCCTTCCGGGCGTTGGATCAAGCTGACTTACCGCGGCAGCTACTTCGATCCCTTGGTGCGGCCGGTGCTGCGCTTCGTCACCGATCAGGATCACGAGGATGTTCTGGCGCCCGCGCCGCTGTTCGGCCGCACGCACTGGATCGGCCGGGTGCCGGATGGATCGCGCGAGGTGCTGGTCTCGCCGGTCGATCGGCCCGGGCCGTTCGGGTTCGAGATCGACGCGTGTCGGACGCTGACGTGGACCAACGTGATCGCGGCGGCGTGGCCGAACGATTCGCGCCGGACGCTGGAGGCGATCGGCGCATTCAGCATCGGCCGCCGTCAGGACGCACGACGATGGTTGAGGCAAGCGGTGGGCAGCGCGCCTATCAAACGGTTCGAGGACTGGCGCGCCGCCCGTTGGCGCGACATGGAGCCTGCCGGCCTCGAGGCGCCCCGCAACAACTGGTCGCTCGGCCCGCGCATCCACATCGTGGCCATGGCGACCGCCGACGATGGTAGGTCCGTCGGCAAGCTTCGCGACCAGCTCGTACGCCAGCCTTACCCGAACTGGTCGCTGACGGTCGTTTCGCCGACCGGCCATGCCCTGATGCAAGGCTTGGCGGCCGCCGCGTCAAACCCTCCCGTCCAGATCCTGGAACCCGATGCAGCCGCCGCCATGCTGCTCGCGCCGCCCGAGGCTGACGGTTTGCTGACAGTATTCGATGCCAGCGACGGCTTACCGGCCTACGCCTTGGCCGTGATCGCCGAGAGCGCGTTGACGCATCCGGACGCGGTCGCGTTTTACGGCGACGAGGACAGTGTCGATGCTGCCGGCCGGCATAGCGAACCCCGATTGAAGCCGGATTGGAGCCCGACATTCAACGCCTGTGGACATTATGTCAGGTCGGCCCTGTTCGTGCGGCGCCGTGTCGCGGCGCCCCTGGCCGCGATGCGGATTGGCGACCTCGTGTGTGGCGAGAGCCTGAACGGGCTGCTGGCCGGTCGCCCGGCCGCTGAGGTCATGCACATCCGGCGGGTGCTGCTGAGCAAACCGGCCGCTCGCAGGGACCCCGCTGCGCCCGCGGTGGTCCGAACCCCGACCGCCGAAGTCTCGGCTCGAAGCGCCGCTCGGCCGCACGTCACGGTCATCATTCCGAACCGTGACCAGTTCCGCCTGATCTCGCAGTGCCTCACTGGCCTGGCACGGACAACGGACTTCGGGGACATCGAAGTGCTGATCGCCGACAATGGCAGTTCCGATGCGGCGGTCCTGCGGCTCTATGAGTCACACACGGCGAGCGGCCGCTTGCGCGTCATCCATTGCCCGGGCCCGTTTAATTTCGCGTTGCAATGCAATTTGGCGGCGGAGCAGGCCCAGGCAGCCTTTCTGGTGTTTCTCAACAACGATATCGAAATGTTTGACGGCGACTGGCTGCCGCGGCTGCTGGCGTGGGCACGGCAAGCCGACGTCGGCGCGGTCGGCGCCCGCCTGTTGTACCCGTCCGGCCGGCTGCAACACGTTGGTCACGTCCTTGGCCTCGGCGGCACGACAGGCCACGTCGATCGCAACGCATCCGCTGACGACCACGGGTATCTGAACCGGAACGACGTGCCGCATGAAGTGAGTGCCGTCACCGCCGCGTGCCTGGCGGTCGAGAAGCGCAAGTTCGCTGCGGTCGGCGGCTTCGACGCAATGGATCTGCCGGTCGAGTTGAACGACGTCGACTTGTGCCTGCGCCTCGCGGCGTGTGGCTGGCGCACGCTGCTGGAGCCGCGCAGCGTCTTGATCCACCACGAATCCGCATCGCGCGGCACCTGGAAGAAGCGACCGGCCAGCTACACGCGCCAGCACGCGATCTTCCGGCAACGCTGGCACGCGCTGATACGGGATGATCCCAACTTCCATCCGGCGTTGTCGCTGCACTCGCTGCGCACCGCGCTGGGTTGACGGGTGGCGGCACGCAGGTGGTGCACACGGCGACAGCCCGGGCCGGCACGGTGATCGCTCCGATCAAGCGCCGGCGCGGCGCGCGAAAATCGAGATGCAGGGGCCGTTAGCCTGGTCGTGCTGATCGTGGGCGGTACGGATGTCCGCGAAGCCCAGCTGGCGGAGCACAGCCTCGATCCCTTCGCGCTCCATCCAGTAGTGCTGGTCGACGATCCCGCCGCAGTAGGCGGTGCTCCGCCATGCGCCATGATAGCTGCGCCGATGCAGCGCCACGCGCACGCCCCGGAAATCGACCAGCTCCGCGTCGCCCCGGAACACGCTCCGCCGCGGATCGCTCTGCGGCATCGCCGCGTCGCTGAAGTAATGCGTCCAGATGTAGATCGCGTTGCTCCGCTGCGCGATCAGCTCCAGCAGCCGCACCGGATCACGCATGTGGTACAGGACGCCCGAGGCGATGATCAGGTCGTAGGTGACGTCGACCTGCTCCAGCCATGGCACGAAATTGCCGTGCAGGAATCTGGCGCGCTTGATGCCCAGCAGTTCCTTGGTGACGAGACAGCGCAGGAACGACAGGCGATTGGCCTCGACGGCGTGGATCAGCTCGGGATTCGCCTGGTCCAGCAGATAGGTCTGCATGCCCTCCAGCGGACCGAGTTCGAGCACCTTGAGACCGGTGATCGGCCCGAACTGCTCCAGGCACCAGGACATGCGGATGTCCGCGTAGCCAATCCCTGTGCCGGCCACGACGTCAGCGCTCGCGGCCAGGGTCTGATGCCATCCGGACACCGCGTCGATCGCGTTCCGGGCGCTCGGCACGGTGTCGACGTACTGGCTGAGAACCGCGCTCGGCGTCATTGGGCTGCTGTCGTGACGCGAAGCCAGCGACGCGATCCAACTCGACGCCGCTTGCCGCAATCTGCTGAGCACGAACACCTCGCATTGACGCCGGCGCGCGGCCAGTGACGCTCGGGCGGTCCCGACGGGTCGCGGGCCGCGCGTCTCCTAGCCCGGTTGCCGTGCGCCGCGCAACCACGTCGGCGCCAAGCGAAGCGTCGCCGGGCCGCCGGGCCGCGCGGCGTCAGCCGTTGGCCAACAGCCGGCCGCGCACCAGGCGTTCGATCAGCAGGCCGATGAAGATCGTCCCCAGCCCCCACCAGATGGCGTAGCGCTTGTCGAGAATCGACGAGTAGTCCGGATAGTAGGCCGAACGCATCCATTCGACCGCCTGCAGCGCCGGATTGAACGAGACGTAGTAGCGAACCGTCTCCGGCAGCGAGTCCGAGACGAACAGGATCCCGGAGATCATGTACAGCACGATGATCACCAGGGCGTAGCCCGTCGCCCAGGTCGGCACCGCCATCGCGATGATGCCGTTGAGAATGCCGAAACCGGCGCCCAGCAGCATCGCGGCGCCAAGCGCGAATGTCGCCTCTACCGTATCCGCCGGCGTGAAATCGATGTCGAGCAGCCAGAAGATGATGAGCAGCAGAATGATGCTGCAGAACGATCCGAGAATTTCCAGCAGCGCCCTGGCGAGCAGTATGTCGAGGACCTTGATGGCCGGAAACACCAGCAGCGGCCGGTTGGTGACCAGCGAGAACATGGTGAACCGCGACATGTACGAGAACGCGAAGAACGGCACCAGCCCGGTCGCGAAGAAAACCACCATGCTCTCGCCGTACGGCGTTCCCCGGCCGAATGACGTGAACAAGCCGATCAGGATCAGGACGTGCAAGAGCGGCCAGGCGATCGCGATCAGGAAGCCCAGGCCGTGGCCGAAGAAGCGCGTCCTGATGTCGCGCAGCATGATGGCGACAATGACACGAAACTGCGCCCTGAGAAGCGCCACCATTGACATCGGGTAGCCGGATATGGCCTTCATGCGATCGTCGTCTGCGCTGTGCAGTGTTGCCGTGCATCATCAATCTTGCCAGACACCCTGTCAAAATGATCCAGCTGAATGACGTCCTGAAATTCTACAAGACGCCGCAGCACGTCAAAGTCATTCTGGATCACGTCTCGGCAGTGTTCGAAACCGGATGGTCGTACGGCCTGTTGGGGGTGAACGGCGCCGGAAAATCGACCGCACTGCGGCTGATGGCGGGGACCGAGCTTCCCAACGCCGGCCGGATCCGACGCTCGTCGAGAGTCTCGTGGCCGCTGGGTTTCTCCGGCGGCTTCCATTTGCAGATGAGCGGTCGCGACAACGTCAAGTTCGTGGCGCGGATCTACGGCGAGGACGTGCGCCGCGTGGTGGATTTCGTCGAGGAATTCGCCGAGCTGGGCGACTACCTCGACGTGCCGGTTTCCACCTACTCCTCGGGCATGATGGCGCGGCTGGCGTTCGGCCTGTCGATGGCGATCGAGTTCGAATGCTACCTGGTCGACGAGATCACCGCCGTCGGCGACGTGCGCTTCCAGCGCCGCTGCGAGGAAGCCTTCTCGCAACGGCGCAAGCACGCCGACCTGATCGTGGTGTCGCATTCCATGGCGACCATCAAATCCTACTGCTCGCGCGGCGCCGTGCTGGTCGACGGCCATCTGATGATGTTCGACACGGTCGACAACGCCATCGAGGTGTACAACCGGTTGAACCGTTAACGCCGCGGCGGCGCTACAGCAACTTCTCCAGCGCCGTCTTGACCTGCCCGTGCACCTCGATGTCGTACTCGAGGAGGCTCTTGACGCTGCCGATGGCGCGCAGCCTCCGTCCGAGTTCGACCACGGCCTCCACCTCGCCCACGACCGGCAGCGTTGCCGGGTCGAGGCCGAGCGTGGCGCTCAGGGACTCGCTGAAGTGGTCGGGGTACTCCCGAAGCCCTACCACCGCGAACGTCGAAAGCGTCTGGAGCGCCGACGCCACGCTGGCGTCGCGGGCGAACTCGTCGGGCGTTCGCGCGGTCAGACTGCGCACCAACGGATCGGTGAACACCATCGCGTCGGCCCGCGAGACGGAGCGAAACGCACGGCCGAGTTGCCGGTCGTCGGACAGGTCGAGCGCGGCGACGAACTCGAGACCAGGCTCGAACAGCGTCCGGTCGCGCTCGTCGAGCGCGGACGACTCCGCCTCGGTCACCTGCTTCAGCACGATCAGGCGCTCGGCCAGCTCGTCGAACGGATCGCGCAGCATGCAGATCGTCTCGAAGCCGCGGTTCTCGAGGTAGAACTCGTAGCTTTTGAGCAGCAGCCTGCCGCTTGCGTAGGAGGATTCGGCGCAATCCAGGAGAAAGATCTGCGCGGCCGTCTCATGGCCGAGACGCTCGATGCCGGCGTAGTGGTACTGGAAGTGCCTGTCGAGGGCGGCATCGAGGGCCGACAAAGGCGTCAGGTGGGTTTCCAGGCGAAACAGCTTGGCCTTGACGACGGCCTCCGGCGGGCGTCGCCGGTACAGGCGCAAGCCGGTGTACGGATCATGGATCTCCAGGTCGACGATGCCGGCCAGGCCGGGGATCGTCACGTCGTCAAGACGGAAGCCGCACAGGCCGGTTTCGTGCCGTCCGACGTCGACCAGGGAGGGAATCGCCCAGTTGGCGTCGAACAGCAGCGGCGGCCCCTGTCCGTGCTCGATGCGGACCACCGACTTGCCGGAGAAGCTGTCGGGCACGAAGTACCCGGTAATGCCATCACCAACATCGGCAGTTATGTTGAAATACACCCGGATGCGTCCTCAAGCCGGTTCCGCGCCGTTCGGTCCCGGTCCAGTCGAAGCGGTAACAGAAACTTGCGGGCGTGGCCGCGGGTGTCAAGAGCCGCCGCGGTCCCGGTCGACGCTGACCGGACACGTTGCGGCCCCGACGCGGCTGGTAGTAGTTTGCCGTGCGCGCGGCCGCGCCGTGGATCGCCGATTTCGTGACATAATGCGCCATCAGAAAATGGTATGCCCCCCGACGCGAGCCAGGGCATCGAAGGACGAGAGACGCGACGACACGCCATGAGCAACAGCGTTGTCCCGAACCCCGAGAGCCGCAAGCCACCGGCGCTGCGCCGGGCCGAGCAGTTGTCGGAGACCCTGGCGGGGGTCGCGCGACGGATGCGGATCTCGACCCGCAACCGGCGCAGCGGCGGCGGCAGTTTCCGCATGCGCCGTCGCGCCCGGCTGTTCCACGGCATCTTCATCGCCGGCTTCGTGCTGCTGACGGCGATTCCGAGCCTGGTCGGGGTGGTGTACTACGCGCTGCTGGCGACGCCGCAATACCAGGCGGAAGCGAAGTTCGCGGTACGAACCGGCGAGATCCCGAAGGTCGACGGCATTGGCGCCATGACCGGCATGCCCGCCGCGAAGATCGCGCAGGACACGCTGGTGGTGACCAACTACATGCAAAGCCGGGCGATCGTCGAGGAACTCGAACGGCGCCTTGACCTGCGCGCGATATATAGCGGCGCCGAGCTCGACTGGTACGCGCGGTTCAATCGCGAAAAGCCGATCGAGAAATTCGTCACTTACTGGAAGTCGATGACCGACGCCTCGATCCAACCGTCGTCCGGGATCGTGACCTTCACTGTGCGGGCTTTCAGCGCGGCCGATGCCAAGCGGATCGCCGAGGCCGTCATCGACCTCAGCGAAGCCCTGGTCAACGACATAAACAGCCGCATGCTGCGCGCCACCGTCGCCGACGCCGAGCGCGAGTTGACGCGCAGCGCCGAACGGCTCAGCAAGGCGCGGGCCGAATTCCAGCGGATCCGCAACACGGAGGGGATCATCGACGCGGCCCAGGCCGGCCAGTCGCTGGCCGACCTCCTCACCACCGTGCAAGGCGAGCGGCTGCGATTGCAGCAGGAATACGATGCCCAGCGAAAGTCGGTGGCGCCGACGGCGCCGCAGATGCGCACCTTGCGGGCCCGCATCGACTCGTTGGACGCGCAGATCGCCGAACTGGAGGCTCGCCAGACCGCCCAGCGCAGCACGACCGTGACCGACCGGGTCCTTTCGGAATCGATGACCAAATTCGCCCAACAGGACCTGGAACGGCGGATCGCCGAACGACAATACACGGCCGCCGCATCGGCGTTGCAGGCCGCCCGCGCGGCCAGCGAGCGACAGCTGGTCTATCTGGCGGCGTTCGTCCGGCCGGCGCTGCCGGAGGACGCCCGCTATCCGCGGCGCTGGTTGTACGGCACCGTGATCGTCTTAGGGGGCCTGCTCGCCTGGGGCTTGTTTTGCGCCGCGATCAATGCCGTGCGCAACCACATGGCTTAGTAGCGCGCCTTGCCGCCAAGCGTTGCCCGACCGTCTGCCGGCGTGGGCTCCCTGCCGGATCGGACCTTGCGAGCTGCCCCGGCGCAGATGCTAAAAGCCGCGTCGCAGGGGCGATGCGTGAGGCCGCCAGGCACTGGTTTTGGTAAGTTTCAGGTGCGCAAACCCGAGCGGCCGACCTGCGGCCGCAGATGGCGGTCGCCGATTCAATGAACAGGACGACGAATCGATGAAGGCGGTAATCCTGGCGGGCGGCTTCGGCACCCGAATTTCGGAAGAAACCAACACCAGGCCCAAGCCGATGATCGAGATCGGCGGCCAGCCGATCCTCTGGCACATCATGCGGACGTTCTCGGCCCACGGCGTCA
>DATFGV010000281.1:0-2533 GCA_035249115.1 Vineibacter sp.
CGCCAGACCCTCGACGTGCCGGTAATCGCGCGGGTCAACGGCCACGCGCTGGGCGGCGGGTTCGAGATCGTGCTGGGCTGCGACATCATCGTGGCGGCGGAGGAGGCGACCTTCGCCTTTCCCGAGCCACGTCTCGGCCGCATCCCGCTCGACGGCGGCATGGTGCTGCTGCAGCGCCAGGTACCGACCAAGCTGGCGATGGGCGTGCTGTTGACCGGTCGTCGGCTGTCAGCCGCCGAGACGGCGGCGATGGGCCTGGTCAACGAGGTGGTGCCGGCCGACCAGCTCGACGCTGCAGTCAACCGCTGGGTCGCCGACGTGCTGGCCTGCGCGCCGCTGTCGCTGCGCGCCATCAAGCAGACGGTGCGGCGCACCGCCCACCTGACCGCCGCCGAGGCGCAGGCGCAGCGCCTGCCGGCCGTGGTCGAGGCGCTGCAGTCCGAGGACGGCGAGGAGGGCGTGCGGGCGTTCCGCGAGAAGCGCAAGCCGGTGTGGCGGGGGCGGTGAGGCGGGTCTGACGTCGGCGCCCACCGGCGTATCGCTGATTGCCCTGATTCGATTGAGCGGGCGATGTCGTTCAGGCCAGCGCGCGACCATTCAGGAAGGCGCGCTCGGCAATGTCGCCCCAATCGACAATCGAGCCGCGGAACTGCTGGTAGCTGGCGTAGATTTTTCGGGAGAGCTCATCGCCGGAACCCGCCTCGGCGACGACGTCCTTGCTGGCCTCGAGAAAAGCCTTCAGCAGAGAGTCGTCGAGCTTCAGGATCTTGACGCTGCCCTCATCCCGCAGCTTGCGTAGCCACATTGCGTTGTTCGCATTGAATTCCGCCACCGAACGGGCGTATTCGGCGGCGGCCGCGTCTTCGATCACGCGCCGGTCGCTCGCGTCGAACTTTTGCCATACGGTCCGGTTGATGCCCAAAGCCAGACCTGTGCCGGGCTCGTGGAATCCCGGGTAGTAGTAATAGCGGGCCAACTTGTGCAGGCCGAGATCCATGTCGAGCCAGGGACCGACCCACTCGCTCGCATCGATCGCTCCGGAACGGAATGACGCCGCGATCTCGCCGCCCGGCACGTTCACCACGACGGCGCCCAGACGCCGGAGAACCTGGCCGCCCAGGCCCGGCATGCGGTAGCGCAGCCCCTTGAACCCGTCCGGCGGCGCGATCTCGCGGGTGGACCAGCCGGCCATCTGGGTGCCCGTGTTGCAGCACAGCAACGGCTTGATATTGAACCGCGCGCTGAGCGCGTCCCACAGTTCCTGGCCGCCGCCATACTCGACCCAAGCGAACAACTCGTTGGCGGTGAAGCCCAACGGCACGGTCGCGAAGAAGTTGAACGAGGGGGAATGCTTTTCCCAATAGTATTCCGCCGAATGGTACATGTCGGCGACACCGGCACCGACGGCCTCGAACGTCTCGAGCGGACGGACGAGAGTGCCGGCGGGAAACACCTCGATGGTAATGCGGCCGCCGCTTGCGGCGCCGATGCGCTGCGCCAGGCGGGCCGCGCTGGCTTGAAAGCCGGGCGATCCGGCCGTCCAGTCAGTCACCATCTTGAGCTGCCGGAGGCCCTGCGATATCGCCGGTGTCGGCAAGGTCAGCGCCGCAGCGCCGGCGGCGATCGAACCCCCGCCCGTCAGGATTCTTCTGCGCCTCATGGACGGCGTCCTCGGTTAGGTGATGCCCCGGCCGCTGTGGCCGCTCATGACAGCGAACGCGCGTTGAGGTAAGCCCGCTCCGCAACGTCGCTCCAGTCCGCGATCGGACCGCGGAACTGCTGGTAGCTGGCGTAGATCTTCCGGGAAAGTTCGTCGGCGGAACCGGCATCGGCGACCACCTCGTTGCTGACGCGGTGCAACTCGCGCAGCAGCGAATCCTCGAACTTGAGGATCTTCACGGTGCCTTCCTGGCGCAGCTTGCGCAAAGCCGCTGCGTTGTTGGCATTGAACTCCGCCAGTGAACGCATGTATTCGGCGGCAGCGACCGCCTCGACGATCCGCCGGTCGCTAGCATCGAGGCCGTCCCACACGCCCCGGTTGATGCCGAGGGAGAAGCCGGTGCCCGGCTCGTGAAAGCCTGGGTAGCAATAGTAGTCGACCGCCGTGTGGAGACCTATCGCCATGTCGAGCCAAGGGCCGATCCATTCGCCCGCATCGATGGCGCCCGATTTGAGACTCGGCACGATCTCGCCGCCAGGAAGCAGCACCACAACCGCACCCAGTCGCCGCAGCACCTCGGCGCCCGAGCCGGACATGCGATAGCGAAGTCCCTTGAACGCCGCCACCGAAGTGACCTCACGGTTGAACCAGCCGCCCATCTGGCAGCCGCTGCTGCAGCTCAGCAGCGGCTTGACGTTGAACTGGCCGCTGAGCGCATCCCACAGCTCCTGGCCGCCACCGTATTGAACCCAGGCGAAGAGCTCGTCGGCGGTGAAGCCGAACGGCATCGCCGCGAAGAAATTGAACCCGCGCGACTTGCGCTCCCAATAGTTCTCGGCCGAATGATACATATCGGCGACACCGGCGCCGACG
>DATFGV010000282.1:0-3849 GCA_035249115.1 Vineibacter sp.
CAGGCGCCGGCGCTGGCCGTGGCACTGGCGGCGCACGGCCCGGCCGCGCCCGAGGCGTCGTTCGCCGACGAGCTGGTCGACGACGAGCTGCGCCTGCTGTTCATGTGCGCCCATCCCGAGCTGTCGGTCGAGATGCGCACCGCCCTGGTGCTGAAGACCGGCTGCGGCCTGTCGGTCGACGAGATCGCCGCCGGCCTGCTGCGCGAGGCCGCCACCGTGGCGCAGTGGCTGGTGCGCGCCAAGAAGCGCATCCGCGAACGCGGCCTGTCGCTCGACATGCCGCCGCCGGCCGAGCTGACGGGCCGCCTGGGCACGGTACTCGACGCGATCTATCTCGCCTTCAACGAAGGCTGGAGCGCGTCCGCCGGCGATACCCTGGTGCGCGCCGACATCTGCGTGGAGATGCTGGGGCTGGTCGAGCGGCTGGCGCGTCATCGCATCACCGGCGCGCCCGCGACCCACGCGCTGCGGGCGCTGCTGTCGTTCCAGGCGGCGCGGCTGGCGACGCGCACCGACGCCGACGGCAACCTGCTGCTGCTGGCCGATCAGGACCGTGGCCTGTGGGACCGCGGCCTGATCGCGCGCGGCTTCAAGGCGCTGGCGCATGCCGCCACCGGCGAGCGGTTGAGCGAGTATCACCTATTGGCCGGCATTGCCGCCGAGCACGTCCGCGCCACGGATTTCGAGGCCACCGACTGGGCCGTGATCCGCGGCTATTACGACTTGCTGGTCGAGACGTCACCGTCGCCGGTGCATCGCCTCAACCGCGTCGTGGCGCTGGCGATGGAACGCGGCGCGGCGGCTGGCCTTGGCGCCCTGGAGTCGCTGGCCGGCGAGGCGGCACTGCGCGACTTCCACCTGCTGCACGCCACGCGCGGCGAATTGCTGCGCCGCGCCGGCCAGGGCGAGGCGGCGCAGGTCGCTTTTCGACGGGCGCTGGAACTGGCGCGCAGCGAGCCGCAGCGCCGCTTCCTGCGGCAGCGGCTGGGCTAATCCTTCGCCACGAAGTGGGGAATGTGGCCGAAGGCCGGAAGGGAACCCGACGGGGAGCCGCAATATGAGAGACCGCGATGGGTCCCCTCCGCCCCTTCGGGGCACCTCCCCAGCTTCGCTGGGGAGGCTTGACGCCACCGGCAGCACCTCAGGCCGCGATTTCAGGCGCGTCGTCGGCACAGGTCGTCGCGACGCGATCGGTCAGCGACAGGTTGCGCGTAACAGGCGCGGCACCGCCGCGGCCATCAGCTTCCCAGCCAGCGACGCGCAGCGCGCCGCAAGCTGCCTCCATCTCGACGGTCAGACGGGTGAAGCTGTTGACCACCGGCGCCTGCGCCCAGCCAAAGCAACGGCCGGCGCGGCCGGTCCATGGCGCCAGCGCCGCCCGGCGCCGACGGTTGTTTTCGACCGGCGTGCCGACACCACAGACCCGCGGCTCCCATCCCGGCATCGCCTGCCGCCAGGCATTCGCGACCGTCGCGGCGCCGTCGAACACCCGCGCCGCCGTTTCCGTGCGCTCGATCACCGCCACCTCGCCGGCGCGCGTGCCGGTCAAGGTGAACAGCACCGGCCGCGCTACCGGCGCGGTGCGCAGCAGTTCACGCGCCGCCTCGAAGCTGTCGCAGGTCTCGAAGGCGCGCCGCAGCAAGTGCTCCGGCAGCTCGCCGCCGCTGCGCGCCAGCGCGCGGATCGCGTTGAGCCCGTAGTCGATCCAGCGCAGCCATGCTGCATTGGTGATGCGGCGCATCGGCGCCTGGTTGATGGCGGCGGCGAAGCGGCCCGGCGCGACGGCGGTGAGCACGCCGGCGAACCCCGGCCAGGTGACGCTGAGGTAGTCGCCGGCAGTGCCTGCCTGGTGCGCCACCTCGACCAGGTGGCCTAGGCCTGGAAACGGCCAATCAAGGGTGCGCCGCAACCGCGGGCCATCACCGCCCTCGTCGACCAGCGCGGTGCAACCGAACAGGTAGGCACCATGCAGCAGCCAGGTGCCGGCGCCGCCGACCGTACCGGCAATGGCGCCGATATCCCCGACATAGGTCGAGCCCGAGCGACGCAGCCAGCCCCGCACCAGCGGATCGCCCAGCCACGCCAACGCCCGGCCCGCCGGCAGCCAGCCGAGGCAATGATCGCGCACCGCGGCGGCCTGCGCCGGCCGCAGCCGCGCATGCTCCACCGGCCCGCCGTTGCGGACGTCCAGCACGGGCACGCAGGGCAACGCCGCGCCCGAACCGCGGATGGTATTGTTGGAGTTCATTTAGTGAGTATATACTCATTACCGGTCGGGCACAACCGCCCGAAGCATCGCCGGCCGACCGCTTTAGGCACGCGAGCCGATCACCTCGACTTCAACCAGCATGTCCGGTGAAGCAAGGCCGCTGACGATCACCAGGGTCGAGGCCGGCATCGGGTCGTGCACATACTTGTCGCGGACCGAGCGATAGGCGCCGATGAAGCGCGAATCGGTGAGGTAGCCGTTGATCTTGACGATATCGCTGTAGCCCATGCCGGCATTGCGCAGGATGGCGCCAATGTTCTTCCACACCAGATCGCACTGCTTCTCGATGCCGGCCGCGACCTTGCCTTTGGAATCGACCCCGACCTGGCCCGACACGTAGACGACGCGTTGCCCTGGGGCCAGTTCGATGGCGTGGCTGTAGCGTCCAAGCAGCGAGACGCCCTTGGGATTGTGACGCTTGACCGACATGGACGACATCTCCCCTGTGACAGGCGCTTGTTGACAATCTTGACCGGTTGCGCCGCATCGGTCCGGGCCTTATGTCAGCGCACGAACGCCGTTTGTCATCGGGATGTAAGCCGTGTCTGGCGCATTGATCAACCCCGTCCATGTCGTTGGCGGTGGACTTGCCGGCTCGGAGGCGGCCTGGCAGCTGGCGCGCGCCGGTATTCGCGTGACGCTGCACGAGATGCGGCCGCTGCGACCCACCGAAGCGCACGTCACCGAGTCGCTGGCCGAACTGGTCTGCTCCAACTCTTTCCGCTCCGACGACCAGGAGCACAACGCCGTCGGCCTGCTGCACGAGGAGATGCGCCGCGCCGGCTCGCTGATCCTGCGCGCCGCCGACGTGCACAAGGTGCCGGCTGGTGCCGCGTTGGCGGTCGACCGGCACGGTTTCGCCGCCGCCGTTCAGGCGGCACTGGAAGCCGAGCCACTGATCGAGATCCGCCGCGAAGAGATCGCCGGCCTGCCGCCCGCCGACTGGGACGAGGTGATCGTCGCCACCGGGCCACTGACGTCGCCGGCGTTGTCGCAGGCGATCCTCGAGCTCACCGGCGAGCGCAACCTGGCGTTCTTCGACGCCATCGCGCCGATCGTGCACAAGGACAGCATCGACTTCGACACCGCCTGGTTCCAGTCGCGCTACGACAAAGCCGGCCCGGGCGGCGACGGCGCCGACTACATCAACTGTCCGCTGGATCGCGAGCAGTACTACGCCTTTGTCGAGGCACTGCTGGCCGGCGAGAAGAGCGAGTTCAAGGACTGGGAGCGCGACACGCCCTATTTTGACGGCTGCCTGCCGATCGAGGTGATGGCCGAACGCGGCCGCGACACGCTCGCCTTCGGGCCGATGAAGCCGGTCGGCCTGACCGATCCGCGCACCGGGCGGCGGCCCTTCGCCGTGGTGCAGCTGCGGCAGGACAACGCGCTCGGCTCGCTCTACAACCTGGTCGGCTTCCAGACCAAGCTGAAGCACGGCGAGCAGACCCGCATCTTCCGCACCATCCCGGGGCTGGAGCGCGCCGAGTTCGCCCGGCTCGGCGGCCTGCACCGCAACACCTTCCTCAACGCGCCGAAGCTTCTCGATGGCACGCTGAAGCTTCAAGCGCGGCCGCAAC
>DATFGV010000283.1:0-9211 GCA_035249115.1 Vineibacter sp.
CCTTGTCGCCCGAAGCGGCTTCGGCCTGCGCGGCCGCGCCGCCAGTCTTACGCCGGCGGCCCAGCCACTCGACGACCCAGGCCGGCGGCTCGGCCGCCGGCAGGGAGTTGCCTGTCTTCGCCACCAGCACCAACAGGCCGAGCACGTGCTTGCAGGGGAACTTGCGCGATGGACAAGTGCACTTGTTGCCAAGGTCCGTGGTGTCGGCCATCACCCGGTAGGGGTTGGCGCCCGACCCCTGGCACTCGCCCCAGACCAGCGCGCCATCGCCACTGCGGGCCAGCAGCGGCCAATTGCCGGGCTTGGCGACACTGGCCGCCGCCTTCAGGGCCGACTGATCCGGCGCCAGCCGCTCGACAACGTTGAGATCGACCGCCATCACCCTACCCTACGCCACGTCGATCGTTCGGTAGCTGGACCTCGCCGGTGATCGCAACGCGATCCCTTCATACACGCTTTCCGTCAGTCGGATTTCAGAATCAATCGCGTGGCGTCGGCCTTAGGCAACAGCACGCCTGCGACGCAGAAGCGAGTCGAATTAGGTCAAACGTCGACCGTGTTGGCCCTTGGGCGATTGCATATGAACCTCTCCCCAGCGGGGAGAGGTCGGGCCGCGTAGCGGACCGGGTGAGGGGGCCGTGCAACAGTCTCGGTGCTGACCAAGCGACATCGGCGTTGCGGCACCGCCCCCTCACCCGCCGCGCTTCGCGCGTCGACCTCTCCCCGTTGCGGAGAGGTTGTGCTCGCCCATCAGCGTCCGTAGATGATCGTGACCTTGGCCGCGGCGGCGCGCGCGGCTTCGCGGGCGCGATCGGTGTCGCCGTCGCGCATCAGCGCCAGCGCCACGCCCATGCGGCGATAGGGTCGCGTCGTCGGCTTGTTGAAGATGCGGACGTCGACATCGATCTCCGGCGCCGACGGGATCAGCGCCGCATCGAGTCCCTGGATCGAAAAATCCTGCGAGTCGCGGTCGGCCAGGATGACGGCCGAGGCGCTCGGCCCCAGCTGGCGGATGGCCGGAATCGGCAGGCCGAGGATGGCCCGCGCATGCAGGTCGAACTCGGTCAGGGTCTGCGAGATCAGGGTCACCATGCCGGTGTCGTGCGGCCTGGGCGACAGCTCGGAGAAGATCACCGCCTCGCCCTTGATGAAGAACTCGACACCGAACAGACCGTAGCCGCCGAGGTTGTCGACCACCGCCTTGGCCTGACGCTGCGCCTCGGCGATCGCCTTGCCCGACATGGCGGCCGGCTGCCAGCTTTCCTGGTAGTCGCCGCGCTCCTGCCGGTGTCCGATCGGCGGACAGAAAATGACGCCGCCGCGGGTACGGATGGTCAGCAAGGTGATCTCGTAGTCGAAGGCGACGAAGGCCTCGACGATCACCCGCTTGCGATCGCCGCGCATGCCGGCGACCGCGTAATCCCAGGCCTTGTCGACGTCGGTCGCGGCACGCACCGTGCTCTGGCCCTTGCCCGATGAGGACATCACCGGCTTGACGACGCAGGGGATGCCGACCTTGGCGACGGCGGCGCGCATCTCCTCCAGCGACTCCGCGTAGAGGTACGTCGACGTCGGCAGGCCGAGCTCGGCGGCCGCGACCTCGCGGATGCGGTCGCGGTTCATGGTCATCAAGGTGGCGCGCGCCGAGGGCACGATCCTGAAGCCACGCTCCTCGTAGTCCTTCAGCACCTCGGTGCGGATCGCCTCGATCTCCGGCACGATGAAGTCCGGCTTGTGCCGCTCGATGGCGGCGCCCAGCGCCGCGCCGTCGAGCATCGAAAAGACCTCGGCCTGGTCGGCGACCTGCATCGCCGGCGCGCCGGCATAGCTGTCGCAGGCGATGACCTCAGCGCCCAGCCGCTTGGCGGAGATCACGAACTCGCGGCCCAGCTCGCCCGAGCCGAGCAGCAGGATCTTCGCGATGGCGGTCATCGGCGCTCCTCCCTTTCCCCGCAGGGCTATCGCATATGGCACAGACCTCACCCTGAGGAGGCCGCGCAGCGGCCGTCTCGAAGGGTGGGAACCGCACCAGCGTTGCAACAATCGCTCGCCGGCCGAACGAGACTGTCGCCCATCCTTCGAGACCCTTCGGCAAGCTCAGGGCAGGCTGCCGGCTGCGCCGGCTCCTCAGAGGCTGACTCAAAATGAAAGCAGCCAAACTAGAGCCTTACGATCGTATTGCCAGGCTGACTTCATGGTGAGCTTGTCGAACCATGAAGTCTCGCACGGCCGTAGTGCGGGCCACTTCATGGTTCGACAGGCTCACCATGAAGCGGCCCTCGATGATCGCAAGTGGTTGAAATGACTCAGTTCATTCTCGGCCAGCCTCTCAGGATGAGGTTGGGCGTGGCCATATGCGATTGCTCTGCCCTTCCCCGATCATCGTCTTCCATAGGGAACAGACGCCGCGCTTGGCAAAATCTTTCTTCCCACAGCCTCACTTGCGGACAGTGTCGCGCTGGGGAGTGATCCTTAGCGATGCGTTCAGCGGCCCGACTTCGACTTGGCGGCAGCCCTGCCGGACGTGCTCGATCCCGGGCCCTGGCGATAGGCGGCCCGCGCCGTCGCGGCAAGCTGGCGCAGCGCCGGGCCGAGCGGCGAGCGCCGGCGCCACACCAGTGCGATCGTTCGCTTGGGGATCGGCTGCGCAAACGGCCGCACCGAAAGCTCGGCGCGCCGCGCCTCGGTCGATACCGCGAGCTCGGGCAGCAAGGTGACGCCCGCGCCGCTGGCGACCATCTGCGTCAAGGTCGACAGGCTGGTGGCCCGGAACCCGAGCTCGTGCGCCCTCGCGCCGGAACAAACGGCCAGCGCCTGGTCGCGGAAACAGTGGCCGTCGTCGAGCAGAAGGACGCTCGCGTCTTGCAGTTCCGAGGTTTTGGCGGGTGACGCCGTCGCGCCCAGCGGATGACCCACCGGCGTGGCCAGCACGAACGGGTCGGGCCCGATGACCTCGCGTTCGACATCGCCAATGTCGGCCTCCAGCGCCAGCAGCGCGGCGTCGACCGTGCCGTCGAGGCCGCGCACCAGGGCCTCGGTCTTTTCCTCGACCCAAAGAACGGTCAGCCGGGGATAGGCATCGCGCAGGGCGACGGTCAGGCGCGGCAGCAGGTAGGGCGAGACGGTCGGGATGACGCCGATCCGCAGCGTGCCGGAGAGCGGATCGTCGGCGCGCCGCGCCAGCTCCACAAGATCGTCGGTCTCGCGCAGGATCAGCCGGGCGCGATCGATCAGCGCGCGTCCGGCGGCCGTGACGCGCACGCCGCGCCGGTCGCGCTGGAACAGGCGCACGCCGAGCGCCTCCTCCATATGCGCAAGCTGCGCGCTCAGCGACGGCTGCGACACGCGGCAGCGCTCGGCCGCCTTCCGGAAGCTGAGCGACTCGGCGACCGCGACGACGTACTGCAGCTGCCGCAAGGTGAAAGGCTGCGGTCCGAGGTTCATAGGCGCAACCTATCACAGTCATCCAAACGATGTCCTAGACCCCTCACTTTGTCGGCGCCATCGTCCGGTCCAAGATTGCGATGAGCAGGCGTTCCAGAGAGGAAGGAGATCACATGACAGCCGAAGGCAAATGCCCATTCCATCCGGTGGCCGGCAGCGGGCCGACGAACGCCCAGTGGTGGCCGAACCAGCTGAACCTGAAGATCCTGCACCAGTACTCGTCGCTGTCCGATCCGATGGGCGCGGACTTCGAGTACACGAAGGCATTCAAGAGCCTCGACCTGGCGGCCCTGAAGAAGGATCTGACGGCGCTGATGACCGACTCGCAGGACTGGTGGCCGGCGGATTTCGGCCACTACGGCGGGTTCTTCATCCGCATGGCGTGGCACAGCGCCGGCACCTACCGCATCGCTGACGGCCGCGGCGGCGGCGGCGGCGGCCAGCAGCGCTTCGCACCGCTCAACAGCTGGCCCGACAACGTCAACCTCGACAAGGCGCGCCGGCTGCTGTGGCCGATCAAGCAGAAGTATGGCCAGAAGATCTCCTGGGCCGACCTGATGATCCTCGCCGGCAACGTCGCGCTGGAGTCGATGGGCTTCAAGACCTTCGGCTTCGGCGGCGGGCGCCCGGACGTGTGGGAGCCGGACGAAAGCGTCAACTGGGGCCCCGAGGGCAAGTGGCTGGAAGACCAGCGCTACTCGGGCGATCGCGACCTCCAGGAACCGCTGGGCGCGGTGCAGATGGGCCTGATCTACGTCAACCCTGAGGGCCCCAACGGCAACCCGGACCCGGTCGCGGCGGCGCGCGACATCCGCGAGACCTTCAAGCGCATGGCGATGGACGATGAGGAAACCGTCGCGCTGATCGCTGGCGGCCACACTTTCGGCAAGACGCACGGCGCGGCGCCGGAGTCGCACAAGGGGCCGGAGCCGGAGGCCGCCGGCATCGAGGAGCAGGGCCTTGGCTGGCGCAGCAACTTTGGCACGGGCGTGGGCGCCGACTGCATCAGCGGCGGCCCGGAGGTCACCTGGACCACGACACCCACCAAGTGGAGCAACAACTTCTTCGAGACCCTGTTCGGCTACGAGTGGGAGCTGACCAAGAGCCCAGCCGGCGCCAAGCAGTGGACCGCCAAGAACGGCGCCGGTGCCGGCACCGTGCCCGACGCCTTCGATCCGAAGAAGCGTCATGCGCCGACCATGCTGACCACCGACCTGTCGCTGCGGTTCGACCCGGCCTACGAAAAGATCTCGCGGCGCTTCCACAAGAACCCGGACCAGTTCGCCGATGCCTTCGCCCGCGCGTGGTTCAAGCTGACCCACCGCGACATGGGCCCGCGCGTGCGCTACCTCGGCCCGGAGGTGCCGGCCGAAGAGCTGATCTGGCAGGACCCGATTCCCGCGGTCGACCACAAGCTGGTCGATGCGCGCGACGTCGCCGACCTCAAGGGCAAGATCCTCGCTTCCGGCCTGTCGATCTCGGAACTGGTGTCGGCCGCCTGGGCGTCGGCGTCCACCTTCCGTGGCTCCGACAAGCGCGGCGGCGCCAACGGCGGGCGCATCCGCCTCGCGCCGCAGAAGGACTGGGCGGTCAACCAGCCGCAGCAGCTCGCCAAGGTGCTGAAGGCGCTGGAGGGGATCCAGAGTGCGTTCAACGGCGCGCAGAGTGGCGGCAAGAAGGTGTCGCTGGCCGACCTGGTCGTTCTCGGCGGCTGTGCCGCCGTCGAAGCCGCGGCCAAGAAGGCCGGCCACACTGTCACGGTGCCCTTCGCACCGGGGCGCATGGACGCGTCGCAGGCGCAGACCGACGTTGAAGCGGTCGGCGCGCTCGAACCGATCGCCGACGGCTTCCGCAACTACAGCAACGGCGGAAGCAACATCCCGGCCGAAGTGCTGCTGGTCGACCGGGCACAGTTGCTGACCCTGACCGCGCCGGAGTTGACGGTGCTGATCGGCGGCCTGCGCGTGCTGAACACCAACGTCGGCCAGAACGGCCACGGCGTCCTCACCAAGCAGCCGGAGGCCCTGACCAACGACTTCTTCGTCAACCTGCTCGACATGCGCACGGAGTGGAAGGCGTCGGGCAAGGACGTGTACGAGGCCCGCGACCGCAAGACCGGCGAGCGCAAGTGGACGGGCACCCGAGCCGATCTCGTGTTCGGCTCCAACTCCCAGCTGCGGGCGCTGGCCGAGGTCTACGCCAGCTCGGACGCGAAGGAGAAGTTCGTCAATGACTTCGTCGCGGCCTGGAACAAGGTGATGAACCTCGACCGCTACGACCTCGCCTGAGTTCGCAGGCGACACGGCAACACGAAACAAGGCCGCGCAAGCGGCCTTGTTCTTGACTAAGCACCAAACATCACCGCGGTAACCAATCGGAAGGAGTCATTCCGAGCGCAGCAAGGAATCCAGGGCCGAAGCCACAAGATTCCTCGCCTTCGGCTTGGAATGACATCAGCGGCCCGTGCAAGTGACCTCATCCTTAGGAGCATCGCGCAGCGATGCGTCGCGAAGGATAAGGTCATGCACGATCGCCGGTCAGGCGACCGTCGGTGACAGCTTGTGCCGCCTCACCCGTCGCGACGCGGCCCTACGGGCCGCTCCTCAGGGTGAGGTAACATCGGCGGGCACACGACGATTGTGGCAGTCGAAGTCAGGCACTTGTGAGTCCGACTCCTAGCTCTTGGCCGCCAGCTTGTCCTGGGTGCGCAGCTCGAAGTCGCTGGCGTCGTGCCGTTCGTGCAGCTGGTTGGCCGGATCGCCCTGGAAGCGGTTGACGATGCGGCCGCGCCGCACCGGCGGACGGGCGGCGATGCTGTCGGTCCAGCGCTGCACGTGCTTGTACTCGCCGACCGACAGGAACTCGCCGGCGCCGTACAGCAGGCCCTTGGCGAGGCCGCCATACCACGGCCACACCGCGATGTCGGCGATGGTGTAGTCGTCGCCGCCCAGGAATTTGCTCTCCGCCAGCCGGCGGTCGAGCACGTCCAGTTGCCGCTTGGTCTCCATGGCGAAGCGGTCGATGGCGTACTCGATCTTGCTCGGCGCATAGGCGTAGAAGTGACCGAAGCCGCCGCCGAGATAAGGCGCGCTGCCCATCTGCCAGAACAGCCATGACAGGCACTCGGCCCGCGCCGGCCCTTCTTTCGGCACCAGCGCGCCGAACTTCTCGGCGAGGTGCAGCAGGATCGCGCCCGACTCGAAGACGCGCACCGGCTTCGGTCCGCTGCGGTCGACCAGGGCCGGGATCTTGGAATTGGGGTTGATCGCGACGAAGCCGCTGCCGAACTGCTCGCCCTCGCCGATCTTGATCGGCCAGGCGTCGTACTCGGCGCCGGTGTGGCCCAACGCCAACAGCTCCTCGAGCATGATCGTGACCTTCTGCCCGTTGGGCGTGCCGAGCGAGTAGAGCTGCATCGGGTGGCGCCCGACCGGCAGCTCCTTGTCCTGGGTCGGCCCGGCGACCGGACGGTTGATGTTGGCGAAACGGCCGCCGCTCGGCTTGATCCAGGTCCAGACCTTGGGCGGCGTGTAGTCGGTTTCAGCGCTCATACTGCAAGTCCTTTGCTGGCGATTGCCGTCGTCTAGACCACTCTATCTTGCCTCCGGGAATCCCGCGCGTCTCGGGCGCAAGCTCCGATGGAAGTGCTGATCGGCCATGCGCGCGGGCGACCAGGAGATCAGCCCGTGCCAACGCCCTCTTGGCGGCAAAGCGTTGGCGGCGTCGTAAAACTCTGCTTAGGTCGACATGGCAGACGGACAGGAGACTCGACGATGGCGAACGAACAGCTGACCCCGGGCCTGGCGGCGGAGACCACGACGACGGTCGACGACACGCTGGTGGTCAAGCACATGGGTGGCGACGGCGTGCTGTCGACACCCTCGATGATCGGCCTGATGGAACGCACGGCGATTCTGGCGGTTCAGCCCCATCTTCCCGAGGGTCACACGACGGTCGGCTTCGAGGTCAACGTCAAGCACTTCGGCGCCACGCCCAAGGGCCAGAAGGTCAAAGTCAGGGCCGAACTGCTGGAGGTCGACGGCCGCAAGCTTCGCTTCAAGATCGAGGCGCACGACGAGGACAAGAAGGTCGGCGACGGCACCCATCGCCGGGCGATCATCCAGGTGCAGACAAAGAGTTGAGCGACCGGAGCTCTCTCGTTTGATGATGCAGACTCCCTTCACTCCCATTCGACCATCAACGAGGCCCCAACGTACTGAACCGGTTTGCACTTTCGGCCGAGCGGAACCCTGCTACCGTCAAAAGTACCGTCACTATTCGACGCTGTTCGAAGTCACCTTGAGCCGAAGATAGAAACGCGACGCAATCGACATCTGCCTCAAGAAGGCATGCATTTTCTGGCTTCCATAGCTGGCCAACGAAGAATGTGGGCAAAAGTACCCGTAACCAGTTGGTGTCTTTCCGCACCCCCGCGGTGATTTTCAGATATTGCAGATAGTGCGGTCGAGTCTTACATTGGGAGCTTGGCGAGGAACCGGGCATGACCACCCAAGTGCTGCAATTTGTCGAGCTTTCGGACAAGGACCGCAAGTCGGCCGAGCCCCTGGGCAAACTTGGCCGGGGTGACCATGTCGAGGTGCGCGTCCAGCGCAGGTCGGGCGCGGATAAGGTGGTGAAGCTCCCGCCGAAGGCCGCAGCCTTGCTTGAGGCGGCCCTTAGCCATCTCCTCAAAGGGGATCGTGTCGCCGTCCTGGCCGAGGATCAAGAGCTCAGTCCGAACGACGCGTCGGCGATACTGGGAATCTCCCGGCCGCTGGTCGTACACCGCATGGACATCGGCGACCTGCCGTTCCGGTATGTCGGCAAGCATCGCCGCTCGACGCTGAGGGACGTGTTGGCGCTGAAGGCGACGATCGATGCGCAGCGCACGGCCATGGCGGCGCTCGCCGATGACGCCGAGGATCTCAGCCGGCGCCATGGCGCTTGAGCCGGCGATCGCGGTCTTCGACGCCTGCATTCTGTATCCGTTCCATCTTCGGAACATCGTCGTCCAGGCCGCCGTGGATCGGCTGATCGACGCGCGCTGGACGGACGCGATTCACGACGAATGGTGTCGCAACCTTGTGGCCGCCGTGCCGGCTATTCCGGCGGCGCGCCTGGAAAACACGCGCCGGCTGATGAACGAGGCGCTGCCGACGGCGATGGTCCAAGGCTACGAAAATCATGTCGCCGCCGTGAACCTTCCCGATCCGGACGATCGTCATGTCGTCGCCGCCGGGATTGCCGCCGGCGCCGCTGTCATTCTCACCTGGAATCTCCGCCACTTCCCTGTGAGGGAGCTGAAGACGTTCGGCTTGCGGGCGACAACACCGGATGCCTTCCTGTCGGTCCTCCATGACCAGGCTCCCGACCTGCTGCTCGGCTGCCTAGCGAACGCGCGCCGGAACCTTACTAGGAGCCGTGTCTCAGCCGCGGACTTCATCGACATCATGCGCGGCCAGAAGCTGACCCGGCTGGCACAGCGTGTGGAGAAACACGTATCCGATCTGTAAGCACGCCATTGGCCATTCGGCGGCAAAGCGTTGGCGGCGCCGTGAAACTTTGCTTAGGTGGACAGCACAGAGGAACGGGAGAACCGACTATGGCGAGCGAGCAGCTGGCCCCGGGCATGGCGGCGGAGACCACGACGACGGTCGACGACACGCTGGTGGTCAAGCACATGGGTGGCGACGGCGTGCTGTCGACACCCTCGATGATCGGCCTGATGGAACGCACGGCGATTCTGGCGGTTCAGCCCCATCTTCCC
>DATFGV010000284.1:0-4506 GCA_035249115.1 Vineibacter sp.
GAGTGGCGCCGCTCCGCGGCCAAGGGCCTGCTCGCCTCGACCGAGTTCAAGGCCGGCCTGCGCGAGCGGATCGAGCGCGTCATGGACATCACCCTCGGCCGCGAGATGGAGCAGCTCGAGCGCTACATGATCTATCTCGCATCGGTCGGATCGTCCGCGCCGTTCGTCGGGCTGTTCGGGACGGTGTGGGGAATCATGAACAGCTTCGCCGCGATCGCGGCCTCGAAAAACACCAGCCTCGCCGTGGTGGCGCCCGGCATCGCCGAGGCGCTGTTCGCGACCGCGCTGGGGCTGGTGGCGGCGATCCCGGCGGTGCTGGCCTACAACAAGATCAGCAGCGACATCGGCCGTTTTGGTCAGCGCCTGGAGAATTTCGCCCAGGAGTTCGTCACCATCCTGTCGCGCCAGCTTGAGGAGCAGGCCTGATGGCGATCCAGATGGGCGGCGCCATGCAGACGCGCGGCGGCAGCCGGTTCCGCCGCCGCATCTACACGCCGATGGCCGAGATCAACGTCACGCCGCTGGTCGACGTCATGCTGGTGCTGCTGATCATTTTCATGGTGGCAGCGCCGCTGATGAATGTCGGCGTCTCGGTCGACCTTCCCAAGACCACGGCTGATCCGATCCAGGGCCAGGACGAGCCCTTGGTGGTCAGCGTCAAGGCCAAGGGCGAAGTCTTCCTCGGCGACACCGAACACTCGGTCGACGACCTGATCAGCAAGCTCAAGGCGATCCAGGCCGAGAAGCCCGACCAGCGCATTTTCGTGCGCGGTGACAAGGCGGTCGACTACGGACGGGTGATGGAGGTACTGGGCGCGTTGCGCGCCGCCGGCTTCACCAAGGCCGGCCTGGTCGGCGACATGGCGCCGGGCGGACCGGCCCCGGCGCCCGCGACCAAGAGCGGCGCCAAGGCGCCTGCTGGCAAGGCGCCGGCCGCGGGCGGCCAGCCCGGGCGCAAGAACTGAGCGAGGCATGAGGCGCGAACATGCGCTGGCGCGGCGATCCCAGCGACAAGATGACGGTCCCGGCGGTGACGTCGGCCGGCGCCCATGTCGTGCTGCTGACTGTCGCGCTGTTCGGCTTCCCCAGCCTGTCGCGGCCGTCCGACGAGTCCATCGCCGACGTGCCGATCTACGACGCCTCCGAGATCGGGCCACAATCCAAGGCGCCGACCGTGGCGCCGGAGCGGCCGCAGGATCGCAAGCTGCCGGAGGCCGAGAAGAACACGCCGGCGCCGCCGGCGCCGCAGGTCGAGGCGGCGCCGCCGCCCAAGCCCGAACCGAAACCGGAGCCGAAGCCCGAACCGCAAGTCGCGGCGGTTGCCCCCAAACCCGAGCCGAAGCCGGAGCCCAAACCCGAACCGAAGGTCGAGAAGCCGAAGGAGCCGGACGCCGAAGCGCTGAAGCCGAAGCCGCCGGAGCCAGTGGTCGAGAAGAAGCCGGAGCCACCCAAGCCGGAGCCGCCCAAGCCCGAAGCCAAAACGCCCGAACCGCCCAAGCCGGAGCCGCCGAAGCCGGTCGCCAAGCCGGAGCCGCCCAAGCCGCAGCAACGCACGCTCGATCAGATCCTGGCAGAGCAGACCAACCGCACGCCGCGTCCGCCGCAGCCGCAGGCAGGCGACGGCAAGCCCAACGTGCCGGGCACGCGCACGCCGCAGACGGCGCTGGCGGTCGGCCGGCTGACCAACAGCGAGAACGCGGCGATGGCCGACAAGGTGCGGCCGTGCTGGAACGTCAACGACGGCGGTCGCGACGCCTCGCAGCTGATCGTTTACATCGTCGTCGACATGGCGCAGGACGGGCGCGTCACGGACGCGCGCATTTCCGACGAGACGCGCGCGGCGATGGCCGGCAACCCGTTCCTGCGCGCCTTCGCCGAGGCCGGCCAGCGGGCGGTGCTCAATCCGCGCTGCCAGCCGCTGCCGTACCCGCAACACAAGTACGAACAGCTCAAGCGATTCGTCTTCAAGTTCGATCCGCGCGACCTGCAGTGAGGATCGCGCTGACCGAGGCAAGGTCGGGGAGTAAAGCGTGATGAACCAGACAAGACTCAGTCGTCGCCTCGTGACAATCGGCATGCCGATGGCTGTGGCGCTGGGCGCGCCGACGATCGCGCGGTCGCAGACCCGCGGCCTGCTGCAAGTGACGGTGGAAGGCGCCAGCGCCAACCCGATTCCGATCGCCGTCACGGATTTCGTCGGCGATCCGATCGGCGCGCAGATCTCGGAGGTGATCGCCGCCGACCTCGAGCGCTCCGGCCTGTTCAGGCCGATCGACAAGGGCGCCTTCATCGAGCGCATCGCCGACCCCGGCCGCACGCCGCGCTTCCAGGACTGGCGCGCCGTCAACGCCGACGCGCTGGTGGTCGGCTCGGCCACGGTGCAGGGCGACGGCCGGGTGCGGGTCGAGTTCCGCTTGTGGGATGTCGGGGCCGGCGCGCAGATGACCGGGCGCGCCTATTTCACGCAGAACGCCAACTGGCGGCGCATCGCCCACATCATCGCCGACGAGATTTTCAAGCGGGTCACCGGCGAGGACGGCTTCTTCGACACGCGCGTCGTCTACGTCGCCGAGACCGGCCCCGGCAACGCGCGCGTCAAGCGGCTGGCGATCATGGACCAGGATGGCGCCAACCATCGCTACCTGACCGACGGACGCTCGCTGGCGTTGACGCCCCGCTTCTCGCCGACCTTGCAGGAGGTCGTCTACATGTCCTACGCCCAGGGCGCGCCGCGCGTGTTCCTGATGAACGTCGACAGCGGGCGTCAGGAACTGCTCGGCAACTTTCCCAACATGACCTTCGCGCCGCGCTTTTCGCCCGACGGCAATCGCGTCGTGATGAGCCTGGCGAGCGACGGCAACTCCGACATCTACGCCATGGACGTCCGTTCGCGATCGATCAGTCGCCTGACCAACCATCCCTCGATCGACACCTCGCCGAGCTATGCGCCGGATGGCGGACGCATCGTCTTCACCTCGGATCGCGGCGGCAGTCAGCAGATCTACGTCATGAGCTCCGGCGGTGGCGAGGGGCAGCGCATCAGCTTTGGTCAAGGCCGCTACAGCACGCCGGTCTGGTCGCCGCGCGGCGATCGCATCGCCTTCACCAAGCAGGAAGGCGGCAGCTTCTCGGTCGGCATCATGCGGCCGGACGGCTCGGGCGAGCGCATCCTGGCTTCGTCCTACCTCGACGAGGGCCCGACCTGGGCGCCCAATGGCCGCTACCTGATGTTCTTCCGCCAGGCGCCCAATGCCGGCGGCCGTGCCGGTGCGGTGCGGCTGTACATGGTCGACATCACCGGCCGCAACCTGCGGCCGGTGCCGACACCGACCGATGCATCGGACCCGGCATGGTCGCCGCTGATCCCGCAGTGACCAGGGTCGCAACTTGTCGCAGTGCCTTTGTACAGCCGTATTTCGATGCGGAAACAACGGCTAGCATGGGTCGGTCGGGTGTTAGGATGGCGAGGACATGGCCCGGGTGCGCGACGCGTCAGCAGTTGTAGCCCGGCTAGATCTTTCCCGGATCAACCCCCGATCGGGAGAGGGATGGCGGTTCCCCTCAGTCAATGGCCGCCAGTCCAGGTCGGATGACGCCAACGGCACGTACCGGCGGCGCAGGAGAAAAACGATGAAGCTTAACCTCAAGATCCTCGGCGCGGTGGCCGCATTGATGCTGGCGGCGGCCTGCAGTTCGACGACGCCGGGACCGGAAGGCGCGACGGCGTCGGTGGCGCCCGGCACGCCGGGCCATTTCCAACAGGTCGCCGGTGACCGGGTTTTCTTCGAGACCGACCAGTCGACCCTGACTCCCGACGGCCGCGCCACGCTCGACAAGCAGACGGCCTGGCTCAAGCAATACGGCGACCGCTACCAGACTTTCATGATCGAAGGCCATGCCGACGAGCGCGGCACCCGCGAGTACAACATTGCGCTCGGCGAGCGACGCGCCAACACCGTGCGCACCTACCTGGCGTCGCAAGGTGTCTCGGGCGGCAAGCTCAAGACCATCAGCTACGGCAAGGAGCGGCCGGAAGTCGTCGGCAGCGACGAAGGCGCCTGGTCACGCAACCGTCGCGCCGTGACGGTGTTGCAATAGGGCAGGGACGTCGCCGGCCCGGGCAACCACCCGTTGACGCCGGTCGCGGCGGCTCGGCCGGCGTCACGCGTTGACGGCGGTGGCATTGCCATCGTTTCGTCCGCCTTGCACGGCACGATGGCGTTGCCACAAGTCCGACTGGTCACGCCCCGCCTGTTGGCGTGCGGCGCGCAACGGAGAGACGCATGAACCGCTTCGCGGCCGCGACCCTGGCGCTGGTGTTGGCCGTCGGCGCGGGCGCATTGTCGGCGTCTTCGCCGGCGGTGGCGCAGGGTTCTTACGCCTTGGAGCAGCGCTTCCAGGAGATGGAGCGCCTGATCACCCAGCTGACCGGCCAGGTCGAGCGGCTGCAGAACCAGGTACAACAGCTGCAGCAGCAGGTGGAGCGCCAGCAGGCCGACTACGATC
>DATFGV010000285.1:0-4546 GCA_035249115.1 Vineibacter sp.
CAGGGCTTCTTCACCATCGAGCGCACCTGCCCGGCCTGCAACGGCGCCGGCCAGAAGATCGAGAAGCCCTGCCGCATCTGCCACGGCGCCGGCCGGGTGCGCAAAGACAAGACGCTGAACGTCAAGATTCCCGCCGGCGTCGAGGACGGTACGCGCATCCGTCTGGCCGGCGAGGGCGAAGCCGGCGCGCGCGGCGGTCCCACGGGCGACCTCTATGTCTTCCTGTCGGTGCGCAAGCACCGGCTATACGAGCGCGACGGCGCCGACCTGATGTGCCGGGTGCCGATCAGCATGGTGCAGGCGGCGCTGGGCGGCACCGTCGAGGTGCCGACCCTGGACGGCAAGATGGCGCGCGTATCGATCCCGGCCGGCACCCAGTCCGGCCACCAGTTCCGGCTGCGGAGCAAGGGCATGCCGGTGCTGCGCACCACCCAGAAGGGCGACCTCTACATCGAGACCGTGGTCGAAACGCCGGTCAACCTGACGGCGAAGCAGAAGGAGTTGCTCAAGGAGTTCGAGGCGGCCGGCAAAGGCAACGGCACCTCGCCCGAATCCGAGGGCTTCTTCAACAAGGTCAAGGAGATGTTCGGCGGCGATTGAATTCGCGACCCGGACGCGCCTTTTCCTTCCGCAAGCACAACTGTCATCCCGAGCGACGCGAGGGATCCATTTGCCGAGGCGCGTCACGCGGCCCTGGCAGAAAGAGCCCTCGCGTCGCTCGGGATGACAGTCGTATGTTTGCGCTATGGCCCCAAGGCAAAATCTCGTCACCCTGTCGGATGGCAAGCCGCGTTGCGGTTGGGTCAGCGACGATCCGCTTTACCTGCCCTATCATGACGACGAATGGGGACGGCCGCATCGGGCGCCACACGCGCTGTTCGAGCTGCTGATCCTCGAGGGTTGCCAGGCCGGGCTGTCGTGGCTGACGGTGCTGCGCAAGCGGGAACACTATCGCAAAGTCTATGACGGCTTCGATCCGGCGAGGATCTCGCGTTACACGCCCAAGAAGCTGGAGCGGCTGCTGGCCGACCCCGGCATCGTGCGCCACCGCGGCAAGATCGAGGCCAGCGTCGGCAACGCGCGCGCCTGGCTGGCGTTGGCTGAGCGCGAAGATCCGGTGGATTTCCTGTGGTCGTTCGTCGGCGGCGCACCCAGGGTCAATCGGCCGCGCACGCTAAAGCAGGTGCCGGCCAAGACCCGCGAGAGCGAAGCGATGTCCAAGGCGCTCACCAAGCTCGGGTTCCGCTTCGTCGGTCCGACCATCTGTTATGCCTTCATGCAGGCGACCGGCATGGTCGACGACCACATCGCCGGATGTACGTGCGTCTCGACCTGACTCTGCGCTACAAGGCGGGCGAAGGGCGGAGAGCACATGAACATCACCATCACGGGCGCCGGCGGGCGCATGGGGCAGATGCTGATGCGCCAGGTGGCGAAGACGCAAGGCGCCACCGTGGTCGGCGCCGTCGAGGCGGCCGGCGCCAAGACTCTGGGTCGCGACGCGGGCGAGCTCGCCGGCCTGGAGCCGCTGGGGGTGAAGATCACCGACGATGCCGCCGGCGCCATTGGCGCAGCCCAGGTGGTGATCGATTTCACCGTGCCGGCCGCCACCGTGGCGCATGCCGAGTTGGCGGCCGCCAAGGGCGCCGCCATGGTGATCGGCACCACCGGCCTGTCGCCCGAGCAGACCAAGCGCATCGAGGCAGCGGCGCAACGGGTGCCGATCATGTGGGCGGCCAATATGTCGCTTGGCGTCAACATCCTGCAGGCGCTGGTCGAACGCACGGCGGCGCTGCTCGGTGCCGACTACGACATCGACGTGCTGGAGATGCACCACCGCCACAAGATCGACGCACCGTCGGGTACGGCGCTGGCGCTGGGCCGCGCCGCTGCCGTCGGCCGCCAGGTCAAGCTGGAGGAGGTCTGGCGCAAGACACGCGACGGCCATACCGGCGCCCGCCCGGCCGGCGAGATCGGTTTCGCTGCCCTGCGCGGCGGCGACGAGGTCGGTTTCCACACCGTGATGTATGCCGGCACCGGCGAGCGGCTGGAACTGACACACCGCGCCTTCAGCCGGGAGATCTATGCCGTCGGCGCGCTGAAGGCCGCGCAGTGGGTGACGGGCCGTAAGCCCGGTCTTTACGACATGAAGGACGTGCTGGGGCTGGCCGGCTAAGGTCGACGGATTGCGGCGGCCCGTGCGCCGCAGCGCATCGGGGGCGCCGATGACTGAGAGCATGATGTACCATGAGGGCAACCGGCTGTTGCAGGATGCCTTCGACAGCCGCCGCATCGCCGATCGGCTCGAGGAGAAACTGACGCGCGCAACGTTCAGCGACGATCAGCGGGCGTTCATCGAAAGCGCCATCTACTTCTTCCTGGCCACCGCCGATCCGCAGGGACGGCCGGATTGTTCATTCAAGGCCGGACCGGCGGGCTTCGTGCGCGTCATGGGCCCGGACGAGCTGGCCTTTCCCGACTACGACGGCAACGGCCAGTTCAAGAGCCTGGGCAACCTGATGGTCAATCCAAGCGTCGGCCTGCTGTTCATCGACATGCATGGCAAGCCGCGACGGCTGCGGATCAACGGCAGCGCCAGCGTGCGCCGCGACGATCCCCTGCTGGCCACGACGGTGGGCGCCCAGATGATCGTGCGGGTGCGCGCCCGCGCGATCTTCCCCAATTGCCCCCGCTACATCCCGCAGCTGCAGCTGGCGGAAGAGTCGGTGTACGTGCCGCGTCCTGGCGCCACGCCGCCTGAGCCGGCATGGAAGGGCTTCGCTGACTTCAAGGACCATGTGCACCGGCGCCAGCCGACGTTCATGGGGCCGCCAGCCGACAAAGCACCTTGATCAGCCCGGCGTGTCCCAGCGGTGCGTATAGGTGGCTGTACGGCGGCGGGCGACCGCGGCGCGCAAGGCCTGCGCCACCTCCAGCCGCTCGTCAGGCGTCAGGAAGCGGCCGACCACCAGGCGGTTGCCGCGTGAAATCAGTGTCAGGCGGCTTTCGTGTTTGGGCGGATCGTCCATCTCGATCCGCAGCCAGTAGGCGTCCAGGCGGGCCTCCTCGGCCAGCCCCTCGGGATCGACGCGGGTCACGATCAGGTCCTGATCGGTCAAGGTCAGCGTCTCGGTCAACCGGCCGCTCCGGTAGTTGAGCCGGAACAGGATGGCGACCAGGGCGACGTCCAGGCCCATGAACCCGATCACCGGCCAGGCGCCCAGCAGGTAGATCGGCACGCCGATCACCAGGTTGGCCGCCAGCAGCACCGCGATCAGCAGCCGGAATCCGGGCCGCGACAGACTGCGGTGCGGCACCAGCGTGGCGTTGAAATGGATAGCTTGTGCGGCCGTATCGCTCATCGCTAAACCATAGTCGCCATCGCGCCCCGCCGCCACTGCCGGGCTGTGGCGCCCAAGAGGAGAAGGGAATGGCCCAGCTGAAGCCGGACCAGGTCGAGGCGTTCTATCGCCGGCTGCAGGCGCGCGATCCGGAACCCAAGGGCGAGCTGGAACACAGCAACGTCTATCAGCTACTGGTTTCAGTGGTGCTATCGGCGCAGGCGACCGATGCCGGGGTCAACAGGGCGACACGGCCACTGTTCGAAAAGGTCCAGACGCCGCAGCAGATGCTGGCGCTGGGCGAGGCCGGACTGATCACCTACATCAAGACCATCGGCCTCTACCGCGGCAAGGCGAAGAACGTCCTCGCGCTGTCGAAGATCCTGATCGACAAGCATGGCGGCGAGGTGCCGCACGACCGCGCCGCGCTGGAAGCGATGCCCGGTGTCGGCCGCAAGACCGCCAATGTCGTGCTCAACATCGCCTTCGGCGAGCCGACCATCGCCGTCGACACCCACGTCTTCCGGGTCGGCAACCGCACCGGCCTGGCGCCCGGCAAGACGCCGCTGGAGGTCGAGACCAAGCTGCTCAAGCGCACGCCGGCGCGCTACCTGCGCCACGCCCACCACTGGCTGATCCTGCATGGTCGCTACGTCTGCAAGGCGCGGGCGCCCGACTGCCCGCGCTGCGTCGTTGCCGACATCTGCGGCTTCAAGGGCAAGACCCTGGCAGCTTGAGCCGGCGGCGCCCGATCGACGAGGCGATGCCGGCCGAGGCCGTCGGCGACATTCGGGACCAAGCAATAGAAGGCCGGGCTTACGCCACCCCGGCCCGCGGACCCGCCGCTTTCGCGACCGTCCAATGTGGCGGCATCAGCCACGTCGATAGAGTGACTCCGCGGCGTGCCGGTCGCAACGGCAACGCGCCTGTGAATCAGGTGAATCCGGCGCATAGCCGCGACAGTGCTGCTGTCCAATTCGGATCGCGCTACGCCCGGCTTGCATCGCCATCCCGATCCTCCACGCGCATCGTTTTCGCGGCAGATTGTTTCGCAGTGCGCAAACATTGCGCCTGCGCGTTGTAACGAGACGTCGTCGTCGCAGGTGACTCTCGGCTTGCTGTGGGGTTCAACTGCCAAGAAGATGCCCTGCCGGCGGCGTCGCCTCTTTCGTTCGGCCGCAAGGCACCGTTGCCAGCTTCAGCGA
>DATFGV010000286.1:0-2508 GCA_035249115.1 Vineibacter sp.
CCTCTCCCCGTTGGGGAGAGGTGCGATCGGAGACACCCTGATGGCCCAGGCGATCGACCGGCTTGATGCCGACGCGATCGACGCCGCAGAAGCGGCGTTCCACGCCGCCCGCCAGCGGGCGCTGTGGCGTCGTCGCATCCTGCCCGGCGTCGGGGCGCTGGCGCTGCTCGGCATCTGGGCGCTGCTAGTCTACGTCTTGGAGGTGCCGCCCTTCGTGGCGCCGTCGCCGCAGGCGGTGGCGCAAACGCTGGTCGGCAAATTCGGCATGCTGATGGACAATTTGCTGCCGACCGCGATCGAGGCGGTGTGCGGCTTCCTGCTGGGCAATCTGGCGGCGATCGTCATTGCCACGGTGTTCGTGCACAAGAAGAGCGTCGAGGAAGCATTCTTCCCCATGGTGGTGCTGATCAACACCATCCCGGTGGTCGCCAAGGCGCCGATCCTGGTGCTGCTGATGGGCAACGGCATGGAGCCCAAGATCGCCATCGCGGCGCTGATCTGCTTTTTCCCAACCCTGGTCAACATGGTGCGCGGCCTGGAGAGTGTGAACCCGCAGGCCATGGAGCTGATGCGGGTGCTGTCGGCCAGCAAGACCGAAGTGTTCCTCAAGCTGCGCCTGTTCAACTCGCTGCCCTACCTGTTCTCGGCTCTGAAGATCGCCTCGTCGACGGCGGTGATCGGCGCCATCGTCGGCGAGTGGATCGGCACCACCAAGGGCATTGGCGCATTGATCGTGCAGGCCACCTACAATTTCGATTCGGCGCTGCTGTACGCCACGGTGATCGTCGGTTCGTGCTTCTCGGTGTCGTTCTTCCTGCTGATCACTGTGCTGGAGCGGCTGGTCGTGCGCTGGCACGCGCCGGTGGTGGCGTGACTCAATGTCGTCCTGAGAGAAGCGAAGGACCCTTTGAACCGTTCGAAGGCACGGACCATCGTATGACGTCCAGCACAACAACCGCCCGTGCGATACGCTGGCTCAAGAGGTCCTTCGCTTCGCTCAGGACGACAGGAAAGTTTGTGCATGACCGACGCCGCTGACCGCATCGCCGAAGAACCCGGCGAAGCCCGCATCGTGCACCGCTCGGATGTCGTCGTGGTCGGCGGCGGGCCGGCCGGCTTCTCGGCGGCGATCGCCGCGGCACGGCAGGGCGCTTCGGTCACGCTCCTGGAGCGCTATTCCTATCTCGGCGGGCTGGCCTCGGGCGGCATGGTCCTGGTGCTCGACGACATGTGCAACGGACCCGAAGTCACGGTGCGTGGCATCTGCCAGGAGGTGATCGACCGGCTGGCGGTTCATGGCCTCGCCGTGTTCCCGCCAGAGGCCGAGCGCACCAACAAGCCGGCCGACTACCGCAAGTGGTCGCGCTGGGGCGTGTTCGATTTCCATACGCACACCAAGCCGCATCCGATCTGCTACGCCGCCGCTTTCGACCCCGACGGCTGGAAGCGGGTATCCAACGACATGGTGCGCGAAGCCGGCGTGCATCTGCGCCTGCACTCCTGGTTCTCGCGCGCCATCGTGCGTAACAGCCGCATCGTCGGCGTCATCAGCGAGAGCAAGGGCGGCCGCGAGGCGGTGATGGGCGACGTGGTGATCGACGCCACCGGCGATCTCGACGTCGCCGCCGCCGCCGGTGCGCCGCACACCGCCGGCGCCTACATCGTCACCACCGTGTTCCGCCTCGGCGGCGTCGACACCGACGAGGCCGAGCGCTTCCAGTTCGAGGAGCCCGAGGCCTTCGCCAAGCTCGACCGCGAGGCCAAGCGCCTGATCGGTGGCTCGTGGGACTACTGGTGGTTGAAGACGCCGCTGCCCGGCGTGGTTTGGTGCAACTGCCCGCACATGGTGGGCTTCGACGGCACCAAGGTCGAAGACCTGACGCGCGCCGATTTCGAAGGGCGCGACCGCATCTACGCGATGCTCGACTTCGTGCGCGCCAACATGCCGGGCTTCGCGAAGTGCTACGTCGTCGACGTGGCGCCGCAGACCGGCATCCGCCAGACCCGCCTGCTGGAGGGTACCTACGTCGTCACCAAGGAGGACGTGGTCAACCGCGTGCACTTCAAAGACAGCATCGCGCGCGGCCGCGACTACTACACCCCTTACCGCGCCATCGTGCCGCGGGACATCGATCAGCTGCTGGTCGCCGGCCGGCACTATTCGGCGACCTCGTCGGCGCAGAAGATGTCGCGCGAGATCCCGCCCTGCATGGCCATGGGCCAGGCGGCCGGTATCGCCGCCGCGCTGGCGCTGCAAAACGGCGTCGACGTGCGCCACGTCGATGTCGCCGCCGTACAACGCCTGGTGCGCGCCCAGGGCGGCGATCCCGGCGACGTGCCGGCGCCCAACGCGACGGTGGCGGCGTGAGATTGACGTCCTCCCCAACGAAGTTGGGGACCGCTGGGGGCGCGTCACTCCAGTGACGCGTCAAGGGCTGGCAGATACGAAGACGCGCGACTGGAGTCGCGCGCCCCCAGCGCCACCTTCCCCACTGCGTGGGGAAGGAA
>DATFGV010000287.1:0-14290 GCA_035249115.1 Vineibacter sp.
CCTTGATGGGTGTCGCGGGTGGCGGGCCTTCCAGCGGCGCCGGTACCCAGAGCGGATCGCGCGCGTCACGGCCGCACATGGCGGCCAGCCCGATGCGCAGGTCGCGCACCTTGCGCGCCATCGGGCCGTTCACCGCCATCAGCTGCGCCGTCGCCGGCCGTTCGGCCATGGCGGTGGCGTTGTAGGCCGGCACGCGGCCCATCGTCGGGCGGATGCCGGCGACGCCGCAGGTGTAGGCCGGGAAGCGGATCGAGCCGCCGTAGTCGTTGCCGTGTGCCAGCGGCGCGATGCCGGCGGCGAGGGCTGAGGCGGCGCCGCCCGAGGACCCGCCGGCCGTCCGCGCCTTGCTCCAGGGGTTCAAGGTCGCGCCATGCACGTCGTTGTCGGTATGCCAGCGCAGCGAGAAGGCCGGCGCGTTGGTGCGGCCGATGATCACGGCGCCGGACTTCTTCCAGTTGGCGACCGGCGGGCTGTCCTCATTGGCCACCAGCTCCTTGAAGGCGACGACGCCGTTGATGGTCGGCAGTCCGGCCTGGTCGATGTTCTCCTTGATGGTGACCGGCACGCCGTGCACCGGGCCAAGGCGGTCGCCGCGGCGTACCGCCTCGTCGGCCGCCTTCGCCGCCGACAGCGCCTCGTCCGACAGGTCGAGCACGACGGCGTTGAGTTTGGGATTGACCGCGCCCATGCGCTCGACCACCGCCAGGGTGGCGTCGTAGCTCGATACCTTGCGGCTCCTGATCGCGGCCGCGAGATCGACGGCGTCCCATTGCCAGAGTTCGGCGGCGGTCATCGTGGCATCTCCCATCCAGAGGGTTGGCAAGCTTATCGCCGGCGCCGGTCGCGCGCGAGGGCGGAGAGCCATGGCATGCCTGCCCGAACGCGGTGTGTCTTTTCGCCCATAGCAAGGGTGACGAGGTGGGCGGGGCGGTTTCGCATCACCCTGCGGCGGTCGGCCTCCGCGGCCGCGCATGTGTTGCGATCGTCAGGTGGAGTTGGCACAGACCCACACGTGCTAGGCTTCCGATCATGAGCGCGCCGGGGCGGACCCGGCATTGCGGCCTGCGGGATGGCACCGTGAGTGGCGAGGGCGTCGTCGTTGTCCGCATTGCGGGTCGTGCGGTGCTGCTGGCACCGGAGATTCCCGTGGCGGTCGTCGAGGGCGAAACACCGGTCGAAGCGACCGTCATGGTGCGCTGCGACGCCTGCGGTGCGGCCGGCACGCTGTCTGCGCCGGTGACGTACAGGATTTACGACGACGACCACTTCGGCCGCATCGAGCACTGGTACGACTCGCGCCATGTCGCTGCGTGCGGCAGCTGTGGGGCGGGAATCGAGATTGAACTCGGTTACACGCTGACCAGTTACCCCCTGACCGGTACGTTCGGGTTGAGCCTCGATCAGCTGCAGCAGGCGTCTCGCCGGAGGATCGGTGGCCAGCTGGTGCCGACGACGGAAGCCGGCATCCGGACGGCCGTATCTTGGACCAAGGTTGTCGCCGCGGATGCGGCCGGAGAGGTCGTGCCGTCCTCGGCGACCGGCGATTCCGTGGCGGAAACTGCCGCCGCCCATCCGGCGTCAGCAGTGACGTCACCGGCGGCCCAGGCTTCCGTGCTCCACGCGGAGTCCACGCAGGGACCCACGCAGCGCCGGGCCGCCGTGTGGCTGGCGGCGGGCGCAGTTTTAGTGTGTGCATCGGCGGCCGGCGCGTGGCTGTGGCACAGATCCGAGCAGGCGGCCGCACTGGCGCGGGCCGAGGCATTGGCGGCGCAGAAACGCGAGGCAGACGCCGCGATGCGGCGCAGCGGGCGCGACTGCCCGCACTGTCCCGAGATGGTTCGCATCCCGCCCGGCTCGTTCATGATGGGCGCGGCACCCGGCGAGCACGAACGCGAGAAGATGTCCCAGGTCTGGCGCGATCCGGAGTTGCCACAGCATAGGGTAACCATCGCGGACGCCTTCTCCCTGGGGCGGTACGAGGTCACACGCGGCGAATTCAGGGCCTTCCTGGATGCGACCGGTCACCGGATGGGCCGCTTCTGCTGGCCAGTCCCGCGCTACGATGAAACCGACCGTCACCCGATGCTGTGCGCCAACTGGGCCGACGCGACGGCTTACGTGCGGTGGCTCAGCGAGATCACCGGCCGGCGTTATCGCTTGCCGTCGGAGGCCGAGTGGGAGTACGCCGCCCGCGCCGGCACGACCACCGCGCGGTACTGGGGTGACGCGCAGGAGCCTGCGTGCACGTACGAGAATGTCGACGACGCGGCATTCGGCTGCGTCGATGGTTTCAAGGACACCGCACCGGTCGGCAGCTTCAAGCCCAACGGCTTCGGGCTGTACGACATGCTCGGCAACGCGTGGGAGTGGACGGCAGACTGCTGGAATCCCAGTCACGTCGGTGCGCCGGTCGACGGTTCGGCGCGGACCGAGGGCGACTGCTCCTACCGCGTCATGCGCGGCGGCAACTGGTTCACCGTGCCGCGCTACGCTCGTGCGGCTGCCCGAAGCAATGTCGTGGCCGCCGAACGCAGCCACCTGACGGGTTTCCGCGTGGCCCGGGACGATTGACAGGCGCGCCGTCTACGTGCCGTTGCGCGACGGTCAGGTCACGCGGCGCGCCGGCGGGCCGGCCGGGTGCGCGTTGACGGCGTGGCGCTGCGCCGTGCCGGCGGGCCCGCTTCGAGGCGTGGCCAGTCGCGCACGTCGAGGAGGGCGCTGCGCACCATGTCCAGTGCCTTGTCGCTGGCCTTGCTGCGGTGCTCGATCAGCGCCATCGTGCAGGCGACGGGCGGATCCAGCGGCCTGACGACGATGCCGGGGATGGGGGTGGCGACGGCGACGTCGGGCACGATCGACATGCCGAGGCCGAGTTCAACCAGGTTCTTCATCGTTTCGATGGTGCCCATGTGCATCGGCGTGCGCGGCAGCGGCAGATGGCGGGCCAGCCATTGCATCACCAGCAAGTGGACGGCGGCCCGCGGATGCTCCAGCACCAGTGACTGCTGCGCGGCGTACTCTGGTGTGATCCGGTCGGGAATCTCCGACATGTTGACCGGCAGGATGGCCACCAGCTGTTCGGGCCGCAACGGCGTGACCCGCAGATAGGTGTCGTCGACCGGCAGGGTCACGATGCCGAGGTCGAGCCTGTTCTGGATGACCTGCTCGACGGTGTCGCGCGTCGCGAAGTTGGTGATCAACAGCTCGATGCCCGGCTGCTGCTGGCGCAGCCGACGGATGACCGGCGGCAGCAGGTAGGTCATCGCCGTGTTGGTCGTGCCGATCCGCACGCGGCCGATCCAGCCGTCGCGGAACCGGCGCATCGCGGTGTCGACGTCGTCGCATTCGCTGAAGATGCGATGCGCGCGGTCGATCAGCTCCTGTCCGGGTGGCGTCGCGTGCACCGCCTTGCCGACGCGCTCGACCAGCTTGACGCCGAAGCGCTGCTCGAGCTCGCGGACCTGCAGGCTGATTGCGGGCTGCGTCAGGTTCAGCTGGCGGGCGGCGGCAGAGAAGCTGCCGAGCTCGACGACGGTGGCGAGCGCCCGCAGCTGGTCGAGGTTGATGCTGCGCATCCCAAAGCGCCCCTTATCGGTGCGATTAGAAGAACCAATGTGCCTTTTGCCGCGTGCACGGGCAAGAGAGACCGCGCGGCGGCGGCGGGCAACGGCCACAGGAAAACGTCCGGAAGTCGTCGCCGGGGGGAGCGAACCTGCTCCACGTCGATCGCCAACCAGGATTGCGATGGAGTGACGTCATGGGCATCGCCGAATTCAACCGCAAAACGACCAATACGAAGGCGATCACCGCGGCCCAGGGTTACGCGCGCCGGCTGAAAGGCCTGCCCGCCTGCTATTTCGGACGCCGCGCCGCCGATTGCACCACCGACAGCAAGCGCGCCGCGCGGCAGTTGCTCGACGAACTCTGGTGGGTGGTCGAGCGGCTGGCGCCACCGCAGCGCAGCGTCTTTCTCCATGAGCTGGGACGCGAAATGGGCGGCACGCGCGCGTTCCACGTCGTCGAACGGGGCGACCTCAGCGAGGAGATCAGGCGACGGTTTGGCGTCAATGAGATCCGCATCCAGGACGCCAGCACGCTGAACGCGCTGTTCTGGGATCCCGAACCCAACCTGGTGTATGCGATCGAGGACCGGGTCAACGGCGGATCGTATCGGCCAAAGCCGCCGATCGGACCGTCATACATCCCGCTGCCCGGCCGGGAAGTCGTCGAGGAGTATGATGATGTCCGGCTGAAGGCTGGCATCATCGTGGTGCCGATGACCGAGTTCAAGGTTGTCGAGGGTGAGTCCTACGCGTTCGTCTGGAGCGTGTTTCAGGAGTCCAGCCACGCCAAGGGCCAGGAGGGCTCGGTCGAGGTCTATGTCACTGCCGAGGTCGGCGCGAAGCTCAGCATGAGCTTTCCCGTGATCTCGTTCTCGTTCGACGTCAAGACGGGGATCAAGAGGGCCGAGAAGGTCTACTCAAGGGACGAGCGCCGGTCGATGGTGCGCGCCGGGATGCAGGTCTCGAAGAACTATGTCCTGGAGAAAATCTCGCGCAGCGTCAGGGTCTACAGCACCAGCGGCGGCTACTACGAGATTGAGACGGGATACCGCATCGTACGAAAGGAAGGCGGTGATCCGGTCGGCCCGTTCTGGCCGGACTACAGTGTCGACGGCCTTACCGTCAGGGACCGGGACTCGGCCTACCCCAAGGCCGAGGCGGAGATCAGGAAGCTGATGGAGGAAACCGCCCAGGAGATCGCGCGGCGCGTGGCGCGCCAATGAGCAGGGAGGTTGAGCGGCTGTCAGCGGAGGTGGCACGCCACGCGATGCCCCGGCGCGATCTCGCGCAACGCCGGCGACTCGACCTTGCAGCGGTCGACGGCGTAGGGGCAGCGGGTATGGAAGTGGCAGCCCGGCGGCGGCTTCACCGGGCTGGGCACGTCGCCCTGCAGGACGCGCTTCTGCCGCTTGATCGCCGGATCGGGCACCGGCACAGCCGACAGCAGCGCCTCGGTGTAGGGGTGCTGCGGGTTGGTGAACAGGGTGGTCTTGTCGGTGTATTCGACGATGCGGCCGAGATACATCACGGCGATGCGATGGCTGATGTGCTCGACCACCGCCAGGTTGTGCGAGATGAAGAGGTAGGACAGGCGTAGCTCGCGCTGCAAGTCCATCAGCAGGTTGATGACCTGGGCCTGGATCGACACATCCAGCGCCGACACCGGCTCGTCGCCAATGATCAGCCGGGGATTGAGCGCCAGGGCCCGGGCAATGCAGATGCGCTGGCGCTGGCCGCCGGAGAACTGGTGCGGATAGGCGTCCATCTGCGCCTGCCGCAGGCCGACGCGCTCGAACAACGCGGTCACGGCCTCGCGCCGCGCCTTGCGATTGCCCTCGCCGTGCACAAGCAGCGGCTCGCCGACGATGTCGCCGGCCGACATGCGCGGGTTGAGTGACGAGAACGGGTCCTGGAAGATGATCTGCATCTTGCGCCGGTGCGGCCGCAGCTCGGGTTTGGGCAGGCGCGTGATGTCGGTGCCATCGAGGTTGATGCTGCCGTCGGTCGGCTCGACCAGGCGCAGCACGGCGCGGCCGACGGTGGTCTTGCCGCAACCGCTTTCGCCGACCAGCCCGACCGTCTCGCCCTCGCCAATGGTGAAGCTGACGCCGTCGACCGCGAAGACGTGACCGACGGTGCGGCGCAGCAGGCCTTTTTTCACCGGGAAATGCTTCTTGAGGTCGAGGACCTCCAGCACCGGCGGCGCGTTGCTGCGTGCCGCCGCCGTCGCGATGGGGGCGGTGTCAGGCACGCGCGCCTCCGCCCAGTTCGTCGGAGCGCCAGCAGGCCGCCCAGCGGCCGGGCCGCTTCTGCTCGTAGGGCGGATACTCGGCACGGCAACGATCTTCGGCGTGCGGGCAGCGCGGCGCGAAGGCGCAACCGGCCGGCAGATCGGTCAGCGCCGGCACCAGGCCGGGAATCTCCTGCAGGCGCGGCTCGGTCACCTTGATCTCGCCGCGCATCAGGCCCAGCCGCGGGATCGAGGCCATCAGGCCGCTGGTGTAGGGGTGCAGCGGCCCGGCGAACAGCTGGTCGACCGGCGCCTCCTCGACCTTGCGGCCGGCGTACATCACGATCACCCGCTGCGCCGTCTCGGCGACGACGCCGAGGTCGTGGGTGATCAGGATCACGGCGGTGCCGAGCTTGCGCTGCAGCTCGAGGATCAGGTCGAGGATCTGCGCCTGGATGGTGACGTCGAGCGCCGTGGTCGGCTCGTCGGCGATCAGGATCTTGGGATTGCAGGCCAGCGCCATGGCGATCATGGCGCGCTGGCGCATGCCGCCGGACAGCTGGTGGGGATACTCGCGCGCCCGCTGCTGCGGTTCTGGAATCCGCACGATCTGCAGCATCTCGACGGCGCGGGCCAGCGCCTGGGCGCGCGATAGGCCCTGGTGCAGGATCAGCGCTTCGGCGATCTGGTTGCCGATGGTCATCACCGGGTTGAGCGACGTCATCGGCTCCTGGAAGATCATCGAGACGTCGTTACCGCGGATGCCGCGCATCGCCTTTTCGTCGAGCCGCAGCAGGTCGGTGCCCTCGAGCCTGACTGAGCCGCCGACGATCCGGCCGGGCGGCGAGGGCACCAGGCGGATCAGCGACAGCGCCGTGATGCTCTTGCCGCAGCCGGACTCGCCGACGATCGCCAGGGTCTCGCCCTTGCGCACGGCGAAGGAGACGTCGTCGACCGCCTTGAGCAGGCCCTGGCGGGTATAGAAATACGTCTTGAGCCCCTGGACATCGAGCACGACTTCCTGGTCGCGCGGCGAGTCCGCCTCCGTCCGTTGCGCCGCCGCTACCTGCTGCATGCCCGAGAGGCTCCCCGTGATAGTGTCGCGCCGCGCGCTCAGCTGCGCTGCCGCGGATCGAGCATGTCGCGGAGCGCGTCGCCCAGCAGGTTGGTGCCGAACACAACCAGGCTGATGACCAGGCCGGGAAAAATTACCAGCCATGGTGCCGTGCGCACGTATTCCGCCGCCGACTCCGACAGCATGCGGCCCCAGGACGGATGCGGCTCGGGCACGCCCAGGCCGAGGAACGACAGCGACGCCTCGGTCAGGATGGTCGAGCCGAGCTGCGCCGTGGCCAGCACGATGATCGGCGCCAGGGTGTTGGGCAGCACGTGGCGCACCGCGATGCGCGTCTCGCCCATGCCGACGGCGCGGGCCGCCTCGACGAACGGCATCTCGCGCAGCGACAGCGTGTTGGAGCGAATGACCCGAGCGATATTGGGTACCAGCGGAATGGCGATGGCGATGATCGTGTTGCGCAGCGACGGGCCGAGCGAGGCGGCCATCACCAGCGCCATCACCAGCAGTGGCAGCGACTGCATGATGTCGATGACGCGCTGCACCACGAGGTCGAACCAGCCGCCGAGGTAGCCCGACATCAGGCCGATGGCGATGCCGAAGAAGCAGCCCAGCGCCGTGGCGCCGACGCCGACCGCCAGCGAGATGCGGGCGCCGTGGATCAGCCGGCTGAGCACGTCGCGGCCCATGAAGTCTGCACCCAGCAGGTAGCTGCCGCCGGGCGCGGCGAGCGACGCCTTGGAATTGGTTGCGAACGGATCCATCGGCGCCACGTAGCCGGCGAACAGGGCGGCGAGCAGGAACACGGCGAAGATCACCGCGCCGATCGCGCCCAGCGGATAGCGGCGGATGAACAGCATCGTGGCGCCGCGCCAGTTGGTGACGTCGGCGCCGGCGCGCGACAGCTCGGCGCTGTGGTCGAGGTTGATATGGATGCCGGAGTCAGTCATGGTCAATCCGAGTAACGGATGCGCGGGTCGAGCACGCTGTAGAGCATGTCGACGATGAAGTTGACGACCACCACGACCAGCGCGATGAACATCACCAGGTTCTGCACGATCGGGTAGTCGCGCCAGCGGATCGCCTCGACCAGGAAGCGGGCGACGCCGGGAATGTTGAACACCGTCTCGGTGACGATCAGGCCGCCGAGCAGGAAGGCGGCCTCGATGCCGATGATGGTCACGACCGGCAGCACGGCATTGCGCAGCGCGTGCTTGTAGTTCACCGCCGCCGCCGAGGCGCCCTTGGAGCGGGCGGTGCGGATGTAGTCCTGCCGCAGCACCTCGAGCATCGACGAGCGGGTGAGCCGCATGATCAGGGCCGAGGCGCGGAAGCCGACGGCGGCGGCCGGCAGGCTGTAGAGCAGCAGCTCGTCCCACAGGGTCGCGGGCGGCTTGGTGTAGATCGGGATGTCGCCGAAGTAGCGCACCGCCACCATCAGGATCAGCAGGCCGAGCCAGAAGGAGGGCAGCGACAAGCCGCTCAGGCTGATGACCCGCAAGGTGTAATCGAGCCCGGTGTTCTGTCGCACGGCGCTGATGACGCCGAACGGCACGCCGATCACGGCCGAGAACACCAGCGCCAGCAGCGCCAGCTTGGCGGTGATGGGAATGCGCGGCGCGATCTCCTCCAGGGTCGGCTTCTCGGAAAGGTAGGAGAAACCGAGATCGCCCTGCAGCAGGCCGACGATCCATTTCAGGTACTGGGCGACGATCGGCTGATCGAGCCCGAGTTCGGCGACGATCTTGGCCTTCTCGACCGGATCGACCATGCCCGCCGAATCGAACAGGATGTCAGCGATGTTGCCCGGCACGATGCGCAGCAGCACGAAGATGACCACCGACATCCCGAACAGGGTCAGGACCATCAGCGCCAGGCGTCTCACGAGATAGGAGGCCATCAGTCCGTCTCCCGCCGACCCGGAACTGCCGGGCGGCGCGCCGTCACCGGTCGAGCCACACGTCCTCGAAGCGCCAGTGGTTGTAGATGCTGTTGACCGCCATGTTGATGCCCTTGACCGAAGGCTGCCAGCAGGTGGCGCCGCGGCCGTGCAGGATCACCGGTCGGGCGCCGTCTTCCTGCAGGCGCTTGTCGATCTCCCAGACCAGCGCCCGGCGCTTGGTCTGGTCGGTGATCGTCGACTGCTGGGCGAACAGCTTCTCCAGCTCGGGATTGCAGTAGTTGGTGTAGTTGCGCTCCGAGCCGCAGCTATAGGTCTCGTAGAACACCACGTCGGGATCGTCGATGCCGACACCCTGGACGTTCATGCCGACCGAATAGTCCTTGCGCGCCATCCGGGCGTACCACACCGGCGTGTCGAGCGGCTCGAGCTCGCCATCGATGTGCACGTGCTTGAGGTGATCGATCAGGATCACCGAGGGGTCGCGATAGGCCGGGATGTTGCGGGTCGAGACCTTGATCTTGAGCGGCTTCTCCGGCCCGTAGCCGAGCTCGCGCATGATCTTGCGGGCTTCCTCGCGACTCTTCTCGACGTCGGGCCCGTAGCCGGGCACGGTCGCGAGATACTCCTTGGTCATGCCCCACAGGCCCTGTGGCGGCGGCAGGATGGCGCCACCGATGTCGGCCTCGCCCTCGGCCAGGATGTCGACGAACGCCTTGCGGTCGATCGACAGGATCATGGCGCGGCGCACCTTGGCGTCGTCGAACGGCGGCTTGTCGCGGTTGATCAGCAGGTTGGCCTGGGTGTTGGTCGGCAGCATCTCGCAGACCGCTTGCGGCGCCTGCGAGCGGACGTCCTTGAGCAGCGGCACCGTGATGTCGGCGGTGAAGGTCATGTCGAACTTGCCGGCGACGAAGGACAGGATCGAGGTCGAGCGGTTGGCGATGATGGTGAACTCGATCGCGTCGAGATAGGGACGTCCCGGCTTCCAGTAATCGGGGTTGCGCACCACCTTCATCGACTCGTTCTGCTTGAACTCGACGAACTTGAACGGACCGGTGCCGATCGGCTTGGTGCGCATCTGCGCCGCCGGCACGTGGCAGGGATAGATCGGCGAGAAGCCGCCGGCGAGCATGGCCAGCAGCGACGGCTGCGGCCGGACAACATGGAAGGTGACCTCGCGGTCGCCGTTGACGGTCACCTCCTTGAGGTTCTGGTACCAGACCTTGCGCGGGTTCTTGCGGAAGCGCGCTTCTGTCGAACCGATGATCTGGTCCCAGGTGCACTTGACGTCGGCGGCGGTGAACGGCTTGCCGTCGTGCCATTTGACGCCGTCTCGCAGGGCGAAGGTCAGCTTGGTGCCGTCCTCGTTCCATTTCCACGATGTGGCGAGCTCCGGCACGATACCGTCAAGGCTGTTCTGCTTCTTGCTTTGGTCGAACAGCACCAGGTTGTTGTAGACCGACATGAACGGCATGACGGTCGAGATCGTCGCCTCCTCATGGATCGAGGCGCTCGGCGGATTGTCGCGATGCGTGACTCGCAGCGTGCCGCCCTGCTTCTGCGCGTCCGCCGGCGGGGCGAACAGGAAAAGGCCGGCCAGGACCGCCGCCACCGCTTGCACTCGTCCACTCATCGCCGCCTCCCGGATCGCCTCTCGCGCATGCCCTAGTGGCGTAGGGCTATCTCGCATGACACAGACCTCACCCTGAGGAGGCCGCGCAGCGGCCGTCGCGAAGGGTGGGCAACCGTGCCAGCGTCGCAACAGTCGCTGGAACGATCGCACAAGACTGCGGCCCATCCTTCGAGACGCCGGCTGCGCCGGCTCCCCAGGATGAGGTTGAGCGCGAACATATGCGATCGCCCTGCCTGCCGTTCGCCTGACGCGTCGTGCTACTTGTCGAGCCAGACGTCGTCGAAGCGCCAGTTGTTGTAGATGCTGTTGCTCTGCAGCACGATTCCCTTGACCTGCGGCTGCCAGCAGGTGGCCGCGACGCCATGCACGATGATCGGCCGCGCCACGTCCTCGACCAGCTTGCGTTCGACTTCCCACACCATCTTCTTGCGCTTCTCCAGGTCGGGCTCGGCCGACTGGGCGTGGATCAGGGCGTCGACTTCCTTGTTGCAGTAGCCGGTGTAGTTGCGCTCCGAGCCGCAGCTGTAGTTCTCGTAGAAGTTCACGTCCGGATCATCGACGCCCAGGCCGGTCAGGTTCAGGCCGACGGCGTAGTCCTTGCGCTGCACCTTGGTATGCCACACCGCCGTGTCGACCGTTTCGAGCTCGCCGGCGATGTGGATCTTCTTGAGCTGGTCGATCAGGATGACGGCCGGGTCGCGGTAGACGGCGATGTTGCGGGTCGCGACCTTGACCTTGAGCGGATTGGCTTCGCTGTAGCCCAGATCCTCCATGACCTTGCGTGCCGCCGCCTGGTTCTTGGCGACGTCGGCGCCGTAGCCCGGCAGTTCCGCGAGCATCGTCGCCGGCATGCCCCAGACGCCCTCGGGGGTCGGCAGCATGGCGGCGCCGGGCTTGTCGTGACCCTGGCTCAGGATGTCGGAGAACACCTTGCGGTCCAGCGCCAGCGCCATCGCCTGCCGGATCTTGGGGTTGTTGAAGGGCGGCGAGTCCTGGTTGACGATCAGGTTGGTGCTGACGTTGGTGGTGCGCGCCTCGCACACTGCCTTGGGCGCCTGCGAGCGTACGTCCTTCAGCAGCGGGATCGTGATGTCGGAATCGAACGTCAGGTCGAACTCGCCGGCGACGAACGCCAGCACCCGCGTCGAGCGATTGTCGATGATCTTCCAATCGATGGCGTCGAGGTAGGGGCGGCCAGGCTTCCAGAAGTCGGGGTTCTTCACCAGCCTGATCGACTCGTTGCGTTTCATCTCGACGAACTTGAAGGGACCAGTGCCGATCGGCTTGGTGCGCAGGTCGCGGCCGGAGACGTGGCAGGGATAGACCGGCGAGTAGCCGGCCGCGAGAATGGCGATGAACGACGCCTGCGGCCTGCCGAGCACGAAGGTGACCTCGTGGTCGCCATTTGCCTTCACTTCCTTGAGGTTCTGGTACCAGACCTTGCGCGGGTTCTTGCGCAGCATCTCGGTGCCTTTTTCGGCCGCCGGCAGGCCGGCCAGCGCGTTCCAGGTGCACTGCACGTCCTTGCTGGTGAACGGCTTGCCATCGTGCCACTTCACGCCTTCGCGCAGCTTGAACGTCAGCTGCGTCTTGTCGGCGCTCCACGACCAGCTGGTGGCGAGCTCACCGACGATCTTGTCGACGCTGTTCACCGTCTGGGTCGGGTCGAAATAGACGAGGTTGCTGAACACAGCCATGAACGGCATGTTGGTCGAGATCGTCGCTTCCTCGAGAATGGAGGCGCTGGCCGGCTGGTCGCGGTGGTAGATCCTGAGCGTGCCGCCCGGCTTCTGCGCCAAGGCAGGCATGGCCATCGTGATAGCCGACAGGGACGCGGCCGCGAAGGCCGCTGAAGCGGTGCGCATGGTTTCCTCCGTTCGCTCGTCACCCGCGGCGCTGGCCGTCCAGGTGCCGCCGTTGCTTGGTAGTTGGCCCGAACGCTAGCACAGGATCGGCGGTCGCGCACAAGCGCTTCACCGGGGCCGCCTGTGGCTGGCGACACCGCTGGGCTTCGGCCCGCCAACCGGCCTATGCTGGCGAGCGACGCGGGATGACGCCGCGTTCAAGGACGGAGGAGGCAACGATGCACAAACCCGCGCTTGCCATCGCGCTGACGGCTACGCTTGGTGGCCTGGCTTTGCCGGCCGCGGCGCAGCTCGCCGTCTCGTCCAACGATCGCAAGCTGGTGCTCGACAACGGCACCGCCAAGGTGGTGGCCAATCCAAAGCCCGATACCGCCACGATCATCGACCTGGGCGTATTTCCGCCCAAGGTGCTGGCCGAGATCGAGGTGCCGGGCAGCGTGGTGGGGCCGCCGACTTCGGTGGCGGTGGCCGCCGACGGGTCGACGGCCTACGTCGCCTCGGCGATGAAGATCGACGCCAAGGATGCGACCAAGCAGGAACCGGATGACCGCATTTCGATCATCGACCTGAAGGCCAAGCCGCCCAAGGTGGTCGGCACCATCACGGCCGGCAAGTCGCCGGCGGGCCTGTCGATCACGGCGGACGGCAAGATGCTGCTGGTCGCCAACCGCAGCGAAGGCAGCGTGTCGATGTTCGCGCTGGGCACGACGCCGCGCGAGGTCGCCAAGCTGACGGTCGGCAAGGACACCTCGCTGCCCAGCCACGTCGCCATCACGCCGGACGGCAAGACGGCGCTGGTGACCATGAACGGCGAGCATACCGTGAAGGTGTTGAAGATCGACGGCGAGAAGCTGGAGGACACCAAGCGCGAGATCTCGACCGGCGTGCGGCCCTATCCGATCGCCATACATCCCTCCGGCAAGATGGCGATCGTCGCCAATGTCGGGCGCGGCACCGGCGATTCCGACACGGTCAACGTGATCGACCTGTCGAAGACTCCGGCGCGCACGGTCGGCTGGATCGATCTCGGCTACGAGACGGCCGAGGGCATGATGCTGTCGCCCGACGGCAGGTGGTGCGGCGTTGTGGTCATGAACGGCTCCAACAAGGCCAAGGAGTCGCCGTTCTTCAATCCGGCCGGACGGCTGCTGCTCTATCGCGTCGACGGCCTGAAGCTGACCAAGGTCGCGGAGGCGCCGATCGGCCGCTGGTCGCAGGGCATCGCCTTCTCCAAGGATGGCCGGACCATCCTGGTGCAGAACATGGTGGAGGAGAACGCCATGGTGTTCCGCTGGGACGGCGCCAAGCTGGTCGACACCAAGCAGCCGATCAAGCTCGGCGGCGGGGGCGCCGCGATCCGTACCGCGGGCAGCCTCTAGATCCGGCATCGCGCTGAGCGCGGACACGCCGTGCTGCCAGAATTGGAGGGCCGCGCTTGGCCCTCCAGAAACATAGAGTGAAGGCATGGCTGTCGAGGCGGGTGTGCGACCGATGACAACGACCGGGATCGGCGCCTCTGTCAAGCGCATCGAGGACGAAGTCCTGCTGCGCGGCCGCGGCCGCTTCATCGACGACGTCAACCGGCACGGCCAGGCGCACGCCGTGTTCGTCCGCTCACCGCAAGCGCATGCCCGACTCCTACGCGTCGATGCCGCCGCGGCGCATTCCATGCCCGGCGTGCTGGCGGTGCTGACTGGCGCCGATCTCGCGGCCGACGGCGTCGGCGAGGTGCACGCCCCGTCGCCGCTCAAAGGCGCGCGCGGCCAGGCGATGCGCAACCCGATGCGCTACGCGCTGATCCGCGATCGGGCACGTCACGTCGGCGACACGGTGGCGATGGTGATCGCCGAAACCGAGGCCCAGGCGGCCGACGCGGCGCTGCAAGTCGAGGTCGACTGGGAGCCGCTGCCGGCGGTGGTCGATGCCGAGGCGGCGCTGGCGGCGGGCGCGCCGGCGGTATGGGACGAGGTGCCGGGCAACCTGGCGCTGGACTGGGCGAGCGGCGACCGCACGGCTTGCGA
>DATFGV010000288.1:0-4170 GCA_035249115.1 Vineibacter sp.
CCAGAAAATGGAGAAAACCCATGCCGTTCCCTCGCCCGACGCTGTCGCGTCGTTCCCTGGTCGCCACGGCGGCGGCCTTTGTTCCCTTCGCTGCGGCAAATCCCGCCCTGGCCGACGCCAAACGTCAGGCCTTGGTCAACGACGCGCTCGACGCCGCCCGGCGCGTCATCGACAACACCGACTTCCCTGATGCCCCGAGCCTGCTCAAGCGCTCGCGCGGCCTGCTGATCCTGCCGAGCTTCGCCCAGGCGGCGTTCGTGATCGGCGGCGCCGGCGGCCGCGGCGTGCTGATGGCCCGCAAGGGGCCGGGCGACTGGAGCTACCCGGCGTTCTACACCATGGGTTCCGGCAGCATCGGCCTGCAAATTGGCGGCCGCGTGCAGGAAATCGTCCTGATCGTGCTGACCGAGAAGGGCATGAACTCGCTGCTCGACAGCAAGTTCAAGTTCGGCGCCGAAGCGGGCGTCACCCTGGTGACCCTCGGCGGCGGCGTCGGCGGCGCCACGACGGCGGCGATCGGCGCCGACATCGTCGCCTACTCCAAGGCCAGCGGCCTGTTCGTCGGCGGCGCGCTCGAAGGCTCGTACCTGGAGCCCGACAACGACTGGAACGCCCTGTACTACGGCCAGGGCGCGCAGGGCCGCACGATCGTGATGGACCGGCGCTTTACCAATCCCGGCGCCAACAGCCTGCGCCAGTACCTCGCCCGGTTCTGATCGCGGCCGACCCTGCTTCGCGAGTCGCGCCGGTGTCAGCCCTTGCCGCCGGCGCGGCGTAGCAGATCGGTGACGCCGCCGCCGCGGCGCGATTCGCGGGCATAGGCGAGCGCGGTGCGGCCGGTGTAGTCGGCGACGTTGGGATCGGCGCGCTTGTCGAGCAGGGCCCGAACGATCTCGGTCGAGCCGTTGCGCGCCGCCAGCATCAGCGCTGTGATGCCCTGGCGATCCTGGGCGTTGATCCGCAGGTTGCGGCGCAACAACATCTGCACCATCGCCGGATCGTTGCGCTCGGCGGCGCGAATCAGCGCCGTGCGACCCTCGGGGTCGGTGGCATCGACCACCGCGCCGTTGGCCAGCAGGACCTCGGCGATCTCGACGAATCCCTTCGACACCGCGAGCAGCAGCACCGGCTGGCGGCGAGCGTCGATCTGATTGGGGCTCTCGCCCTTCAGCAGGCTCTGCTTGACGGTGAGGAAGTCGCCCTTTTCGACCGCCGTCACCAGCGGCCGGGTCAACAAGATCTCGATCTGCGCCGCCGCCGACGCCGGCACGCCGGCCGCCAGCAAGGCGGCCAGCACGGCGCTTGCGATCAATTGTCCGGCTCGCATCACGCTGCTCGCGGCCGTCATCGACCAGGGCCCGCCGCGCGGCGCGCCTCGACCGCGTCCCAGATGCGACCCTCGAGGTTGACCTGGTCAAAGCGGTCGATCTGCTGCAGGCCGGTCGGCGAGGTGACGTTGATCTCGGTCAGCCAGTCGCCGATCACGTCGATGCCGACGAAGATCAGGCCGCGTTCCCTCAGCGCCGGGCCGATCGCCGCGCAGATCTCGCGGTCGCGCTTGCTCAGCGTCGCCTTCACCGGCACGCCGCCGACATGCATGTTGGAGCGCGCCTCGCCTTCGGCCGGCACGCGGTCGATGGCGCCGACCGCCTCGCCGTCGATCAGGATGATGCGCTTGTCGCCCTTGCGGACTTCCGGCACGTAGCGCTGGGCGATGATCGGCTCGCGCGACGCCCGGGAGAACATCTCCAGCAGCGAGTTGAAGTTCTCGTCGTCCGGCTTGACGCGGAACACGCCGGCGCCGCCGTTGCCGAACAGCGGCTTCAGGATGATGTCCTTGTGCTCGGCGCGGAACTCGCGGATGCGCGCGACGTCGGAAGCGATCAGGGTCGGCGGCATGATGCCGTCGAAGTGGGTCACGAACAGTTTCTCCGGCGCATTGCGCACGCTGGCCGGATCGTTGACCACCAAGGTCGCGGGATGGATGTGCTCCAGCAGGTGCGTGGTGGTGATGTAGGCCATGTCGAACGGCGGATCCTGCCGCAGCCAAACGACGTCGAGGCGCGACAGCTCGATCACTTCGGCGGCGCCGAGCTCGTAATGGCGACCCTTTTCGCGCCGCACCTTCATCGGCTGGGCCCGCGCCAGCACCTTGCGGTCGTGGAAAAACAGGTCAGGCGGCGTGTAGTGGTAGAGGGTATGGCCGCGCGTTTGCGCTTCCAGCGCCAGCACGAACGTCGAATCGCCGTCGATGTCGACGGTCGAGATATGGTCCATCTGGAAGGCGACGGCCAGCCGCATGCGCAATTCCCCTGATGCCGCCGGTGGCGGCGGGCTCAGTTAAGCTGCCGCCGCAATTCGCGCAAGAGCGAGCTGGCTTCACGCCGCGCCTGCGCGCGCGCCGCCGTCACTTCCGGGTCGCGCGACGGCGGTTTCGCGGCATCGGTCGCCAGGAACCGGTCGAGCGCGCGGCAAGCGGCGCCGACCGCGTCGATCCGGGCGTTGAGCGTGCCGGCCTCGAACCACAGTTCGGGCTTCTCGGGCGCGATCGCCGTCATGCGCTCCAGGGTCGCCGTCGCGCCGGCAACGTCACCGCCGCGCAGCTGCCGCACCTTGATGTTGTTCTCCAGCCGCAACAGCACGTCGCGGTCCTCCATGGTCGCGACATGCTCCGGCCGCAGCTCAACCTCGTTGCCGTACGTCGCCTTCAGCAGGGCCTGCAGGTCGGGCGGCTCCAACTCGGCGCCCTCGTTGAAGGGATCAAGCACGCTGCGCCCGCCGGGCGCATCCAGCAGCACCAGGAAATGTCCCGGAAAGGCCACGCCGACACAGTTCCATCCCTGGGCCCGCGCCGTGTGCAGCCACACCAGGCTCAACGCCACCGGCAGGCCGCGGCGCCGGTCGATGACGGCCGCAAGGTCGGCGTTCTGCGGATCGTCATAGGTCTCGCGATCGCCGCGGTAACCATAGCCGCGCGCCAGCACCTCGCGCAGCGCGTCGGCCGGCGCCCGCCGCCGACGGGTCAACCCGCCGACCTCTTCGGACAGCGTCGCCAGATGCGCGCGATAGGGCGCGGTCTCCAGCGCCGGCCGGCGCAACGTCGACAGCACGAGGCCCGCTTCGATGATGTCGACCGACAGCTCGCCGACAGCGCACAAGCTCGTCAACCGCGCCAGCAAGGCGTGGCGGTCAGTCGTGGGCTGGGTTGTCGGCATGTCCTGCGCAACCATCCGCGTCGTCACGGCCGCCAAGCGTCGACGATGTGCCTCGGCCAGCCGCGCGGCGTCACCAGCATGGCGTCGAAGCGGATCGCACAGCCGGCCAGCGCCGGGCGGCGCGCGACGAACATCTCGGCCGCCCGAGCGATGCGCCGCCACTGTGGCTCTGTCAAGGCGAAGGCGGCGACGTCGAGGTCGGCGCGCGCCTTGACCTCGACGAAGGCCAGCAGCGCGCCGCGGCGCGCCACGATGTCGACTTCGCCCGCCGGCGTGCGCAGCCGGCGCGCCAGCACACGATAGCCGCTCAACCGCAGCCGCCAGACGCAACGCCATTCGGCCCAGCGGCCCAGCCGATCGGCCACGACGCGGCGCGGGTCGGATAGCTGGCGGGACGGCGGCATCGCCTCAGACCGATCCACGCTTGAGCGCCAAAGCGCGGGCGTAGGTGGTGCGCCGCGGCAAGCCAAAGCGCGCCGCCACCTCGGTTGCCGCCTCGCGGACCCCGGCCGTCCGCAGCGCCTCGCGCAGCACCGCGTCGATGTCACCTGCCGCCGGCGCTGCCTGTGGACCGGGCGGCGCGATCACCAACACGATCTCGCCCCTCGGCGCACCGGCCTCGGCGTAATGCCGCGCCAGTTCGTCCAGCGGACCGCGGCGGATCTCCTCGAAGCGCTTGGTGAGCTCGCGCGCCACGGCCGCCGGGCGCGGGCCGAGCAGGTCGGCCAGGTCGGCCAGCGATTCGACCAGCCGGTGCGGCGTCTCGAAGAAGACCAGGGTCGCCGGCAGCGTCGCCATCGAAGCGATGGCCTCGCGACGGGCCGTCGTCTTGGCCGGCAAGAAGCCGCCGAACAGGAAGCGGTCGGTCGGCAGGTCGGCCAACGCCAGAGCGGCGAGCGCCGCCGACGGACCCGGCGCAACGTTCACCGACACTGCGGCGTTGATTGCGGCGCGG
>DATFGV010000289.1:0-4541 GCA_035249115.1 Vineibacter sp.
CCAGCCAGGCACCGAGGTCGTCGAACGGTTCCGGCCGCAGCCGGTACAGCCGCATACGAGCATCGTCCTCGACTGCGATCTCCTCGACCAGACGGCTGTGGCGCAGCACGCGCAGATGCTTGCTCATCACCGGCGCGCTGACGTCGAAGGCGGCCGCCAGTTCGGCTGGCCGGCGCGGGCCACGTCGCAGCAGGTCGATGGTCTGCCGCCGCACCGGGTCGGCCAGCGCCGCCAGGGTGCGGTCGATCTGGGCGTCGGCTGCGAGTGTCACGGCCGCTCCTTGACCTTGAGTCCGGTGGCCGCCTCCATGTCCGCCGACGAAACCTCGCGGACCTTCTGTCCGAAGGTCCAGACGTGGCCCTCGCAGTCGCGGGCGCGGTAGGTGCGGTCGCCGTAGAACTGGTCGGCCGGCTCGGCGAGGATCTCGGCGCCGGCGTCGCGGGCGCGAGTGCAATGCGCGTCGATGCCCTGCACCGCGACATGCACGACCTGGGTATTGATGCCCGATACCGCCTGCGGGCTCTTCGCCCAGTCGGCCCAGCCCATCGGGCCCAGCATGATACGGCCGCCGCCGTAGCTCAGCTCGGCGTGCTGGATGCGACCTTCCGCGTCGGTGACGCTCAAGGTCTGCTCGAAGCCGAAGGCCGCTTCGAGGAAAGCGACGGCGGCGTTGGGATCGGCGTAGGTCAGGGCGGGGACGATCGGGCTTTGGTCTGCCATGGGTGCCTCCGGGTTGGTGGCCATTAGTTTCCAAATTAGGAAATGATTGTCAACTACAGAAAATATCACCAGGGGCGGCAGCGACGCGATTAGCGGACCAGAGCCGAGCGGTCGGCCGTTGGGTATCCCGGCGCTGGATGTCGGCGGCGCCTGAAACCGCGTTGCTTTTGGTAACTCCGTAATCGTGATCGCGTGCTGAAGTCGATCAGTGCCGGCGTTCCCCCGAGGCCTTTCTTTTCGCCACCCGCCAGGGATATTCCTCCTCCGCTGCACGTATAGTGAGTGATCGGTCGCTTTTATAGGGCCGCCAGCTGGCAAGGGGAGAGCCAGAGATGTTCCTGCCAAAGACGTTTAGCGGCGGCGGCTACCAGGTGACGGTCAACAAGGACCGCTCGATCCTGGTCAAGCAAGGCGACTGGCTCAGCAAGTACGCGATGGCGATCTGGCGCGACTACAGCAAGCCGTACATCGACAAGTTTTGCTACGGCCACAAGGATCCGAACGGCAAGTTTGTGCCGCGGACGATCACCAACAAGGACCTAATCAAGGTCGGCGAGACTGTCTACCATCCCGATCCGCTGCCAGGCGAACCCGCGTCGGAAGTCGGTCCGAAGGATCCCAAGCCTGGCACCGGCAAGATCTGCCGCCGCGCCGCCTTGCTGACCTGCATCACGAACGGCGCCGGCAGGGGCCCCGGTCATTCGGCCATTGTGGTCGACGATCATGTTTTTACGTTTGAGATCGCGGTGGGCGGCCGGCCGGCCTCCAGCACCAGCGATTGGCTGGTGTACAAGACCCAGGACTATCTCAAGCTCAACACCTGGCGACCGGTGGTCTTGATGGAACTCAGAGCGGGCATGACCAACGCGACTGCCATCTACCAATACATCACGCGGTCCGAGGCGAGGTTCGGCCGGGATGGGTTGTGCAGCCATCTCGCGGCAGAAGCGATCAGCGACGGCCTGGGCTGGAACATCAATCCGTCGGGCCTGAACACGCCCTACAAGGTCGCGACCCTGGTCAAGAACTCCGGCGCCGTATCTTCATCCTACTTCACGTTTCCGGACGCAGGCGACGGCAGCAACCTCACCGACAGCCAGCTGCTGGCAGTGCGGCGGCTTATGTACGAGTTCCCCTACGAATGGAATCACCGCATGGAACCGCCGGGCGTCCTGAAGTGGACGTGACCGCCGTCATTGCAGGGGCGGGGTTTTGTCTCTGGCGGTCGCGCCTCAGGTCGGGGTCGTGCTCAAAGCGGGCGGGGCCAGCGGCAACACAAAGCTCGCAGCCTGTCGTTGGTCCGGTCGCTTCACCTTGAACCACGCCGCATAGAGCGCCGGCAGGAACAGCAGGGTCAGCGCCGTCGCCACCAGCAGGCCGCCCATCAGCGCCAGTGCCATCGGGCCCCAGAACACCGAACGCGACAGCGGCACCATGGCGAAGATCGCGGCGGCGGCGGTCAACAGGATCGGCCGGGCGCGGCGCACTGTGGCCTCGACGATGGCATCCCAGGCGGCGCGACCGGCGGCGATGTCGCGGTCGATCTGGTCGACCAGGATCACCGAGTTGCGCATGATCATGCCCGACAGCGCGATGACGCCCAGCAGCGCCACGAAGCCGAAGGCGGCGTCGAAGGCGAGCAGGAACAGCGCCACGCCGATCATGCCCAGCGGCGCCGTCAGCAGCACCAGCGCCACCCGCGAAAAGCTCTGCAGCTGCAGCATCAGGAAGCTCAGCATCAGCAGTGCCATCAGCGGCATCAGCACGAAGATCGAGCGCTGGCTCTTGGCGCTTTCCTCCTGGTCACCGCCGATGTCGATGCGGTAGCCGGGCGGCAGCTGCGCGCGCACCGGTGCCAGCGCCTTGTCGATCGCGGCCGTCACGTCGGGACCCTGCACGCCGTCGGCCACCATGGCGCGCACCGTCATCAGGGTTTCCTTGTTGCGCCGCCACAGGATCGGTTCTTCCAGCTGCGGCCGCAGGCGCGCGATCTGCGACAGCGGCACCGGCCCGTTGGCGCCGCGCACCGTGATGTTGTCCAAGTTGTCCAGGCTGAGCCGCTCGGCCGCGACGGCGCGTGCCACGACGTCGATCGACTCGTCGCCGTCGCGGAACTGCGTCACCGTGACGCCCGACAGCAGGGTGTTGAGCGCCGCCGACAGATCCTGCGGGTTGACACCCAATGCCCGTGCCTTGGCGTGGTCGATGTCCAGGCGCACCGACTTGCCGAGCTCGTACCAGTCGAAGTTGACGTCGCGGGTGTGCGGGTTGGCGTTGAAGACGCCGCGGACCTGCTCGGCGATGCGGCGGATTTCCTGCGGATCGGGCCCGAGCACGCGGAACATCACCGGATAGGCGGTCGGCGGGCCGTTCTGCAGCCGCTGCACGCGGGCCCGCACCGCGTCGAAATCGCCGGCGAACAGCGCCTCGAGTTCCTTGACCAGCGCCTCGCGCGCCGCGATGCCCTTGGTGACGACCACCAGCTGGGCAAAATTGCTGTTGCGCAGCTCCGGCACGGTCGGCAGGTAGAAACGCGGCGAGCCGCCGCCGATGTACGAGACGTAGGTCGCGACCTTGTCGTTGCGCGCCAGCCAGTCCTCGAAGCGGCGCACCTCGGCGTCGGTCGCGGCATAAGACGATTGCTGCGCCAGCTTCAGATCGATGATCAGCTCCGGCCGGTTGGCCATCGGGAAGAACTGCTTCTGCACGAGCTGGAAGGCGAACAGCGACACAACGAACGCGCCGACCGTCACGCCGATCGTCAGCCAGCGATGCGTCAAGCACCAGGCCACAACATGCCGGAACGCACGATACAGCCGCGTGTCGTAGGGACTATGACCCTCCCCCAGCAAAGCTGGGGGAGGTGGACGAAGGCCGGAGGCGGAGCCGACGGGGCGCGCTTTACCGAGTCCACGTTGGCTCCCCTCCGCCCCTTCGGGGTACCTCCCCACGCTGCGCCTGGGGAGGATTTTGTAGCCGATGAACGGCGTGAACAGCACGGCCACGAACCACGACACCACCAGCGCGATGGCGGTGACCCAGAAGATGGCGTTGGTGTACTCGCCGGCGCTCGACTTGGCGAAGCCGACCGGCACGAAACCGGCGGCGGTCACCAGGGTGCCGGTGAGCATCGGAAACGCCGTCGAGGTGTAGGCGAAGGTCGCGGCCTCGAAGCGGCTGCGGCCTTCCTCCAGCTTCACCAGCATCATCTCGACGGCAATGATGGCGTCGTCGACCAGCAGGCCGAGCGCGATGATCAGCGCGCCGAGCGATATGCGGTGGAAGTTGATGCCCATCACCTCCATCACGGTGAAGGTGATGGCCAGCACCAGCGGCACCGACAGCGCCACCACCACGCCGGCGCGCAGCCCGAGGCTCAGGAAGCTGACCGCCAGCACGATCGCCAGCGCCTCGGCCAGCGACGTGGCGAACTCGGCGAACGAGGAGTCGACGACCGCCGGCTGGTTGGCGACCTTGCGCACCGTGACGCCGACCGGCAGGTCGGCCGTGATGCCCGCCATCTCGGCATCCAGCAGTTTGCCAAGGCTGGTGATGTCGCCGCCGCTGGCCATCACGATGCCGAGCCCGATCACCGGCTTGCCCATGAAGCGCATCGAGAAGGCGCGCGGGTCGGCGATGCCGCGCTTGATCTCGGCGACATCACCCAGGGTCAGGGTGCGGCCACCGGCCTCGATCGGGATCTGCGCCAGCGCCTCAGGGGTCGCAGGTGCGGCATCGACGCGTACGGTGACCCGCGCCGAGGTACCTTCGACCACGCCAGCCGGGGTGACGTTGTTCTGCTTCTGCACAGCCTCGAGGAT
>DATFGV010000290.1:0-4318 GCA_035249115.1 Vineibacter sp.
GTGACGCTGCGCGCGGCGGCAAAATCCGCCGCGCACGCGCTCGCCGCGCCACCGGCGGTCGTTCAAAAAACCGCCGATACATCACAACCGCTCCCTTCGGCCTCTGTGCAAAGGCCTCCAACGGGGAGAGGTCGACGCGCGAAGCGCGGCGGGTGAGGGGGCGCCGCCATCGCGCGATGCGTCATTGGAGACGCCGGTTGTGCCCCGCGACCCCCTCACTCGGTCCGCTGCGCGGCCCGACCTCTCCCCGGAGGGGAGAGGTGCCAAGTCACTCAGCCGCCTTCGGCGCGGGCTGCAGGATGTGCGAGCGCTTCTCCAGCCACCAGCCGATTTCGCTGGGCCACAGCGCGAAACCCGGATCGCAGCCCAGGGCCTGCGCCGCGTGCAGCGCCCAGAAGGGATCGTACAGCGCCTGGCGGCCGACCGCGACCAGGTCGGCGTCGCCGGCCTGCAGGATCGCCTCGGCCTGCGGTCCATCGAGGATCAGGCCGACCGCCATGCTGGCGACGCCGGCGCGGCGCCTGACTGCGGCCGCGTAGGGCACCTGGAAGCCGGGATAACGCGGGATCGGTGCCGCCGTCGCCGTGCCGGTGAGGCCGCCGGATGAACAATCCACCACATCGACGCCGCACGTTTTCAATTCGCTGGCCAGCGCCACCGTGTCGTCGAGGTCCCAGCCGTCGGCGCCATCCAACGCCGAGACGCGGAAGAACAGCGGCTTGTGTGCCGGCCAAGCGGCGCGCACGGCGCGCGCCACTTCCAGGGCGAAGCGCATGCGGCCGGTGCGGTCGCCGCCATAGGCGTCACGCCGCGTGTTGCTGACCGGCGACAGGAAGCTCGCCAGCAGGTAGCCGTGCGCGCCGTGGATCTCGCAGACGTCGAAGCCGGCACGGTCGGCACGGCGGGCGGCCTCGGCCCAGGCGGCGACCAGAGCGGCGATGTCGTTGGCCGTGAGCGCGTGCGGCACCAGCCAACCGGGTCCGACCGGTTCGGCGGTGGGACCGATCACCTCCCACGGCCGGCGGCCGCGCGCCAGGTCCGCCGGGGTCAGCGGGCCGTTGCCCTCGGGGCCGCTTTGCATCGCGCCTTTGCGGCCGGAATGCGTCAGCTGGATGCCAGCCAGCGCGCCGAAGCCCTGGATACACGTCGTCAGGCGGCTGAGACTCGCGATCTGGCCGTCGTGCCACAGGCCGAGGTCCATTTCGGTGACGCGCCCACCCGGCACGACGCCGGCGTTCTCGGTGAACACGATGCCGGCGCCGCCGCGTGCGAAGGCGCCGAGATGCACCAGGTGGAAATCCTGCGCGACGCCGTCCTTGGCGTGATACTGCACCATGGGCGAGATCGCGATCCGGTTGCGCGCCACGACGCCGCGCAGGTTGAGCGGCGTGAACAGCAGCGGGCGGGCGGCGGTACCGTCGGACATCGCGGACTCCACAGGTCGAACGCCGCACCAGCGGCGGCGCGAGCCTATCGCCGGATCGCCGCGCCGTGTAGCGCCGCCGTGCAAGGCGGCTTCCCAGCCGGGGCCTTTCCTTGCCATCATGGCGGCCGGAGACTCGATGCATGGCGCTATACATGAAACGGGCGGCGGCGCGGGCGCTGCCGATGACCAACGCCGAATGGGACGCGCGGGTGCAGCTGGCTGCCGCCTACCGCGTGTTCGACCATCTCGGCTGGACCGAGCTGATCTTCAACCACATCTCGCTGCGCGTGCCGGGCGATGAGCGCATTTTCCTGATCAACCCCTTCGGCCTGCACTACAGCGAGGTCAAGGCCTCGAACCTGGTGGCCATCGACATCGACGGCAATCCGGTGCGCGACACGCCGCATCCAGTCAACCGCGCCGGCTTCGTGCCGCACAGCGCCATCCATGGCCAGATCGAGGCGGCGCATTGCGTGATGCACACGCACACCACCAGCGGGCTGGCCGTGGCCTGCCTCGAGAGCGGCCTGTCGCATGACAGCTTCTATGGCGCGCAGCTGTATGGCCAGGTCGCCTATCACGACTTCGAGGGTGTCACCGTCAACCCGGACGAGCAGACCCGCCTGCTGGCCAGCATCGGCGACAAGCGCGCCGTGATCCTGCGCAACCACGGCCTGCTGGCCTGGGGATCGTCGGTGGCGGAAGCGTTCGTGACCCTGTGGACCCTGCAACGTGCCTGCGAGGTCCAGGTCGCCGCCGCGTCGATCGGGCGGCTCAATCCGATCCGGCAAACCGTGTTCGAGCAGACCGTGCGCGACAGTGGGGCGGGCGAGGCGCAGCTCTGCGACATGGTCTTCGCCTCGCTGGTGCGCGCCATCGAGGCCAAGGACCCGAGCTACAAGACGTGAGCACCCCCACAACCTGCATCGTCGGCGCCGGCGCGGTGGGTGGGCTGCTGGCGGCGAAGCTCGCTACCACCGGCGATGTCAGCGTGCTGGCGCGCGGCGCGCATCTGGCGCGGATCGCCGCCGATGGCCTGACCCTGATCGAGGGCGACGCGCGATCGGTCGCCCGCCTGCGTGCCGCCGATGATGCCGCCGCCCTGGGCCGCCAGGACATCGTCATCGTCGCGCTGAAGGCGCAGGGCCTAGTCGCGGCGGCGCCGTCGCTGGCGCCGCTGATCGGGCCCGACACCGTCATCGTGCCGATGATGAACGGCGTACCGTGGTGGTTCTTCAGCGGTTTCGGCGGGCGCATGGCCGGCACGGTGCTGCAGACCGTCGATCCCGGCGGCGTGATCTCCGCCACGCTGCCGCCGGCCCAGGTGGTCGGCGCCGTCGTGCATCTCTCGTCGGCCGTCGCCGGCCCCGGCGTGATCCGCCGCGGCCGCGGCAATCTGTTCCTGCTCGGCGATCCCGTCGGCCCCGAGACGCAGCGCCTGCGCCGCGTCGTCGACCTGCTGGCGGCCGCCGGCTTCGACACAAGGCCGACGCCCGAGATCCAGCGCGAGGTGTGGCTGAAGCTGTGGGGCAACATGAACATGAACCCCATCAGCGCGCTCACCAGCTCGACCGCCGACCTGATCATGGACGATCCGCTGACCGCCGATCTGGTGCGCCGCATGATGGAAGAGGCGGCCGAAATCGGCGACAAGCTGGGCATTGTCATGAACATGACCATCGACCAGCGCTTCGACGTCACGCGCGAGCTGGGCGCCTTCAAGACCTCGATGCTGCAGGACCTCGAGGCCGGCCGCGGCCTGGAGATCGATGCCATCCTGGCGGCGCCGATCGAGATCGGCGACCGCCTCGGCATCGCCATGCCATACTCCAAGGCCGTGCTCGGCTTGGTGCGGCAGCGGGCGAGGAACGCCGGCCTGTACGACTACCGCATGGGACAGAAGCCGCTGGCGACGGCGGCGGGGTGAGACCGGGAAGCACCACATCGTGTTGACCGCGAGGGGAGGACAGATGAAGCGCAGGACATTGCTCGCGACCGGTGGTGCCGCGGCGTTGGGGTTGGCACGACCGGCGTTGGCGCAAGCCTGGCCCAACCGGCCGATCACGATGTTCGTGCCGTTCCCGGCCGGCGGGCCGGCCGACATGTTCGGCCGCATCATGGCGCGTGGCCTGTCGGCGCAGCTCGGCCAGCAGGTGGTGGTCGAGAACAAGAGCGGCCTGGGCGGCGTCACCGGCGTCGACGCGATCGCCAAGGCGACGCCCGACGGCTACACCATCGGCATGAACAGCGCCGGGCCGTCGTCGATCGCGCCGTTCGTGCACCCCAAGATGCCGTTCGAGGACAAGGACCTGGTGTTGCTGACGCCGATCGCGCTGGTGCAGGAGATCATCGCCAGCACGCTCGCCTTGCCGGTGACGACGATCCAGGAGCTGGTCGCGCACGCCAAGGCCAACCCGGGCAAGGTGAACTACGCTTCGTCCGGCACCGGCAGCATCACGCACCTGGCGGGCGAGCTGTTCAAGACGGCCGCCGGTCTGGAGATCGTGCACATCCCCTATCGCGGCGCGGCGCCGGCGGTGCAGGACCTGCTGGCCGGCCAGGTGCAGATGACCGTGCTCGACATCTCGGTGCTGCTGCCGCACATCAAGGCGGGCAAGATGCGGGCGCTGACGGTCACCAGCAAGACGCGCTCGGCGTTGCTGCCCGACGTGCCGACCACGGCCGAGGCCGGCCTGCCGACCGTGCTGTCGGACAACTGGTACGGACTGGCGGCGCCGTCCGGCGTGCCCAAGGATATCCTTGAACGCATCCACGCCGCCGCCGTCGCGGTGCTCAACAGCAAGGAGGCCGCCGAGCCGATGATGGCGCAGGGCGCCATCATCCGGCCGATGACGCCCGCCGAGTACACCGCCTTCGTCCAGCAGGAGCGCG
>DATFGV010000291.1:0-2458 GCA_035249115.1 Vineibacter sp.
AGGATGCGCGGCGCCTTGGGTGGCGCGGCCGACATAGTTCGCGCGGTGGACGTCGCGACCACCGCCCTATCCAGCGCCGCCGTCGCCGCTTGCAGGCGCGCGCCCGCCGGCAACAGCATGCGCAACGCGGGCGGCAGGTCGGCGTTGCGCGCCACGATCAGCGCCTCGGGCGGTGGCGGCGCCCCGTGCGCGTCTTCGCCGGGCAGGCGCTCGAACAGGGTGAGCAATAGCGGCAGCGCCGTGTCGCGACCGTAGCGGCCGGGCAGGGGCGTGCCGTCGGCGCGGCCGGTCCACACGACGAGGGTGTAGGCGCCCGAGACGCCCGCGGCCCAGGCGTCGCGGAAGCCGTAGGACGTGCCGGTCTTGAAGGCGATGACGCGATCGCCCCCGCGCCTTCCGTCGATCGCCCGCGTTGGCGCCGTCCAGCCGTCCGGCAACGGCGCGTTGGCGAGGATGTCGCGCAGATGCCAGGCGGCGCCGGGTCCCATCAGCCGGAATCCGGTCGCGGGCTGCTGCTCGGCGCGCAGGCGCAGCGGCCGCGCCACGCCATCCTGGGCCAGCGCCGCGTAGAGCGTCGCCAGATCAAGCGGCGAGAGCCCGACACCGCCCAGCGCAATCGCGAGTGACGCCGGATCGCCGGTGCTACGCGGCAATGCCGGCGCGACACCGGACTGGCGCAGCAGGGCGAGGAAGCGCGCCGGGCCGACCCGATCGAGCGCAGCCACCGCCGGCACGTTGAGCGACTGCTGCAAGGCGCGGCGCACGGTCAGGGTACCTTGGTGCTCGCGATCGAAGTTGCGCGGCATCCAGTCGCCGAACCGCGTCGGCGAATCGTCGACGAAGGTCTCGGGATGCGCCACGCCGTCGTCAAAGGCGAGGCCGTAGATGAAGGGCTTCAACGTCGAGCCCGGCGAACGCTTGGCGCGCACCAGATCGACATGGCCATGCGGGCCGCCGCCATCGCCGCCGTGCCAGGCGACCACGGCGCCCTTGCGGTTGTCGACCACGACGATCGCGACGTCGCTGCCGGCCAGGGCGCGGCCACGCTCTTCCTCCGCAAGTCGCGCCGCAATTGTCTGGATCTCGCGGCGAACGGTGGTGCGGATGATACGGTCGGTCGGCGCGGCATTGGCCAGGGACTGCGACAGGTGCGGCGCGAGCCGCGGTAGTGCCAGACGCCGGTCGGGCGCCGCCTGGGCCAGTGCCTCGCGCATGACCTGCGCATCGATCGCGCCGCGTTCATGCGCACGACGCAGCACAAGGTCACGGGCGGTGTGGGCACGCTCGGCATGGCGATCGGGGCGGCGGCGCTCGGGCGACTGCGGCAGCGCCACCAGCAGGGCCGCTTCCGCCGGGGTCAGCCGCTTGGGTTCCTTGCCGAAGTAGGACAGCGAAGCGGCGCGCACACCCTCGATGTTGCCGCCGAACGGCGCCAGGGTGAGGTAGATCGAGAGGATCTCGTCCTTCGAATAGCGCCACTCCAGCTGCAGCGCGCGGGCGCTTTGCTGCAGCTTGCCGAGTAGCGACCGTCGCGTCTGCGGCTGCGGTTCCAGCAGGCGCGCCGTCTGCATCGAGAGCGTCGAGGCACCGGACACGATGCGGCCGCGCGCCGCGACCTGCGCCGTCGCCCGGGCGACAGCCAACAGATCGACGCCGGGATGTGCGTCGAAGCGCTGATCCTCGTAGGCTTTCAGGAGCTTGAGATAGACCGGATCGACGTCGGCTGGCGTCGCCGCCAGGCGCCACCGTCCGTCACGCGTGGTGAAGGCGCGCAACAGGCGCGAATCGGCGTCGAGCACCTCGACCGACCGATCCTGGTAGCGCGTTAGGTCGGGCGGAAACAGGCGATCGAGCGTTATGAGGCCGGCCCCCATGACTACGGCCGCGACGATGAGTCTTCCTCCCCAGCGAAGCTGGGGAGGTGCCCCGAAGGGGCGGAGGGGAGCCGACGTGGTCTTGGCAACCGCGACCACGTCGGGTCCCCATCCGGCCTTCGGCCACCTTCCCCGCAAGCGGGGAAGGGAAAGCTGCTTCAACCCAAACATCGCCTCTTCACCGCGGCAGGACGGTCAGTCTGCCCGGCGCGCCACGCGCAACGGTCTCGGGATCGTACATGTCCTCGGCCTGCACTGCCGGCAGGGCGTAGCTGCCCGGCGTCACGGCGCGAACGATGTAGGCCAGCTGCACCGCCGAGCGGTTCTCCTCGTTGTTGTACCAGAAGCGGAATGTCTGGTCGGCGAAGCGGCGCCCCAAGGTGAAGGCGGCGAAGAAGCGATCATCGCGCGCCTCGGCCGTCGACACTTTCGACAGCGCCGGCAGGAACTTGTAGGCGTTGTCCTCGGGCAGCACGCCCTCGATCTCCAGCCCGGCCGGCAGCAGGTCGAGCAGCGCGATCTCGCGGTAGACCGCATTCACGTTGCCCACAGTGACCAGCACGATTAGCCGGTCGTTCTGCCGG
>DATFGV010000292.1:0-2448 GCA_035249115.1 Vineibacter sp.
TCGGTGACATCGTGCTGGCACGCCAGACGGTGCTGCGCGAGGCGCGCGAGCAGGACAAGAAGCTGGCGCATCACCTGACGCACCTCGTGGTGCATGGCACGTTGCATTTGCTGGGCTATGACCACATGCGCGCAACTGAGGCGCAGCGCATGGAAGGGCTGGAGGTCCGTATCCTGGCCGGGCTCGGCGTGCCCGATCCGTATGCCTGAATTCGGGACGTCGACGACGTCTCAGGCCATCGACAGCGAGCGCTTGCCGCGCGGCGGCGGAAAGGCGCGGTCGATCTCGGCGAGATCGGCGTCGGTCAGCTTGACCTTCAGCGCGCCGAAATTCTCGGTCAGCCGTTCCTTGTTGGCCGATTTGGGGATCACCACCATGCCGGGCTGGCGCAGCAGCCAGGCCAGCGCCACCTGGGCCGGCGTCGCGCCGTGACGGTCGGCGATGGCCTTGAGCGCCTTGTCGCGCGCCAGCGGGCCGCGGTCGAATGGCGAATAGGCCATCAGCGGCATGCCCTGCTCCTGCATCCAGGGCAGCAGGTCGAACTCGATGCCGCGGCGCGAGAGGTTGTACATCACCTGGTTGGTGCCGCACTGCCCGCCGTCCTTGGCCCACCAGGCCTTCATGTCGGCGAGGTCGAAGTTGCTGACGCCCCAGTCGGCGATCTTGCCGTCGCGCTTGAGCTGCTGGAAAGCGCCGATGGTCTCCTCGAACGGCGTGCCGCCGATCCAGTGCAACAGGTAGAGGTCGATCCGCTCGGTGCGCAGGCGCTTGAGGCTGCGCTCGCAGGCCGTCACGGCGCCGCGCCGCGAGGCGTTGTGCGGGTACACCTTGCTGACGATGTAGAGGCCATCGCGCCGGCCGGCGATCGCGTCGGCGATCGCCTCCTCGGCGCCGCCTTCGCCGTACATCTCGGCGGTGTCGATCAAGGTGAAGCCGAGATCGACGCCGTGCCGGATGGCGTCGGTCTCTTCTTGACGGCGGCGCCGGTCCTCGCCCATGCGCCAGGTGCCGATGCCGAAGCCGGGCATGCGCGCGCCGGAGGGAAGCGCGACGGTAGGGATGGTCATGGCGGCCCCGCTCAAATGTGGAACTCCAGGCGCTGTGCCGCATCGGTCTGCACGCCGTGCTCGCGCGCCTCGCGCACCATGTCCTCGATGGTGATGCCGTCCATGCGCGCCATGATCTCGTCGCGCAGCCGACTCCAGGTCGGCCACACCACCACGTGCGCAAGCGGCGAACCGACGGTCTCGTCCTGCGGCTCGGTTTCGACCTCGAGCTGGCGCACGACGCGGACGATGTCGCCCAGGCTGATGCGCCGCCGCTCGCGGCCCAGCACGTAGCCGCCGCGCGGGCCGCGCTTGCCGGCCAGGATGCCCTCGCGCACCAGGTGCTGCAGCACCTGCTCGAGGTAGCGCTTGGGGATGTTCTGCCGGCGGGTGATGTCGCCGCTGCGCACCGGCATGTCGCCGGCGTTCATGGCGATATCGAGCACCGCCTCGATGGCGAAGATGGTCTTCTTGCTGAGCCGCGGCATGCCCGATCCCGCCTCAGCCCTGGGTGCCGGTCGAGCCGAAGCCGCCGTCGCCGCGCGCCGTCTGCGACAGCTCCTCGACCTCATGCCAGCGCGCCCGCTCATGTCGAGCGATCACCATCTGGGCGATGCGCATGCCGCGCGTGATGGTGAAGGACTGGTTACTCAGATTGACCAGGATGACACCGACCTCGCCGCGATAGTCGGCGTCGATCGTGCCCGGCGCGTTGGCCACGGTGACGCCGTTCTTCGCCGCCAGGCCGGAGCGTGGCCGCACTTGCGCCTCGAACCCCGGCGGCAGGGCGATCTGCAGGCCGGTCGGCACGATGGCCCGACCCAGCGGCGGCAGCACCACATCGACGCGCACGGCCGCCAACAAGTCCATGCCGGCCGCCAGAGCCGTCGCGTAGTCAGGCAACGGCAAGCCGGCGGCATGCGGCAGGCGTTTGACGTCGATGGCGATGGGTGCGGACATGGACACCAACAACGGCTGCGAATGGCCGCATTCCACATATCATCGGCGTAGTTTGCAACCGTCGTCGCGTCTTGCGGGTGTATAACTTGTCCGCCGAGCCACAGGCGTACCACCGCCGATGGCGCACCGTCCGCCATCGCGGCAGCCGGCGCTCAGCCGGGGATCAGGTGCAGGGCGATGCGGGCGGCCAGCTGGGCGGCCACGCTGTCCTTGGACGCCGTCGGCCACGCTTCGACAGCGTCCGCCGTCACCAGGTGAACGGTGTTGCTGTCGCCGCCGAACGTGCCGCTGCCGGGCGACACATCGTTGGCGACGATCCAGTCGCAGCCCTTGCGCTGGCGCTTGGCCACCGCATTGGCGACCACATCCTCGGTCTCGGCGGCAAAGCCAACCACCAGACGCGGCCGGTGCGCATTCATGGTCGCCAGCGTCGCCAGGATGT
>DATFGV010000293.1:0-26411 GCA_035249115.1 Vineibacter sp.
CTGCGCGAACACGAAGGCGTCGTTCCAGAGACGCGCCTCAAGGTGGCTCTGCATCTTCGGCAGGTAGAAGTACGGTCCGGTGCCCTTGGCGAGCAGGGTCTTGGCGTTGTGGAAGAAGTACAGGCCGAAATCGAACAGCGAGCCGGACATCGGCTTGCCGTCGACGACCAGATGCCGCTCCGGCAGGTGCCAGCCGCGTGGCCGCACGAACAGGGTCGCGATCGCCGTGCCGAGCTTGTAGTCCTTGCCGGTCGACGGCTCGGTGAAGTCGATCTCGCGCCGATTGGCGGCGCGCAGGTTGACCTGCCCCTCGACCATATTGGTCCAAGTCGGCGTCGAGGCATCCTCGAAGTCGGCCATGAAGACGTTGGCGCCGGAGTTGAGCGCGTTGACGATCATCTTGCGGTCGACCGGCCCGGTGATCTCGACCCGGCGGTCGAGGATGTCCTTGGGCAGCGGCGCCACCGTCCAGTCCGAGTCGCGCACGCTTCGGGTGGCAGGCAGGAAGTCCGGCTTCTCGCCGCCGTCCAGCCGCTTCTGCCGCTCGGACCGGGCCGCCAGCAGCGCCTCGCGCGTCGGGTTGAAACGGCGCTGCAGTTCGACCACGAAAGCCAGCGCTTCCGGCGTCAGGATCGTCTCGAACCCGGGCTTGAGCGTGCCGGCGAACTCGACGCCCGCGGGCAGCTGAAGGGCAGCCATGGTTTCCTCCGTTGCGATGCGGACTGCGTGGCGCCGCGATCGCCCGTCCTTTAGCCAATCCGGCGACGGTGCGCCAGCCGCGATCCCTGGCATGGCCGGCACAGCATTTGCGACAGTCCGGCACAGGCCGGTGTCCGGTTTGCCGGGGCGGCGCGCGCCGCTAAGGTGGGTGGCAAGGTCGGGAGGTCGGGGCTGTGATGGACAGCGCGTATGTCGTGGACTGGCTGAGCCTCATGGGCCGTTGGGCGCACATGATCACGGGCGTCGCCTGGATCGGTGCCTCGTTCTACTTCATCTGGCTCGATAACCACCTCGAAGATCCGAAGGATCCGGCCGACGTCGCCAGGGGTGTCGGCGGCGAGGTCTGGTCGGTGCACGGCGGCGGCTTCTACCACGCGCAGAAATACAAGGTGGCGCCGCCGTCGCTGCCGCCGACCCTGCACTGGTTCAAGTGGGAGGCCTACACCACCTGGATCACCGGCATGTTCATGATAGGCCTCGTCTACTACTACGGCGCCGACGTCGCGCTGATTGATCCGCTGGTGAAAGAACTGTCGCACTGGCAGGCGATCGGCATCGGGCTCGCCTTCATCGCCGGTGGCTGGATCATCTACGACCTGCTGTGCCGCTCGGCGCTGGGCCGCGACGATGCCGTGCTGGGCGGTGTTCTGGCGCTGCTGACGACGGCCGCGGCGTGGGCGCTGTGCCAGCTGTTCTCCGGCCGCGGCGCCTACATCCATTTCGGCGCCATGCTCGGCACGATCATGGTGGCCAACGTCTTCTTCGTCATCATCCCGGGCCAGGCCGAGCTGGTGAAGGCCAAGGCCGAAGGCCGCCTGCCCGACCCAAAATGGGGCGAGATGGGCAAGCAGCGCTCGGTGCACAACACCTATTTCACCCTGCCGGTGCTGTTCACCATGATCGCCAACCACTACGGCGGCGTCACTGGCCACGCCTGGGGCTGGCTGATCCTGGTGGCGCTGTCGGCGGCTGGCGCGCTGATCCGGCTGTGGTTCGTACTGCGCCACAAGGGCAATGCACCGGCGTTGCCGCTGGCCGCGGGGCTGGTGATCCTGCTGGGCACGGCGCTGGTCGTGGCGCCGCGCGACGAGGTGACAGTCGAACTGGCCGGCAAGACCGAGTTCGCGCTGGTCGCCAAGGTGGTCGCCGAGCGCTGCGCTTCCTGCCATGCCGCCAAACCGACCCGCGAAGGCATCGCGGCGCCACCCAAGGGCGTGATGCTGGAAACACCTGGGCAGATGAAGGCATACGCCCAGGCGATGCTGCAGCAGGTCTGGCACTCCCGGGCAATGCCGCCGGGCAACATCACCGAATTGTCGGATGACGACCGCGCCCTGATCGCCCGCTGGATTCGCAGCGGCGCGCCGCTGCGCTGACGTCATGGCCGGCAAACCGGGTTTTCGAGCGCGCAGCGCCTTGGGTGCCGCCATTCTGCTGGTAGGCGTGGTGGTCGTCGCGCTGGTTGGCGGCGCCGGCGGCTGGCTTGGCTCGTCGACTTCCACGCGCGATGGCGAAGTGCCGCAGGCCAGGACAGGTGGGCCGCAAGTCGAGGCGCGCGGGCAACAGTCAAAGGCGTGGGGCCCATCGGTCGGATTCGCCAACCGCGATCGGCTGGACGAGCACTACCGCAAGCACGGCAGTGAGTTCGGCGACATCAGCCGGCAGGACTATTTGCGCCAGGCACAGGCGTTGCGCGACGCACCGGCCGGCGGCGACGTGCTGCAGGCGGTCCGCCGCGACGGCGTCGTCACCCGCTTCGATCGGCGCAGCGGCGCGTTCCTAGCCTTCAACGCTGACGGCGTAATCCGCACGTTCTTTCGACCAAACGACGGCGAGCGATACTTCCGCCGCCAGCTTGAGCGCGACCGCTGACGACGCGCCATGACCGTCGGCGGACCCTCGCGGCCAAAGGCCGCATCCCTGTCAGATCAGGTGGCGGCCTGGGAGCGGATCGTCGCCCAGGTCGAGGCCGGCTACGCCTTTGGCCTCGACGACTGGCTCAACGACATGGACCTGCGCCGCCGCATCGAGGAGGCGATCGAGGGCATCCGAGCGGTGGGCGGGCCGATCAGTCCAAGTGAACGAATACCGAACAAGCAAGCCCGCGTGCACCTGTCGCTTTGCGACAAACGTTTCAGGCGCGCCACCGTCGCGACCGATACTTGCACCTGGGGAACGCGAGTCGCGGCGCGCGAGGGCTGGCGGGCCGACCGGCAATGGTGGTATTTCCGGCGACCGCGACGGAGCAATGCTTCGCTCGATCGCGAAATTGCCGATGTACGTTGAGTGTCGTGGGGAGTCGGGCGGACGTGCTGCGCAGGCGAAGTCTGATGGTGTCGATCTTGGCGTTGGCCGGCGCGGGCTGCGCTGGCGGCGGCAATGGTGGCACCCGTCGCAGCAGTGGTGCCGGCCGTGACAAGCCTGCCGGCGAATCGACTGCACCACAGCTGACCGAGGACGGCCGCGTCATCGTGCGCGGCCAGGGAATCGCCTACGCCATTCGCCCGCCAACCGGCTGGGTCGCGCGCAGCGTGCTGGGCGCCGACCGGTCGACCAAGTCGACCGTGACGGTCGCTGATCTCGCGCCCCCGGACGGTTCGCCGGTGTCGATCTCCGGCCAGCTGCGGAGCAAGAATCGCGACATCGACTCGATCGAGGACTGGGTTAACCGCGTGTCGTTGACCCGCCGCGCCGGCGATGAGGAGTTTGCGTTGCGACGGGCCGGGCCGGTCGTGATCGACGGCCGACGCACCGGCGAGATGATTGTGCTCGACGCCGGTCCGCCGCACGAGGACAACAAGTCGTCGGTGGATCACGAAGCCGTCGTGCTGATCGACGAGCCCGACGTCATCATCGAGATCTTCCTGACGACCAAGACCCGGGAACTGCGCGACCTGCACTTGTCGACCCTGCGCGCGGTCGCGGCGACCTACGGCCCGGCGGGCTGAACCGGCGCGTCCGGCGGCCAGGGAGACTGCGCATGGCCCATCCGCTCGTGCCCACGGCGCTGGCCGGCGGCAATGTGCTGGTGTCGCGGCAAGGCCCGGTGACAACCATCGTGATCAACCGGCCCGAGGTCAAAAACGCGCTCGACAACGAGACCGCTCGGGCCCTGGCCGAGGCGCTGCGTGCCTTCGATACCGACGATGCGGCGCGGGTTGGTGTGCTGACCGGCGCCGGCGGGGCCTTCTGCGCCGGCGCCGACCTCAAGCAGCTGGGCTCAGGGGTCGACTACTTTCCCTGGGCCGGCGACGACGAAGGACCGCTACGAGCGGCGCTATCCAAGCCGCTGATCGGCGCCATCGAGGGCCACGCCTGCGCCGGTGGCCTCGGCGTGGCGTTGTTCTGCGACATCCGCATCGTCGATGACACCGCCGTGTTCGGCGTCTTCTCGCGGCGCTGGGGCGTTCCCATGAGCGATGGCACCACGGTGCGGCTGCCGCGAATCGTGGGCCTGGGGCGAGCGCTCGACATGCTGCTGACCGGCCGACCGGTTGGTGCCGAGGAGGCCGTCGCCATGGGCCTCGCCAACCGAAAAGTGCTGCGCGGCACGACGCGGGCCGAGGCCGAGAAACTGGCGTTGCAAATCGCCGCGTTCCCGCAGATCGCCCTGCGATCGGACCGCCGCTCGGCCTATGACGGTTTCGACCGCGACACCGAGGCCGCCATCCGCCGCGAAATGGAGCTGTCGCTGGAGGCGCGGCGGGTCGAGGCCCAGGATGGGGCGGCGCGTTTCCAGGCCGGCGAAGGCCGGGGCGGCGCGCCGCTCAAGCCAGCCAAGCCGCCGGGCGTTGCATCCTGAACCTCCCGGCCGGTTGACCGGAACCATCCGCACCGGACCATTTGCGGTCCGCACCGGGCGGGCCGCCGCTATATATTGAGCTTGCGCCTTGCTTCGGGAGTCCGTGCCGCCATCGCTGCCGGCTGGGCCGCATGGCCGTCGCGGATTCGCACGGTGCGGGGCTGGCACGATTCGGGTTTCGCGATGGTGGTGTTACAAACATCGATGACGTTCGCCGACGGCAACATCCTGGCGTCCCGCCGGGTGCCGGTGACGACCATCGTCATCAACTGCACCGAATCGAAGAATGCCCTCGACGCCAAGACGGCGAGCGGTCTCGCCGGCGCCTTCCAGATCGCTGACGCCGACGAGGAGGTGCGCGCGATCGTCGTCGCCGGTGCCAGCGGTTCGTTCTGCACCGGCGCCGATCTCAAGAGGCTGGCGGCGGGGGATCCGTACTTTCCCTGGGCGGGCGGCATCGATGGTCCGCTGGCGGCACCGCTCTCCAAGCCGGTGATCGCGGCCATCGAAGGGCCCGCCACGGCCGAGGGACTCGGTTTGGCGTTGTTCTGCGATTTCCGCATCGTCGACGACACCGCCGTTTTCGCCGTTGCGTCGCGCCAGTGGGGGGCGGCGTTGGGCGACGGCACGACGGTGCGACTGCCGCGCCTGATCGGCATGGGCCGGGCGCTGGACCTGGTGTTGACCGGGCGCAGCGTCGGCGCCGACGAGGCGATTACCCTGGGCCTGGCCAGCCGCAAGGTGGCGCGTGGCTCCACCCGGACGGAAGCCGAGCGGCTGGCGGCGCGGCTGTCCGAGCTGCCGCAGTCGGCGCTGCTGGCCGATCGGCAGTCGGTCTATGAAGGCTTCGACCGATCGATACCCGAGGCCATCGGTCGCGAGGTCGAGGCGGCACGTGCCGCCTATGGGCCGGAGGCGAAAGCCGGCATCGCCAAACACGCGCAGGCCGCCACCGGCAGTATCCGCCTGCTGAGGGCCTAGGCGCGACCACCGAACGCGGCGCCGACATGCGCGGCGGGGCTATTCTGTCGCTTGTTGCAAATTGAGTGTCGTTCCGCGCGCCGCCTCGGAGGCAGACGCAATCGTCGGAAAATTATATCCGAAAAGGTATCGGCCTGCCGCCGCACATTGCCGTGGCGGTCCACATCGGACCGTTTTCATCGGCGCCTCACTACCGGCCGGCGTTACTGTCCAGCTACGCCGCTTGCGAACTTGGCCAAGGAGTCCCTCGCATAGGCGACAAGGGATGAACGGTCCAATGAGCATGTCAATGACCTCGATGACATTCGCCGACGGGAACATCCTGGCCTCGCGCCGCGCCCCCGTGGCGACAATCGTGATCAACCGGTCCGAAGTGAAGAACGCGCTCGACAGCAAGACGGTGCGCGGTCTGGCCGGCTGCTTCCAGATCGTCGACGCCGACGAGGAAGTGCGGGCGGTCGTCCTGACCGGCGGCGGCAACTCGTTCTGTTCCGGCGCCGACATGAAGGAACTGGCTGACGATGACGTGTACTTTCCGTGGGCAGGCGGCAACGACGGCCCGCTGCGCCTGCGGCTGTCCAAGCCGTTGATTGCCGCGATCGAAGGCCCGGCCTGCGCCGAAGGGCTGGGTATGGCGCTGTTCTGCGACATCCGCATCGTCGACGACACGGCCCTGTTCGGCGTGTTCTCCCGGCGCTGGGGCGTGCCGATCGGCGACGGCACCACGGTGCGACTGCCGCAGGTGGTCGGCGTCGGCCGCGCCATGGACATGGTCCTCACCGGCCGCACCGTTGGCGCCGATGAAGCGGTCGCCATGGGGCTGGCCAACCGCAAGGTCAATCGCGGCACGACCCGGATCGAGGCCGAGAAGCTCGCGATGCAGCTCGCCGAGATGCCGCAGACGGCGATGCTGTCCGATCGGCGCGCGGTCTACGACGGTGCCGACTTGCAGGATCAGGCGGCGATCATGCACGAAGCCGACTTGGCACGGCGCTCTTTCGGCAGCGAGGCGAAAACCGGCATCAAGCAGTTCGAGCAGCGCGCCAAGGGCAACATCCGGTTGCTGGCCCGCTAGCGCCGGACATTGCGAGCCGCGGCCAGGCGGCCGCGTGGCGGGCGCGGAATCGCTTGGCGACGTCGCGACATCCCAGTCTACAGTGAGAGATGCCTGTCACGACGCTGTTGTTCGATGTCGGCGGCCCGCTCGACACCGAGGTCGCCTACGAACGCGAGATCGATACCCTGTTGCCTGAATTTGTGAGGCGACAAGGATTCGACATCACGGCCGCCGACTACGCCGCGGCGTGCACGGCCGCCATCGACAGCTTTGCGCCGGATTTGTACAAGGCGGTCATCTGGCGGCTGTGCGGTGGCGATGTGTTCGCCGCACACAGGGCCTGGACCTTGCTCGCGGCGCAGATGAGCGGGCGGGCGTCGAGCGAGGCGCGCCAAGGCATGGTGGAGCTGCTGGCGGCACTGCGCGGCAGCGGGTTCCGTTTGGGGATCGTCGCCAATCAGCCTCTCACCCTGCCGGCCAAATTGGAGCGCATGGGCATGGCAGGCCTGTTCGACAGCATTGAGGGCAGTGGCGCGCTCGGCCTGTACAAACCCGACCCGCGCCTGTTCCTCATGGTTGCCGAGCGGCTTGACGCGGCCCCGGCCGACTGCCTGATGGTTGGCGACCGCATCGACAATGATATTGTGCCGGCGCGCCTGCTCGGCATGCGCACGATCCGGTTCCGCACCGGTCGGCACGCGCCGCAGCGGCCGCGCAGCTGGACCGAATTGCCCGACGCCGAAGTCGCGACGACCGATGAGCTGGCGACCGCGATCGACCGGCTGGCAGGCCAGTGAGACGTGACCGCCGGCCTCAACCACCGGCGAACAGATGCGTGCGATGCCAGGCCAGGTAGAAGCGCTGGCGTTCGCCCTTGATCGGCAGGCGGAAGCCAGGATCGATGCCGGCCTTGCGCGCCTCGTCCGCTGGCAGGTCAGCGGCCAGCAGGATTGCGCCGTCATCATCGAAGGCGATCAGGCCGCTCAGGAAGGCCAGCGACCACGTCGCCAGCATCGGCAGTCCGTTCTCGGGGTCCAGCCTTTCATCGTTGCTTGCGCGCACCCAGGGCTTGATCGGATGGACGGACACGAGCATCTCGACAGTGGCGCCGGTGGCGCAGCAACAGCCGCCCCACAGATTGCGGACGTCGTCGCCGAAGCGGCCGACGCCGAGCCGTGCCTCGATCAGGGCGGTCTTGGTATCCTCCGGCAGATCGCTATGTGAGATCGCCTCGGCCAGGGCCTCGCCGATTGACGCCGCCATCGGCTCGGCGTCGGCCGCCATGGCGATCAGGCGTTCGGCGAGCGGCTCGACGACCCGGTGCAGGCGCGTGTCCTTGCCGGCGGCTTCGGGGTCGAGCGGCGACTCGACTGCCGGCAGCGCGTCGCGCAAGCGCAGGCTGGTTTCCTCGAACCGCACCGGCGCCGCCAGGCCGAAAAAACGGACCTGCGCCAGCCGCGTCGGCCGGCGCTGGAAGTCCGGTGCCATTTCAATGGCATCGTCTTCGGGCGGTGCGGTGACGGTGAAGACGCCGTCGAGCTCGCCGTTGACGAACACGAAGCCGATGTCGCCCGGTCGCATCTCCGCCGCCAGCGGGTAGCTTGGATTGGTCCGGCCAAGCTTGTCCCGCCGCGGAATGGCGATCAGGTCCTGCTCATCCAGCAGGGCGTAGTCGTCTTCCTTCTGGTTCAGCCACCAATACGCCATCGATGCCTTCACCGGCGCGGCTGGCCGGCCGCGCGCCTATTCCGCGGCCTTCGGCGCCTTCTGCGTTCCCCAATAGCCGAACAGCGAGCCGGCGACACGGCGAATCTGAATTTCCTCCGACCCCTCGGTGATGCGGTAGCGGCGGTGGTGCCGGAAGATGTGCTCGAAGGGCGTATGCCGCGAGTAACCGACGCCGCCATGCACCTGCATGGCGCGGTCGGCGGCGTCGCACACCAGCCGGTTGCCGCGATAGTTGGCCATCGCCACCCAGGGGCTGACGTCCATGTGGTGCTCGCGGTCGAGATACCAGGCGGTCTTACGCACCAGACCGCGCACCATCTCGGCCTCGGTATGCAGTTCGGCCAGCGGGAACTGGATCGCCTGGTTAGATGACAGCTTGCGGCCGAAGACCACGCGGCGGTTGGCGTAGGCAACCGAGCAGTCGATGCAGTATTGCGCCGCGCCCAGGCTGGAAGCCGCCTGGCGGATGCGGTTCTCGTGCACGAAGGTCTGGGCCACGTCCAACCCCATGCCTTCCTCGCCCAGCATGGTCGAGGCCGGCACCACGACGTCGCGCAGCGACACCTCGGCATGGTCGCTGGGCATGTTGAAAGTCCACCACATGTACTCGACCTTGAAGCCCGGCGTCGTGACCGGCACCAGGAATGCGCTGATGCCGCGCGCGTCGCCCGGCTTGCCCGAGGTGCGGGCGAACACCAGGTCGACGGTGGCGGTATGCAGGCCGGTGTTGAACCGCTTGGCGCCGTTGATCACCCAGTCGCCGCCGCGCTTGACGGCGTTGGTTTCCATGAAGGTCGCGTCGGAGCCGTGGTTGGGCTCGGTCAGCCCGAAGGCGATGCGCTCCTTGCCGGTCAGCATGCGCTCGAGATAACGCTCCTTCTGCTCCTTGCTGCCGAAGTGGTGCAACAGCAGCGCGACGGGGAAGTTGCCGACGATCGAGCTTTCGTTTTGCAGGTCGTTGTGCAGGCCCAGCCCCTTGTGCGCCAGGTGCTCGCGGATGATCGCCATGGCGAGGTTGCTGCCGTCCTTGCCGCCCAGCGCCTTCGGAAGGGCGAAGCGCAGATAGCCGGCCTTGTCAGCGCGCCGCCGCATCTCGGCCAGCAGTTCCTCCCACTCGTGGCGCGGCTGGCCATCGTTGTCCCAGTCGGTGCGGGCGTGCTCGCGGCGGTGGTCGAAGAAGCGGATGTTGTCGTTCTCGCGCTCCAGCGGGCGGATCTCGCGCTCGATGAAGGCGTCAAGTTCATCGAGGTAGGCCTTGATGTCGGCGGGAATCTCGAAATCCATGGCGTCCTCCGGGATGAACGTCCGTTCATGCCCGATCCTAGCCGCCACCTTCGGGCGCCGCGAGGCCCGTGTTCCGCGTGGCGGGCACGTCGCGCCGCCGCGGACGCGCGGCTAGACTGGCGACATGGAAACGATCACCACTGACCGGCTGATCCTGCGACCGCTGGTCGAGGCCGACGCGCCCAGCTATGCCGCGATGCGCCACCACCCGGAGGTCGCCAAGTGGCTACCGGCGGTGGCCGGCGATGCCGTGGAAAACGCCGGGCGCAGCATTGCCTACTTCGCGCAATGCTGGGCCGGCGACGGGCACGGGCCGTGGGGATTGTTCCGCAAGGACGGTGTTGCCGAGGGCAAACTGATCGGCCATGGCGGCCTGCGCGTCATTCCCGAATTCGACGGCCAGACGGAAGTGCTCTACGCCCTGCATCCCGACGCCTGGGGGCAGGGCTACGCCAGCGAACTGGGGCGCGCCGCCCTGCGCTTCGGCTTCGAGCGCCGAGCCCTGGCGTCGATCTTCGCCATCACCAAGCCCGACAACCAGGCCTCGCAGGCGGTGATGCAGCGCCTCGGCATGACCTACCGCAAGCGCGTCACCTATAAGGACATCGAGGCCGTGTGGTTCGAGATAGACAAAGCGACGTTTCTGGGTGCACGCACGTAACGTGCGTCACGACCTGTGTTCGTTGAGCGTCACCGACCCTGTCGTTCCGAGCCGAAGGCGCGGAATCCAGGGTCAACGATGCCATAGATCCCTCGCGTCGCTCGGGATGACACGGGGCCGAGTGTCGGTGACCTCGAGAGCACTACCACGCCATCCTTCAGTCCTCACGCCCGGTCGACGCGGGCGGCGTAGCAGCCCGCCGCGGCGAAGTGGACGTGCAGGTAGGCCGCGCGGGGATTGGCGAGCAGCCGGTCGATCGCAGTCTCGAGCGCGTTGCCCTCGGCGAGTTCGCGGCCGACCATCATGGCGTCGCGGTCGAAGGCGCGCACCGCCAGCGTGCGCAGGCGCAGCTGCTCCGGCACTTCGTTGACCTTGTCGTAGGTCGTCTCGCCCGGACGGACGTAGATCGCGAAGCGCATGCGGTAGGGCGAGTCGACGGCGTGGTGTTCGTAGTTGGTCAGGACGAGCTCGTCGCCGGGTTGCGCGTCGGTGAGGCTGACGCGACAGGGGTAACCGGGGCGGATGTCGTCGGCGATGCGCCGCACGGCGCCCTTTGCCACCAATTCCGCGTCGGACAGCGTGAAAAGGTGGGTGAAATGCTCGGCCGGCAGGCCGGTGATGCGGAAGCCCATGGCGCAACGTCCCTTCGTCCGTGAAGTCGTTGCCACGGTATGCGCCAGTGGTCGCGTCGGGGCTATCCGGTGTTTGTCGTTGAACTGGCCTGTTGCGGCGGTGCCGACGGATAGGGCGCCTGCGGTCGCCACTGGAACTTCTCGGCCGGCATCAGGCGGTCGAGCAATGGCACCAGTGGCGTCGCGAGGAACAGCGCCCACACCGGCCCGTGCGGCTGGAAGAAAACGTACGTCCAGGTGAAGGCGCCGATGGCGACGATCGCCGCGTACAGGAACCGCATCATCCGGTGATTGGGCGTCGTCATCGGATCGGTAATCATGAAGAAGGTAAACAGGATCAGCGCGCCGCTCGACAACTGGTTGCCGAGCACTGCCCAGCGCGCACCGAGATACTCGATACGCAGGCAGAGCAGCGCGACGTAGATCGCCAGGAAGGCCCAGGCGATATCGAAGCGCCGGGCGCTGGTCGAGACCGTGACCCCAAAGGTCGCAACCCACAGCGCCAGCAGCATGTCGCTGCCCCACTGACCTGGCGAGACCCAGGCGCCGGGCAGCACCAGCAACGCGATCATCACGCCGAGATTGGCAGGGTTGTAGAGATGTTTGCCCCTGATGCGGATCACGAACTTGGCGCCGATCGCCAGGCTGGCCACCAGCGGATGCACCCAGAGCGAGTCTGCCCGCACCAGGATGCTGAGCCCCAGGCTCGTGACGACGGCGCTGAGCAGGCTGTGGCTTGGCAACCCGGTAAGGCGCGCGCCTATCAGCTGGGTTGCGAGCGCGGCGGCGAAGGTCAGCGCCACCTGCTCGGGCCGCAGCGCGAAGTCCCGCACCAGCGCGCCGAACAGCAGGAAGGAACCGAGGAAGCCGATTTGCAGGAAGCGCGCGTCAATGCCCCGCAGGCGGCCCACAATGCGTGTCCACGCGCTGGGGGCGCGCCACTCCAGTGGCGCGTCATGTGCCACCTGGGACGAAGACGCGCCACTGGAGTGGCGCGCCCCCGGCGATAGGTCCGACGACACGCTCACGACCGGCACCTCATCGCGGCGTCGGGATCGGCGCCTGCGCCTGGCGTCGACGAATATCGTTGATGTCCCAGCCGGTGAGATTCGACAGTTGCTGTGCCTCGCGCTCCTGCCGCTCGCGCAGTGCCTTGAGATAGGCGGCCGCCGCGTCGCATGCGTTGGCATTGATCTTGTACGGATGGCGCAGCACGTAGCGGGTCTGGAAATTCTGGCGGTCCTTGGTCTCCTGGAATGCCAGATCCTCGGGAAAACTCTCGCGCGTGTAGCGCACGTGCAGCCGGGTCAACATCACCGGCGCCGCGCCCGTCGGCGGTATCGGCCGGCGCGAGTTGGGCGCAACCGCCGGTTCATCGCCCAGCCACGCCACGCCGGCCGCCACCAGTTCCTCGCGCGACAGCGGATCGGCGGCGCAGGGATCGCACCAGCTCATGTCCCAGAAGTACTCGGTGAACACCGCCTTGTAGCTTTCGCGCCGCGCCTGCTGGTCGAACATGGTCTTGTAGAAATCGGTGAACTGCTTGCCGTCGCGCAGGTACGTCGGCAGGTCCATGTTGGCCGGCAGCTTGACCGTGCGATAGTTGGTCGATTCAACCCGGCCATTGCGCGTCAAGACGTAGACGATCATGTCCTGCGGGCCCTGGGCGTTGATCATGCCCAGCCGCATCGGCAGCATGAATTTCTCGCTCTCGAAGCTGAATTGCAGCGGCCGCAGGAACTGCGACCCGGTCCTGGCCTGCGCCTTGAGGTTCACCCTGGCGACGAAGAACTTCATGCCCTGCAGGATGTAGGGTTTTAGCGCCGGCGCGGCGCCCGCCGGGATGCGGTAGCCGTTCTGCACCAGCCAGGTTTCCAGCCCGTCGGATTCCTTGGCCGAGAGGATGACGATGTCATACTCGCCGACCGAAAAGCTGTCCTCGACCTTGACGCCCAGCGCGTCGGCGCCGCGCCGCCGGACGCCACCACTGGCCTCCAGCGGTGCGCCGCTCGACCGCGGCACCGGCATCGGCGCACAGGGGTCGCGATCGAAGTACTCGGCCAAGCGCGGCGCCGAGTAGGCGTCGAGCCGCTCAAATGTCTTCTTCTCGATCACCTTCACGTCGTCGCGCCTGAGAACCACCGGGACCGGCACGACCAGGGCGAAATCGGTCAGCTCGCCCTTGTAGTCATTCATCATCGAAAGCGTCGTGCGCCGCCCGTCACGCGCCAGGATCACCTGCGAGGCCTCGTTGAACAGCGAGGTGTCGGCCTTTCCCACGTAAAACCCGCAGAACGCGGCGGCTGGCGGCGCGGCCACGACAATGAACGGCGCGGCGGCGATCGCCGCGGCCAGCATGCTGCGCTTGAACACGATTTTGCCTCCCTGAAGCCCCTCGCGAACCGTCGCTTTCAAAAAAGGCGCCACTCGCCCTGCATTGTGGCATCTCGGCGGCACGCCGGAATCGCGATGCGTCGGCATACCAGCCTGCACACTCGCGGGCCCTGGCCGCTTGCGTCCCTGTGAACGCTCCCGCTAGGGTGTCGGCCATCCTCCAAAAATATTCGGTTCGAGTGCATGCGCGCGCTGGTCTGTCACGAGTACGGTCCGATCGAGAGTCTGAAACTCGAAGAGTTGGCGCCGCCGGCGTTGAAGCCCGGCCATGTGCGCGTGGCGGTACGCGCCGCCGGCGTCAGCTTCGCCACCATCCTGGGCGTCCAAGGCAAGCATCAGAACAAGCAGGCACTGCCCTATATCCCTGGCAACGAAATGTCGGGAGTCGTCCTCGAGGCGGCAGCTGATGTCACCGACCTCGCGCCCGGCGATCGCGTCACCGGACCGGTGTCGAGCGGCGCCTTCGCCGCCGAGGTCGTGGCACTGGCCGCCAATCTCTGCCGCATGCCGGCGAGCATGGATTTCGCCGCCGCCACCAATTTTCCGACGCTCTATCCCACGGCCTATGGCGCATTGCGCTGGAAAGCCAAACTGGCGCCGGGCGAGGTGCTGCTGGTCCACGGCGCTGGCGGCGGCTCGGGGCTGACGGCGGTTGAGGTCGGCAAGGCGATGGGTGCTACCGTCATTGCGACCGCCGGCGGCGCCGACAAGCTCGAGGTGGCGCGCGCCCATGGCGCCGATCACCTGGTCGACTCGCGCCGCGACGACATCCGCGCCCGCGTGCTGGAATTTACCGGCGGTCGCGGCGCCGACGTGATCTACGATCCGGTCGGAGGCGAGATATTCGACGCATCGCTTCGCTGCATCGCGGTCGAGGGCCGCCTGATCCCGATGGGTTTCGCCAGCGGCAAGATCCCGCAGATCCCGGCCAACATCCTGCTGGTGAAAAACGTGACGGTGATCGGCTTCTACTACGGCTACTACAACGGTTGGGGCCGGCCGGGTGAGGCGGTCGACGCGGCCGACGTGGCGCGCCGACATGGCATGGTGCGCGCCGCGCTCGACGAGATGTTCAGATGGTTCGAGCAGGGCAAACTCAAGGCGCATGTCGCAGGCAACTTTCCACTTGCCGACTGGATGGCCGCCTTCAAGCTGATCGAGGATCGCAAGGTGATCGGCAAAGCGGCGCTGGACCCGGCGCGTTAGTCACGGCGATCACCGGAGTCCATCATGCCGCCTGAGACAGTCGCTATCTCGCGCCGCGCGTTTGTCGGCCTCGCTGCGGTTTCGGGCGCGTTGGCCGCCTGCACGACCGGCGAGTCGCAGACCGAACCGCGCGGCAGCTGGACGCGCTCGCCGGACGGCCGGGTTGTGATCAGCGATCCCGGCGTGCACAGCTATTCGGTGACCATGCCACCGGGCTGGGACATCGCGTCGGGCGCGCCGCCGGGCGCCGCCGCGGTGCAGGTCGCACCGCGCGAGGGTGGTGTGGCCGTCGAGCTCGGCATCGCCCGTGCGCAGTCGGGCGAAGCGCCGGAGAAGACCGCCTTGCGCGTGGCGCAACGTGTGGCGCCGGCCACAGACCCGACGCGCGCCCCGGAGGCGCTGGCGCCCATCCCCTTGCAGAGCGGCGGCGGACGGCGGGCGCAGGTCTACTCGATTCCGCAGCGCGGCGGCCAACGCGTGGTCGTCGTGGCGTTGATCGCCGAGTCGGGCGTATGGGCATATCAGCTGTTGTACGCCGCGTCGCGCGTCGGCTACGACCGCGGCATGCCGCTGATGCGCAACCTCGTGGCATCCTACCGCCGCGCCTGACGCCGGGGGCGACGTGGCAACGCAGTCCTACCGATCGGTTTTCAAACCCGGACTGTTCGCCGGACAGACGATCCTCGTCACCGGCGGCGGCAGCGGCTTGGGCCGCTGCACGGCGCATGAACTGAAGGCATTGGGCGCGCGGCTGGCGCTGGTCGGCCGCACTGCTACGAAGCTGCAAGAGGTGAAGGACGAGCTTGGCGGCGGCGACGACGTCTTCACCACGACCGCCGATCTGCGCGAGGCCGACCAGGTCGCGGCGGCGATCGCCGCGGTGCTCGATTGGGGCGGCCGCATTGACGGCCTGGTGAACAATGCTGGCGGGCAGTTCCCGGCGCCGCTGCGCGACATCTCGCCGAACGGCTGGAACGCCGTCGTCGGCAACAACATGACGGCGACGTTCCTGGTGTCGCGCGAGGTCTACCTGCGCTGGATGGAGAAGAACGGCGGCGCCATTGTCAATGTCGGCGCCGACTACGAGCTTGGCATGCCCGGTATGGGCCACAGTGGCGCCGCGCGCGCCGGCCAGGCAGCCTTCACCTGGACCGCATCGGTCGAGTGGGCGGCATCCGGCGTACGGGTCAACCTGGTAGTACCGGGCTTCATCGCCTCGCAGGGCCTCGACCGCTATCCGGCGCGCGCCGCCGGCGTGCTGCGCGGCGTCAAGAAGCGCGTGCCGCTGAAGCGTCACGGCACCGAGTCGGAAATCTCGGCGGCCATCGTCTTCCTGCTGTCGGAGGCGGCGGCCTACATCAATGGCGCCATGATCCGGGTCGATGGCGGGCTGCACAACAACGCCCGCTCGTCGTTTTTCGAGGTGCCGGACCACGACCGCTCGCGGCCCTATAACGGCTTCCCGCTCTACAAGCCGCCGGCGGTGCTTGAGGAGTGATCAGGTGCGTGGCCGCACGCGCGGGAAGAGGTCGCAGGCCAGCTTGTCGCCGGGTTTCAGGCCGTGGCCTTCGATCGGCGGCGAGATCTGGCCGACGCGGGCGGCGTAGCGCGCGTCATCGCCACACCAGCGTGTCGCCCAGGCGCGCCGCCGGCGCGAGTAGGAGCGGTTGCCCGGCGCACCGTGCAGGGTGAGCGCGTGGAAGGCGATGACGTCGCCCGGCTCCATGTCCCAGGACAGGAACTCGTGGCGGCCGCGCTCGGCGTCGAGATCGGGCACCGGCTCGAAGCGCGGGTCCTGCACCTGGAGATCGACGCCGCCCTGGCGGAAAAACTTGGGCGCGAACCAGCGGCCCCAGCGATGCGAACCGCGCACGTATTCGACGCAGACATCGCGTGCAACCGGATCGAGCGGCAGCCACAGCGAGACGATCTGCTGGCCGTCGATCGGATAGTAGGGCTGGTCGTGGTGCCAGGGTGTACGCTCTTCGGTGCCCGGTTCCTTCACCAGCAGATGGTCGTGGTAGTAAGCCACCTCGCGGCTGCGCATCAGGCGGGCGGCGATGTCGGCTGCGGGCGACTGGTAGACGAAGTCGCGGCAGGCGGCATGCCGCTGCCAGAGCTGGAAGTCGACGAAGAACAGCCCGGGCTTTCCCTCCGGTGTGTTGATCCGCACCATCGGCCCCGGCGCGCGCATGTCGGCATCGACCGCCGCGCCCAGGCGCTCGATCCAATCGGCCGTGAAGGCGCCGCGGATGCAGATCGCGCCGTCGTCCCGGTAGCGCGCAACGTCGGCGTCGGTCAGTGGCGGAGTGGCTTCGTGGCCCATGCTCAAATATCCCTGAAGTCGCCGCCACGGCCTTTGCCGCCGGCGAAGCGGGCGGCGCCCTGGCGTGCCTCCTGCGTCAGGGCCGGCAGGCCGCGGCGGGCCTCATTGGTCAAGGCGGCCGCGGCCTCCATGTTCCACTGCTCGTAAGACGACAGCCGGTCGCCGCGCAGACAGGTCTGCGGGAAGGTTGCCAGCAGCTTGGCCACCGCCTTGGCCGCCGGCAGTGCCTCGCCAGTCGGCACCAGCCGGTTGGCGAGGCCCCATTCGAAGGCCTCGACGGCGCCCACCTCGCGACCGGTCAGGATCATGTCCAGCGCCCGGCTGTGGCCGATCAGGCGCGGCAGGCGCACCGTGCCACCGTCGATCAGTGGCACGCCCCAGCGCCGGCAGAAGACGCCGAAGCGGGCCGATTCCGAGGCCACACGCAAGTCGCACCACAGCGCCAGCTCCAGGCCGCCGGCGACGGCGTAGCCTTCAACGGCGGCAATCACCGGCTTGCCGAGCAGCAGGCGGGTTGGCCCCATCGGGCCAACCCCCTCGGGATCGTGTCGGCCGACGCTCGATGCGGCCGCCTTCAGGTCGTAGCCGGCGCAGAATGCGCCATCGGCGCCGGTCAGGATCGCGACCGCTTGCGATCCGTCGGCGTCGAAGGAGGTGAAGGCCTCGCGCAGCAGGATTGCCGTCTCCGGATCGACCGCGTTGCGCGCCTCGTCGAAACGGTTGATGGTCACGATGGTGGTGGCGCCGTCGCGCTCGATCAGAACTTTGGACATCGCTGCCTCCTCGCGGCATGCGCCTCTATACGCGGCCGCGGACCATGCGCAGCGGGTCGTAGGTCAGAACCGTCTCGCCCTTCTGGTTCTTCACCTGGTTCACGGTGCGCACCAGGCCACGCGACGGATCCTTCGATGTCGGGCGCACCTCGGTGACCTCGCATTCGACATGAATGGTGTCGTTGACGAAGGTCGGCGCCTTGATGTCGAGCGTCATGCCGAGGAACGCCATGCCCGTGCCCTGGATCGACACCGGGATCAGCAGGCCTTCGGCGAAGCTGTAGACCAGCGCGCCCGGCACCAGGCGGCGCTTGGTCGGCGAGTGGTTCTCGATGTAGTCGAGGTTGTTGAACAGGCTCTCCTGCATGCCGGTGCAGCAGTAGAAATTGACCAGGTCGGCCTCGAAGATGGTCCGCCCGATGGTCTTGAACTGGTCGCCGACCTTCAGATCGGTGTAGTACAGGCCGCCGCCCAAGGTCCGCATCGAGTCCTCCCGGGTGAGAGGACGATGCTGGCGCAGTCGGCGCGCGGCGGCAATCGCCGTGGCGTGCGAGGCCGCGGGTTCCGCGTGGCGGTCAGTGGCCGTGGCCCGGCTTGGCACCTTCCTTGAGCACGTAGTGCCGGTCGCAATAGGGGCAGTCGACAAAGCCGTCCTTGGCGAGGCTGAGATAGACCAGGGGATGGCCGAGCGCGCCACCGCCGCCGTCACAGCTGACGCGGTCCGACTCCACTTCGATGGTCTCCAGCGGTTTGGTCTCGGCCATGCGTGGCGCTTTCTCCCGGCGACAGGCGGCGGATCATAGCGATGACGGTCCAGCGATCAACTGGCGGAAGTGCTGCCGGCGCCCTTGCCGCGGTCTTCGTCACCGTCGTCTGGGTATTGCGGGGTAACGACACCGGGCGGCGTGCATCGTTCGGCATGCGCTGCCGGCCACGATTCGGCCGCACCTCCATGCTCCAATGCTCGCGTCCGATGACACAGCCACTGCTTCCGCGCCGTCGATCTGCCGTATAGTCCTGACGACAATGCCTCGGTGCCCTACCGCCCTTGTCCTCTTGCTCGCCTTGCTGGCGCCGCCGCTGGCAGGCTGCGCGCCTGTGGTCGTACCGCCGGGTCCGACCCGGACAGCGCCGGTGCTCGAGACATCGCGGATCGTTGCGGCTGACGGCGCCTTGCTGCCGCTGCGCCATTGGCCGGCCCAGCCAACGACCCGCAATGGCCAGCCCAAGGCCGTCATTCTCGCCCTGCACGGCTTCGGCGACTATTCCGGCGCTTTCGACGAGCCGGCGCAGGCGTGGGCGGGGCAGGGGATAGAGACCTATGCCTACGACCAGCGCGGGTTCGGCGACGGACCGCATCGCGGACGCTGGGCCGGCGTCGATGCCATGGTGAACGACGCGCTGGCGGCCTTGCGCCTGATTGCCGCTCGTCATCCCGGCACACCGCTCTACCTGGCGGGCGAAAGCATGGGCGGCGCGGTGGCGCTGACGGCGCTGGGACGGATGGCCGGCGATCCGTCGCTGGCGCCGCGGCCGGCCGGCACCATCCTGATCGGTCCGGCAGCGCGATCGCGCGACACCATTGGCGGCGTCGGGCGGGCGGGGCTGTGGCTGGCTGCCCACCTGCTGCCCTGGCATCCGGTGGGACCGACCTCGATCGACTTCCAGCCGTCCGACAATCGCGCGATGCTGGAACGCTATGCCAAGGATCCTAAGGTGCTGCGCTACCCGCGCACCGACCTGGTCTGGGGCCTGGTCGACCTGATGGATGCAGCCAAGCAGGCGGCACCGAAGATCGAGACTCCCTATTTGCTGCTCTACGGGCTCAACGACCGGGTGGTGCCGGAGCGGCCGATGCGCAGCCTGCTGGAGCAGTTGCCACGCCGCGCCGATTCGCGCCTGGCGTTCTATCCCAAGGGCTACCACATGCTGCTGCGCGATCTCGATGCGGACCGCCTGCACCGTGACGTCGCCGGCTGGATCGCCGACCGCAGGGCGCCCCTGTCGTCCGGTGCCGACCAGGAGCGAAGCGACTTGCAGGCGCTCTGGGGACGTCGCTTTGACTTGCCATCGGGTGGCGGGTAGGTTGCGCCCGCATTCCGCCACAAAAAGCCTGTAGGCGGCGGAACAAAGAGGAAAATCAAGGCGTTATGAGCGCAGGACCCAAGTCCCCTACCTGGCTCGCCGATCCCGTACCGGGACGTCCCTGCACCATCATCGGCGAGGTCGCCCAAGCGCATGACGGCAGCCTCGGCCAGGCGCACGCCTTCATCGACGCCATCGCCGAGGCCGGCGCCGACGCCATCAAGTTCCAGACCCATATCGCCGCCGCCGAAAGCACGCCGGCCGAGCCGTGGCGCAAGAAGTTCAGCCTGCAGGATGAGACGCGCTACGACTATTGGAAGCGGATGGAGTTCACCGAGCCGCAGTGGCACGGCCTGAAGGCGCACGCCGAAGAGCGCGGCTTGCTGTTCCTCAGTTCGCCGTTTTCACTGCAGGCGATCGAGCTCTTGAAGCGGGTCGGCGTCGCCGGCTGGAAGGTGGCCTCGGGCGAGGTGTCGAACCTCGACCTGATCGATGCCATGGCCGCGACCGGCCAGCCGGTGCTGTTGTCGTCCGGCATGAGCGGGCTCGCCGAGCTCGACGAGGCGGTGGCGGTCGTCAAGAAGCGCGGCGCGCCGCTGGCCGTGATGCAATGCTCGACGATGTACCCGACCTCGCCGGAGGCCGTCGGGCTGAACATGATCGACGCATTCCGCCAGCGCTATGGCTGCGCCGTCGGCCTGTCGGATCACTCGGCGAAAATCTATCCGGGACTGGCGGTGGCAACGCTGGGCGCCGAAGTGTTCGAGCTGCACGTCGCGCTCAGCCGCCACATGTTCGGGCCCGACACCATTGCGTCCGTGACGCCCGAGGAACTGAGGCAGCTGGTCGAGGGCATGCGCTTCATCGAGCGCATGCGGGCGGCGCCGATCGACAAGGACGCATCGGCGCGGGCGCTGGATTCGATGCGCAGCATCTTCACCAAGAGCGTGGTCGCGGTCGGCGACCTGACGGCGGGGACAGTGCTCGCGGCGCCGTTGCTGGCGGCCAAGAAGCCCGGCACCGGCATTCCGGCCAAAGAGCTGAAGAACCTGTTCGGCCGCCGGCTGAAACGGGCGGTGATGCACGACACGCCGCTGACATGGGGCGACCTGGAGCCGGCCGCGTGAACCGAGCGCGCCGCAAGATCTGCGTCGCCGTGACGGCCCGTCCGAGCTACTCCCGCATCCGCTCGGCCCTGGTGGCGATCCGCGCCCGCGACGATCTCGAGCTGCAGCTGATCGCCGCCGCCTCGGCGCTATCCGACCGATATGGCAACGTGGTCGAGGTGATGCAGGCGGAAGGCTTTCGCATCGACCGCCGGGTCGAGACGGGCGGCGAGACCGGCACCCTGGTCGGGCAGGCGCGCTCGACCGGCATTGGCCTGACCGCGATGGCGAGCGCTTTCGACGAACTGCAGCCCGACTGGGTGGTGAGCGTCGCCGACCGCTTCGAGACCATGGCGACGGCGGTCGCCGCCGCCTACATGAACATCCCGCTGGCGCATGTGCAGGGCGGCGAAATCACCGGCAACATTGACGAGAAGGTGCGCCACGCCGTCACCAAGCTGGCCGACCTTCACCTGGTCGCCAACGAGAAGGCGCAGGAGCGGGTGGTGCGCATGGGCGAGCGCGCCGGCCGCGTCATCGTTACGGGTTGCCCGTCGATCGACGTGGCACGCGAGGCCACCGCCGACCCGGCCGCCGCCGCTGCGCTCGTGGCGCGCCTCGCGGGCGAGACCGGATTGGACCTCGGCCGCGGCTTTGTCATCGTCTCGCAGCACTCCGTGACCAACGAGCACGAAGACGGGCCGACCCAGGCGACCGGCACGCTCGAGGCCATCGCCGCCTGCGGCCTGCCGGCGCTGTGGTTCTGGCCCAACCTCGACGCCGGTTCGGACGGCGTGTCGCGAACCTTGCGCGACTGGCGCGACGGCGGCCGCTTGCCAAAGGTGCATTTCGTGCAGAACGTGCCGCCGGAGGATTTCATCCGCCTGTTGCTGCGCTGCCATTGCATCGTCGGCAATTCCAGCGTGGCGATCCGCGAATGCGCCTGGCTGGGCGTCCCGGCCATCAACATCGGCAGCCGGCAATCCGGCCGCGACCGCGGTGTCAACGTCCAGGACGTGAACTACGATACCGACGAGATCCTCGCCGCCATCCGCCGCCAGACAAAGCACGGCCGCTACGCGCCGGATACGCTCTACGGCGACGGCCATGCCGGCGAGAAGATCGCGGTGGCGATGGCCACCGCCACACCGCAGATCGAAAAACAGCTGGCTTATGACATCTGAGCTCACCCGCCGCGCTTCACGCGTCGACCTCTCCCCATCGGGGAGAGGTTCAAACCCGTTGGCAGTCCGTCCGTGAAGAACATCCTCTCTTCGATCGCGCTGTTCGCCATCTCCATGGTGGTGGCGCTGGGAATCGGCGAGGCGGCGTTGCGCTTCAAGAACGCCGACATGCGCAACTACGACATCGAGATGTGGCGTTATGCGCTGGAGCTGAAGAAGCGTTCCGATGATCCGGTCCTTGGCCACGACCACCAGCGGTCGAAGGCCGCGACCCTGCAGTCGGTCGAGATCCGGCTGAACGACATGGGCCTGCGCGGCGGGCCGACGCCGCCGCCGGCGCAAGGCCAGCGCCGAATCCTGTTCCTGGGCAGTTCCGTGACCCTGGGATGGGGCGTGCCTGAAAAGGAAACGCTGGAGGCGCGGCTGGAGGACAAGTTCAAAGCGCAGGGCGACAAGGTTGTGGTGATGAATGCCGGCATCGGCAACTACAACGCCGAACGCTACGTGCAACGCTTCCTCACCGAGCTGACCGGCACGCAGCCGACCGATATTGTCGTGCACTACTTCGTGCGCGACGCCGAGAAGCTCGACGCCGGCGGCGGCAACTGGTTGCTGCGCAACAGCCAGCTGGCGGTGACCCTGTGGATCGCCGGCTCTCGCCTGTTCGGCAAAGCGGGCGAGAAGTCGCTGGTCGACCACTACAAGGGCGTCTACGAGCCGAGCCAGCCGGGCTACCAGGCGATGCTGGCGGCGTTGAAGCGGCTGAAGGACTACGCCGAGGCCAAGAACATCCGCGTCTACCTGGCGATGACGCCCGACGTGCATGACCTGGTCGACTACAAGTTCGACTTCATCCATGAGCGCGTGAAGGGCATCGCGGCGCAGTACGGCTTTCGCTATGTCGATTTGCTGCCGGCGATGCGCAACCTCAAGCCGGAGGAGCTGTGGTCGATGCCAGGCGACCCCCACCCCAACGGCCTGGGGCACAAGCTGATGGCAGACGCGATTTTTCCGGCCTTGCAGGTGGCGCCTTAGGTCGGTGCCTGCGGCCAGCTGAGCCAAATGCAATGGAGAGCGCGCCTGATGCGGAAGCTGGCAGCCATCACATGTGCCCTCGTGGCCGCGGCTTCGATGGCGCGGCCAGCCGCCGCGTTTGTCGACGACAAAACCGGTCTGGTTGTCGAGCCGACCTCACCCTTCCAGGCGACGGCTGGCGCACCGCGGGCCGACGCTGACATTGTCGTCGACATCACGAGCTCATCGGGTCGGCCGACCGCGCCAAACCCTGACGGCAGCCTGTGCCGCGTCACCTTCAAGCTGTCGCCGCGCAACGCCGGCCTCTCGCAGGCGGAGATCAATGAATTGAGCGTCTCGGCCGACCGCATCAGCATGGTCCAGGCCCAGTTCAGGGTGGTCGGGGCGCTCGAGGGTACCGACACGTTCGAGCAGGAGGGCCTGAAGGGCATCGAGGTCGTCGTGGCGCCCAAGGCCGGTCCGAACCACGAATCGGTGCGCCTGTATGTCGCCTTGTGGGAGACGCCGAAGGGCCGTGCCATCGTTTCGTGCGCCGGCAAGGTCGAGGAACTGGCCGAGGCCTTGACCGCGTTCCGCTCGATCCGCCGCTCGGTGCGGGCGCCCCGCTGAGACAAAGCCGCTTGACGCGGCCCGCCGCCTCGGGTTCCTAGCGCCACCCTCTCCGTCGGACCCGCCTCGTGCTCTTCAGCGCGCCCGAATTCTTCGCGTTCTTCGTCATTTACCTGCTGCTGCACCTGGCGATCCCGGCGCGGCACCGGCTGATGCTGGTGATCGTGGCCAGCACGGTGTTCTACGGCTGGTGGAACTGGCGCTACGTGTGGATTCCGCACGTCCTGATGCTGCTCGCCTATCTCGGCGTGCTGTGGATGGAGGCGGCAGCGGCAGAGCCCAGCCGCAAGCGGCGCATGATCATGCTGACCGTGGCGCTGCTGCTGCCACTGGGCTTCGTCAAGTACACCGACTTCCTCTACGCCGACGTGCTGGGGCCGATCTTTGGCTGGTCGGGCCGGCCGTTGGGCATCGCGCTGCCGCTGGGCATCAGCTTCGTCACCTTCACCCTGATCGCCTACGTCGTCGACGTTTACCGGCGCAAATACCCCGTCGAGCGCCGGGCCGGGCTGCTGGCAGGTCTGGTCCTGTTCTTCCCGCATCTGATCGCCGGGCCCATCCTGCGGCCGCACGAGCTGATGCCGCAGCTCGCCAAGCCACGCGCGGCTCGCCGCGCCTTCGGCCGGCGCCTGGTGTTCGGCCTGGCGGTCTTTTCGTGGGGCCTGTTCAAGAAGCTGGTGCTGGCCGATCCGCTGGCCGACGTGGTCGACACCGTCTACAAGAGCAGCGCGGGATTGACCGCGATCGACTACCTGCTGGCGATCTACGGTTTCTCGCTGCAGATCTATTGCGACTTCAGCGGCTATACCGACATGGCGATCGGCGTCGCCCTGATCATCGGCGTGCGATTGCCGACCAATTTCCGCCAGCCCTACAGCGCCGTGTCGATCGTCGAGTTCTGGCGGCGCTGGCACATCACGCTCAGCACCTGGCTGCGCGACTATCTTTACATCCCGCTGGGCGGCAACCGCGACGGTCGCGCGCGCCAGTTGCTGAACCTGATTATCACCATGCTGCTGGGCGGCTTGTGGCACGGCGCCAACTGGACCTTCGTGCTGTGGGGCGCGCTGCACGGCGGTGCCATCGCGCTGGTGCACGCGGTACGCTGGTCGCCGCTCTACGGCGCGGTCAAGCTTGTGCCGGCCTGGGTCTGGCTGCTGGTCACCTTCCACTTTGTGACCTGGGTCTGGGTGCCGTTCCGCGCCCCCGACATGGCGACGGCGGTGCGGGTGGCGCTGGGACCGTTCACGGCGCCGCTGGGCGACTGGCAAGGCGCCTTGCGGCTGCATGCTTTCCCGATCGCGCTGCTGGCGATCTTTTTCGTCAGTCACCGGTGGGATAGCTATCGCATCATCCACCGCGGGGCGCGCACCTTGCCGCAGGCCGTGTTCTGGCCATTGCTGGCGCTGGTCTGGGCGCTGGCGATCACCTTGAGCCAGGGCAGCTCGAAGAAATTCGTCTATTTCGACTTCTGATCGACATGCTGAACGCCCGCACCCCCGTCATCATCCCGAGCGAGATCCAGTCGCGCGAGTTCGACGCCAAGCTGCTGCTGGCTTGCGTCCTGGCTGAGCGAGGCTTTCCCTGCGTCGTGGGCTCGCGCAACGAGATCCACATGGCCATCTCACGCTTGCCGCGCTCGATCTATGTCGGCAAGGACGTGCGCCACTCCAGCGACCGGATCTCGGCGATCCTCAAGCGGCTGGGGCACGTGATCGTCGCCCTCGACGAGGAGGCGCAGTTCCATTTCTCGCGCGAGCAGTACCGGCGGGCCCGCGTCGCGCGGCCGGCGCTGCGCGCCACGACGGCGCTGATGGCCTGGGGGCCGGACAACGCGCTCGCCTGGCGCGAGTCGCCGCACTACCACGGCGCGCCGATCCACGAGACCGGCAACCCGCGGGTCGACATGATGCGGCCGGAACTGCGGCCGTTCTTCGCCGCCGACGCCGAGGCGTTGCGCCGCCGCTACGGCCGCTTCCTGCTGATCAACACCAACTTCGGCAGCCTCAACCATTTCTTTCCGAACCTGACGCCGCTCAAGGCGCCGGAACGGCCCGAGCCGCCACCGCAAGGCGCCGACTGGGCGACCGGCCTGGCGCACCACCGCTACGGCATCTTCCGCGCGTTCCAGAGCCTGGTGCCGGTGCTGGCCGCGCAGCATCCCGAGACCGCCATCGTCATCCGACCGCACCCGGCCGAGAATCACGAGACCTGGTGGCAGTCGGCCCAGGGAGCGCCCAATGTGCATGTGCTGCACGAGGGCAACGTGGTGCCATGGCTGCTGGCGTCGCAGGCGGTGATCCACAATGGCTGCACGACCGGCCTGGAGGCCTACGTGCTCGGCGCCCGGCCGATCGCCTACCGGCCCTTCACCTCGGACACCTACGACCTGCACCTGCCGAACAGCCTGAGCCACGAGGTGTTCGACGACTCGGCGCTGCTGGCAACGATCGACGCGGTGCTGGAGGATCGCTTTACGGTCGCCGGCGAACAGGCCAGGGCGCGCCGCGCTCTGCTTGACCGGCACATCGCGGCGATCGATGGCCAGCTGGCGGTGGAACGCATCGCCGACGTGGTCGAGGGCGTTGAGCGCGCGCATGGTGGTCGTTACTCGCCCGGCCTGGGCAGCCGGCTGGTCGGCCGCGTGACGGCGGAATGGCGCACCCTGCAGAAGCGGCGCAACGCCGCCAAGCCGCGGCACAAGTCGAACGTCGCCTACACGCGCCACCGCTTTCCGGGCCTCGACCTGCCCGAGGTGCAACAGCGGATTGACGCCTTCGGCCGCATCCTGCGGCGCTTCGGTCGCGTCCACGCCGACGACATCGACG
>DATFGV010000294.1:0-11847 GCA_035249115.1 Vineibacter sp.
TGAGCGCCGGCGCGTCGGGCACCTCAACCACCGCAACCGGCGTGGCGAACAGCGGCGCGATCTCGACTTTGGGCGCGGCGGCCTGCGACATGGCGGCACCCTACACCTTCACGCCGGCGCCGACACCTTGCCGACCGATCGCGGCGCGCGCCGTCGGATCAAGCGGCCAGCGCGGTCGCGGCGCCGCATCCAGGCCGTCGACCAGGCCCAACCGCAGTCGCTCCAGGCCGGCCCAGGCGATCATCGCGGCGTTGTCGGTGCATAGGGCCGGCGGCGGTGCCACCAGCCGCGCGTCGTGCGCCGCCGCCAGCTCGGCCAACCGCGCCCGCAGATGCTGGTTGGCGGCGACGCCGCCGGCGACCACCATGGTGACGGGGCGGCCCGCCGGCAGGCTGCAAGCCTCGCGGAACATCGCCAGGCCATGCGTGCAGCGGTCGACCAGGATATCGCCGATGGTGCGCTGGAAGCTGGCCGCCAGGTCGGCGATGGCGCGCTTGTCGTCCGACGGCAGGCGCGCGGCGACCAGCCGCACGGCGGTCTTCAGGCCGGAAAACGAGAAATCGCAGCCTTGCCGGCGCCACAACGGCCGCGGCAGGTCATGCGCCATCGGATCGCCACCGCTGGCTTCGCGTTCGATCGCCGGCCCGCCAGGAAAGCCCAGCCCCAGCAGCTTGGCGGTCTTGTCGAAGGCCTCGCCGACAGCATCGTCGATCGTCGTGCCGAGCCGCCGGTAGCTACCGACGCCTTCGACCGCCAGCAGCTGGCAGTGGCCGCCCGACACCAGCAGCAGCAGGAACGGAAAGTCGACCGGCTCGACCAGCCGCGCGGTGAGCGCATGGCCTTCGAGGTGATTGACGGCCAGCAGCGCCTTGCCGTGCGCCAGCGCGATCGCCTTGGCGGTCATGACGCCGACGATCACGCCACCGATCAGGCCGGGACCTGCGGTCGCGGCAACGCCATCCAGATCGGCGAAGCCGATCCCGGCGTCGCGCAGGGCCCGCGCCAGGATGCCGTCAATCCGTTCCAGGTGGGCCCGCGCCGCGATCTCCGGCACGACGCCGCCATAGGGCCGATGCTCGTCCAGCTGGGTGAAGATGACGTTCGAGCGGATGCGCCCGACCGGCGCGCCGGGCGTCGCCGCGGCCTCGACCACCGCCGCCGCCGTCTCGTCGCAACTTGTTTCAATGCCTAGAACCAGCATGACGACCGCTCGCCGTCCGCTCCAGGGGCAACGCGGCGCACTGGCCAGGTGGCGCCTGTCCGCACCCCCGGCCACTTGGGCGGGTGGCTCATCGTCGAGGGCATGGGCCACTCATACGGCGCTCGCTGGCGCACAGTGCCAACTCGGTCGACGGTGCCGCCCGAGCAACGCGGCAAGGCGCAGCTCCTCACAAACCGGTCCCCTGCAGGTTGCAGCTGACCACGGCAGTCTCGTAGACGCCCGGCCCCATACGCCCGGTTTCGAAGATCTCATGCCGCGCGATCCATTGGAACGACTGCTCGAACATCGCCTTCGAATAGGGCTCGAACACGATTCGCTCGCCCGGTCCCCACCGGTCCGTATCCATTGCGGCGTGGAAGCGTTCGGGAAATTCGTTCTTGTAGTAGTGCGTGTACAGCTCCGGCCGCAGGTCGATATCGCGTTGGGCGCGGCGCAGCGCACGGAAGTACTTCTTCACGTCTGCCGGATCGGGCGACCCGTTGATCATGGCCGCGATCACGAAGGTCGTGTCGATGATCTTGCGGTAGCCAAGCTGCTCCGCGAAGTACAGCGGGCCACCGAACAGGCACGCCGCGCGGCTCTTGCCGGCGAAGAACGCTTCCATGCGATGGAACAGCATGCCCTCATCGAACGACAGCTTGATCTCGTCCTTGGCGAGATAGCGTTCCAGCGCCTGGATGGTGGCGTAGTGGCTACCCGACTGGAAGCCGACGGAGACCGGCACCCCAGCGAGATCCATCGGCGTCCTGATGGACGAGTCGGCCGGCACCATGACCGCCGACGGTGTCACGGAGTAGGCGTCGGCGAACATCTTGGTGTGCCCGTTCGACGCCGCCACGTTGACCGTCCAGTGGCAGGCGCAGGTAACGTTGGCCTGTCGGCCCTTTTCGATCGTTTGAAAGGCACCCGTGCCGCCCGATTTGTGGTGGGCACCGTCGCTCGAGCGGATAAGTTCGAGGAATTCATAGTCGAGCCCCTCGGCGCGGAAATAACCCTTTTCTTCCGCGACCCACTCCTGCAGACGGAAATGCGGCTCGATCACAAACCCGCCCATGACGGTCCTCCACGGCGCATCACGACGCATCCTACGACACGGTCATGGTCGGCGCGATCGTCTCGTGGCCCCGGCTGGTCGCAGATCGTGCCTCGACCGGCCGCCAATTTCCCGCCGGCGGGTTTTAGCCCGCTTGTCGGTCGCCGCGTACCTGCCCCGCTCTGCAGCTGAGAACTTGATCGGCCCCGCTCTGGCCACTTCCGCTACCCGCAGCAGAAGGCTACACCCCTACAATGGCAACTCCACTTCTGCGCATCGGCACGCGAGGCAGCAAGCTGGCGCTGGCCCAGGCGCACATGACCCGCGACGCGCTGCAGGCGGCGCATCCCGCGCTGGCCGCGCCTGGCGCAGTCGAGGTCGTGGTCGTGCGCACCACCGGCGACCGTGTCCAGGACCGCAAGCTGTCGGAGATCGGCGGCAAAGGGTTGTTCACCAAGGAAATCGAGGAACAACTGCTGGCCGGCGCCGTTGATATCGGCGTGCACAGCAGCAAGGACATGCCGACGAAGCTGCCGGACGGCCTGGTCCTGGCAGCGTTCCTACCGCGCGCCGATCCACGCGACGCGCTGATCTCGGCCACGGGTGTCCGCCGGATCGCCGACCTGCCGCAGGGCGCGACGGTGGCGACGGTGGCGCTGCGCCGCCAGGCGCTTCTGCTACACGCCCGGCCGGACCTGAAGATCGAGGCGATCCGCGGCAACGTCGACACACGGCTGCGCAAGCTCGACGAGGGCGCGGCCGACGCGCTGATCCTGGCACGCGCCGGGCTGGATCGGCTGGACCTCGGCGACGTCGGCGTGGCGATCCCGGTCGAGGACATGCTGCCGGCGGTCGGCCAAGGGGCGGTGTGCATCGAATGCCGCGACGCCGACCGTCGCATGCGCGATTTGGTGGCGGCGATCGACCACGGCCCGACGTCGCTGTGCGTGCGCGCCGAGATGGCCATGCTGGCCGTGCTCGACGGCTCCTGCCGCACGCCGATCGCCGGCCACGCCACGCTCGACGGTGATGCGCTGTGGTTGCGGGCGCTGGTGGCGCGGCCGGACGGCAGCGAGGTGATCGCCACCGAGCGGCGCGGCTCGGCGCGCGACGGCCAGGCATTGGGTGTTGACGCCGGCCAGGAACTGCGCCGCCGCGCCGGCCCCGGCTTTTTCGACGGCTAGGGCATGCATCGAGATTTCCGACCCGAACGTCCCGGGACCACAGGCAGGACTGATGAAGGAACGCCGGGGGCGCGTCACTCCAGTGACGCGTCATGTGCCGGCAAGGACCATGACGCGCGACTGGAGTCGCGCGCCCCCAGCACACCCCGAGCGACAATCCCTGGGAGCGCGGGCGTCTCGCCCGCTCATGAGCGGGCCAGAGGCCCGCGGTCCCAGGTAGCCCTCCGGCAATAGGCCCCGCGTCGTGCGCGTGCTGGTGACACGGCCGGAGCCCGAGGCGCAGGCCTTCGCGCAAGCGCTGGCGGCGCGCGGGCATGAGGCGTTGCTGGTGCCGATGCTGCGGTTCGCGCCGCTCACCGCGCCCGAGCAGCTCGAAGAACGCCTGGCGGCGGCGCAAGCGGTGCTGCTGACCAGCGCCAACGGGGCGCGGGCGCTGGCGGCCGCCACCAAGGTGCGCGGTTATCGGATCATCGGCGTCGGCGATGCCACCGAACGGGCGGCGCGCGACGCCGGCTTTGGCGACGTCAGTTCCGCCAGCGGTGATTCGCAGGCGCTGGTCGGGTTGGTCGCCAGGCGGCTGGCGTCGGCCGATGGCCCCGTCGCGCATGTCGGCGGCCGCGAGCGGGCTGGCGACGTGGCGGGCGCCTTGCGCGCCGCCGGCTTTCGCGTCGACGAGATCGCGCTCTACGAAATGCGCCTGGCCGAGACGTTGCCCGACGACGTGGCGCAGGCGATCCAGGACGGCGGTGTCGACGCCGCGACGTTTTTTTCGCCACGGACCGCGCGGGCCTTTGTTAAGGTGACCACGCAAGCCGGGCTGGCGCCGTTCCTGGCCGGCGCGGCCGCGATAGCGATCAGTCCGGCGGCGCTGGACGGCGCCGATGGAATTCCCTGGCGCACGCACATCGCCGCGCGGGCACCGACGCAAGACGGCGTCCTCGCGGCCCTCGACGCGCTGGCGCCAGCCAAGACGGGATCGCCGCCCATGAGCGAAGACAAGAAGCCGAGCGACTCGCCCGCGGACAGCAAGGCCGATGCGCCGGCTAACCCCGGGCCGGCGGCCACGCCGGACGACCGTTTCGTGGCACCGCCGCCGGTGCCGCAACCGCGGCGCGGTATCGGTGTCGTTGGCGCGTTCATCAGCGGCATCGTCGCGTCGATCGTCGTGCTGGTCGGCGCGACGGCGCTGTACATGGCGTCGCCCGAGACCGTGCGCGGCTGGTTCCGGGCAAGCGGTTCGGATCCGGGCAAGGCGCCGGTGTCGGCCGAGGCCGTGGCCGCCGCGCTGAAGCCGCTGGAGACACGGCTGGCGCAGCTCGAAACGCGCGCCCGGGCGCTCGACGGCGTGGCGGCACAGGCGGCGCAGCTCAAGGAGATGCAGGACAAGCTGGCGGCGCAGGAGGCGCGCCTGGCGGGCGTGCGCGATCTGGCCGCCAAGGTCGATGGCCTGTCGCGCGGCGGCGATCCGGACGCGCTGCCGCGGCTGGCGACACAGCTAAGCCAGGCACAGCAGGCGTTGGCGACGTTGCGCACCGACCTCGCCGGCCTGCGCAGCCGGCAGGAAACCGCCGACACCACGCTCAGGGCGCTGAGCGAACGGCCGCCGTCGGTGTCGGGCACGCCGGACGCGCCGGGCGACAGTGCGCGCCAGATCGCCGTCCTGCTTGACCGGCTCGAACGGCTGGAAAAACGCGATGCGCAGGCCGCCGGCGCCATGGCCGGCGCGGTCGACGGCGCCGCACTGGCGCGGGCCATCGGCGAGGCCGAGTCGCGCTTGCGCGATCAGCTGGCGCGTGGCGGCGCCGATATCGAGCGCGCCCGCGAAGCGGCGGCGAAGCTGGCCGAACGGATCGCGGCGGTCGAAGGCGAGGTGGGCGCCAAGATCGACGGCCTGCGCAAAGAGGTGGCGACCAGCGTCGCCAGCGACCAGCGGGTCGGCGACCGCGCTGCCGCCGCGGTCGGCATCGCCACCCGCCTGCGCCAGGCGGTCGAAGCCGGCGGCTCGTTCGTCGCCGACGCCGAGCTGTTGAAACCGCTGGCGGCCGACGATGCCGCGATCGCCGCGATCCAGGCCGAGCTGGCGACTTTCGCCGCCGCCGGCGTCTCGACCCGTCGCCAACTGGCAGGCGAGTTCCCCGAGATCGCCCGCCGCGTCATCGCCGCCGACCTCGCCGACGATTCCTGGAGCGAGCGGCTATGGGGCAAGGTCAAACAGCTGGTCTCGGTCCGCCGGGTCGGCGAGGACACCAAGGGCGCGACGCCGGAGGCGATCCTGGCACGGGCCGAGGCGGCGACGGAGGGCGGCGATCTCGCCAAGGCGGTGACCGAGATGCGCGGCCTGAAGAGTCCAGCCGCCGATCCGGTACGCGACTGGTTGCAGCGCGCCGAGTCGCATCTGGCGGCGCAACGCGCCATCGACCGGCTGAGCCTGCACGGCATCGCCCTGCTGTCGCGCGCCGCGGCCAAGTGAAGACGGCGGCGATCCTGCGATGACGTTCCTGCGGACGCTGCTCTGGTTCGTGCTGATCGTGGCGGCGATGCTCGCCGCGGTATGGCTGGCGGAACGTCCCGGCGCCGTCACCATCCAGTGGAGCGGCTGGCGGCTCGATACCAGCGTCGGCATCCTGATGATCGTCGTGCTGCTGCTGTGCGTCGCGGCCGCCGCGCTCTACACCCTGTGGCGCTGGCTGCTCGGCGCGCCGACCGCCTTCTTCGACGTCTGGGGCGAGTCGCGTCGCCGCAAGGGCTACCGGGCGTTGACCCAGGGCATGGTGGCGGTCGCCGCCGGCGACGCCGGCGAGGCGCAGCGCCAGGCGCGGCTGGCCGAGAAGCTGCTGGAGGAGCCGCCACTGACCCGGCTGCTGTCGGCCCAGGCGGCGCAGCTGGCGGGCGACCGCGAGGCGGCGCAGCGCTACTTCGCCGCCATGCTCGACGAGCCGGGCATGGCCTTCCTCGGGCTGCGCGGGCTTTTGATGCAATCGCTCAAGGACGGCGATTCGACCAAGGCGTTGGCCTATGCCGAGCAAGCCTTTCAGCGCCGGCCAGACACGCCCTGGGTGGTGCGCTCGCTGTTCGACATGCAGGCGCGCGCCGGCAAGTGGCGCGAGGCGCAGGAGACGTTGCAGGCCGGCATCAAGCGCAAGATCGTCGAGCCCGAGCGCGGCCGCGTGCTCTCCGCCCTGCTGCTGGTCGAACGCAGTCGCGCCGCCGAGCGTGGCGGTGGCGATCAGGATGCGCTGGATCACGCCAAGGCGGCGCTGGCGCTGGCGCCGGAGCGCCTGCCGGTGGCCTATCGCTATGCCGAATTGCTGATCAAGCGCGGTGACGCCCGCAGGGCGATGAAGACCATCGAACGCGCCTGGCCGGCGGCGGCACATCCCGACCTGGCGCAGCTCTACCTCGCGGCGGCCGGCGAGAAGGACCCGCTGAAGCGCGTGCAGGCGCTGGGTCGCCTGACCGCGGCCAACCCCGACGATCTCGACAGCCGCGTGGCGCAGGCGCGCGAATGCCTGGAGGCACAGCTCTGGGGCGAGGCGCGGCGCCACCTGACGGCGGCCGGCGCCGACAAGCCCGATTCGCCGACCCGGCTGTGCCGCCTGATGGCCGACCTCGAGGAACAGGAGTACGGCGATGGCGAGAAGGTGCGGCACTGGTTGGCCCGCGCCGCCGACTCGCCGGGCGACCGGCAATGGCGCTGCCGCAGCTGCGGCATGGTGCACGACCGCTGGCACGCCGTGTGCCACGCCTGTGGCGCGTTCGGCACGTCGGAGTGGCGCATGCCGTCGCCCTCGCCCCAGGAGGTCGCCGCCACCGCCGCGACCAGCACCCTGCGCCTGGCGCCACAGCAGGAGATCCTGCCGCCCGAGACACCGGCCAAACCCTGAATCTACCTCGCCCCGCTGGGGAGAGGTCGGGCGCGCGTAGCGCGACCGGGTGAGGGATAGTCTTACCTTCCCCACGCCGGCGTGGGGAAGGTGGCCGAAGGCCGGATGGGGAGCCAACGTGGTCTCTCAAGCGGTGACACTACGTTGGCTCCCCTCCGCCCCTTCGGGGCACTTCCCCAATTTCGTTGGGGAGGCTGACCTTTCCTGTCGGGGCGAGGTGAGAGTCACTGCATCAGAAAACGGCGCACGGCGGCGGCGCTGCGGTCGGGCGTTTCCTCCATCAGCGCGTGGCCGGTGTCCTGGTAGAACACCAGCTCGCTGCCGGCGATGTCGCGCTGCAGGCGGGCGGCGTCGATCGGCGGCACCCAGCGGTCGCGCGTGCCCCACAGGATCAAGGTCGGCAGGTTGAGCGACGCCAGCGGCGAGGGATCGAGCGGCGCCGCGGTCCGCAGGCGGCGCAAGGTCGCGGCGCGGTTGCCGGCACGGCGCAGCAGCTCGTAGTGGCGATCGATCCGCGCCGCGCTGAGCCGGGCGGGATCTGCGTAGGTCTCGCGCAAGCCGCGTTCGACCATCCAGCGCGGCTTGAAATAGGCGTTGAGTTCGCCGAGCAGCGGCGTGCGCGCCACCCGCAGCGCGATCGGTGCCGCGTCATCACGCGGATAGGCGGCGGCGCCCACCAGCACCAGATGGGTGATCCGCTCGGGCCGCCGCGTCGCGATCGTCCAGGCCACGGCGCCGCCCATCGAATGGCCGCCGACGGCGAACTGTTCCAGCTTGAGCCTGTCAGCGACCTGCATCGTCAGGTCGGCGTAGGCGCCGATCGAATAATCATCGCGTGGCCACGGCCCGGTCAGCCCGTGACCGGGCAGATCGAGACTGACGATGCGGAACGTGTCGCCCAGGCGCTGCGTCCAACCTTCCCAGACATGCAGCGAGCCGCTCGAGCCGTGCAGCAGCATCAGGATCGAGCCATCGCGGCGGCCCTCGTCGCGGACGTGGATGCGGGCGCCGCCGATCTCGAGGAACTGCGAGCGCGCCGAGGCGTAGCGCGGCAGCAAGGAGTCGACCGGAATGTCGGGCGCGTACAGCAGGCCCGCGGCCAGGGCCACCACCGGCACGCTCCCGCCGAACAGCCAGGCGCCAACGCGGCGCTTCATGCCGGCGCAGCTTTCGGCGGTGGTGGCACGGCCGGCGGCGCCAACGCAATGCCGCCGTCCGCGAGGCCGGCCAGGATCGCGCGGTTGAGCGCGTTCTGCGTCACGATGGTGTTGGCCGGGTTGTCGACATAGACGCGCAACTCGAAGTCGAGGCCGGTGGTGCCGATCGCCTTGAACATCACCACGGGGCGCGGCACGGCGACGATGTGCGGCGTCGCCTCGGCCGCCGCGCGCAGGATCGCCTCGACGCGCTCGGGGTCGCTGCCATGCGCCACGGCGAAGGCGACGTCGATGCGGCCGACGTTGTCGGCATAGGTCCAGTTGACCACCGCGCTCTGCAGGAATTCGCTGTTGGGCACGATGACGATGGCGCGCTGGCCGGTTTCGACCTCGGTGGCGCGCACGTTGATGCGCCGCACGATCCCCTCGTGCTTGCCGACGATCACCCGGTCGCCGACCTTGATCGGCCGCTCCATCAGCAGCACGACGCCGGAGATGGTGTTGTTGGCCAGGTTCTGCAGCCCCAGCCCGATGCCGACCGACAGCGCGCCGACGATCAGCGCCAGGTTGGTGAAGTCGATGCCCAGGGCCGAGATCGCCAGCACCAGCGCCAGCGCGATGCCGGCGTAGTTGATGACGGCGTCGATCGACAGGCGGATGTCGTCCTGCATATGCAGGGTCGGCAGGACGCGGTCGCGCAAGGCGCCCCGCGCCAGCCGCACGATCGCGATCGCGGCGGCGAACACCAGCAGCGATACGCCGATGTCGATCGGCGAGATGCGGTGCTGGCCGATCGAGAAGCCGGCGACCAGCTTGTTGGCCTTGTCGACGATGTCGTCCGGATCGGCGCCCCACAGGATCGGCAGCAACATGGCGACGCCGACCAGCAGCACTAGGTCGGCCAGCAACACGATGGCGAAGCGGCCGTGGATCGCCGAATCCGGCGCCAGTCCGAAGACGCGCCGCAGCCAGCGGCCCGGCGGCGAGTCGGGCGCGCCGACGGCCTCGACGACGTCGTGCACGATGGCGTGCGCCGTCAGCGCCAGGAACACCAGCAACAGCGAGTCGAGCAGCGCGTCGCTGGCGTGAACGGCGAGCGCGGTGTAGCCCAGCAACGCCGCCGCCAGGATGGCGATCAGCAGCAGCCCCAGCGCCAGCCGGCACAGCAGCCAGGTGTAGCCGCCGATCAGCGGCGCCTCGCCCTCGGCGGCGGCGCTGGACCGCCAACCGTCCGAGCGCAAGGCCGGCAAGCCGAAGAACGCCAGCCCGCCGGACACCACCAGCCCGATCAGCGAAATCAATCCGGCGACCTCGGGCGCGCCGCCGTCCGGCTGCAAGCCCCAGAATTTCGCGATCGGGCCGGCGATCGCCACGAAGCCGGCCAGCCGCTGGATGCGGCCGCAGAACAGCGCCGCGCTGTCAGCCGCGAACGGCAGCAGCCGCCAGGTCGGACGCTTGGGGGTGAGGCTGGATTCCGACAGGCCGTAGACGATCAGGAAGAAGATCGCGTTGTTGCCGACGCTGTACAAGGTGCGCAGCGCCGGCCGCAACGACTCGGACGACGTCTCGATCGCCGGCAGCCAGGACAGCGCCAACAGCACGGCCATTACGGGCAGCGCCACCATGCCGACGCCATCGACGGCGGCAGCGATCGCGCGATCGCGATACGACGGATCGACGGCCTGCGCGTCGCGACCATGGCGGGGGCGCCACCAGACCAGCACCAGCCAAGCAGCAACTAGGCCGACAATGCTCACCAACGTCTCGCGGCGGCGATCGGGGTCCTGGATGGCGGATGTGAGCGCGCCGGACGATACCAGGTCGCGCCACGACTCCGCCTGCGCCGACCACGCCGCGCCGATGTCGGCCGGCAGGCGGGCCCAGGTCGATGGTGCTAGCGGCGACGGCCCTTTCTTCAGCACGGTGCGGGCGAACTGGTCGCTGCGCACGCGCGACAGCTGGGCGATCAGCAGGTCGGCGCGGGCGACGATCAGCTCGGCCTGCTTGACCCGGGCATCGACCAGCGCAAGGTCGGCGCGCAGCCGCTCGCGCTGCTGGCGCACCGCCTCGGGCTCGGGCGGCGTATCGGGCGTCTTTGGATCAAGGCGCGCCTCGAGCGGCGCCAGCAGGCCGCGTAGGCCGCTGGCCTCGTCGCGCGCCTGGGCGGCGACCTGGCTGGCGGCCTGCTTGACGCCACTGGTCTCGCTGCGCAGCCGATCGACCTCGGCATCGATCAGGTTCGGCCGGCCGGCGTCCTGGGCGATGCGGTCGAGGGCACGCGTCCAGGCGTCGACCATGACCGCGAACGGCCGCTCCGGGGTGGCCGGCGGCGGTGCCTGCGCCGGCGCGGGGACGGGCGCGACCAGGCACAGGGCGAAGATGAGGAGGAGGCGGGTCAACAACGACATAAAGACGATAGGATTGGCCGTGTCTTCGATAGGTGGAGCGCAAGCTTATGGACTGCCTGGCGGCAGCGATACGCTCGATTCTAGCGAGAATTTGCACGCACACGACGTGATGTGGGCGCACGTCATTGTCGCCCGGCTCGACTTCACGCGGCCGAACGGACAGGGCGTCCACCATGTCTCTGTGCTGGACACCGGTCGAACGACGAAGCGTCGCACGGCAGCAATCGGACGGCGGGATGTAAGAATATGCAGTTGACATGCAAATTCCATGTGCGCCATTTACCGTCTACGGGCGGTAAATGACCCCTGAAAAACGATTTGTTTTCAATAATTTGCGGATTTGGAGCAGAAGACGTGCGGTAAATGACCCGGAAGGACCGTTTCATGGTGCGCCTTGTCGAACCATGAACTCGCCGCGACGAGTCACGAGTAAGGTCTGCTGGTGTCAGTCGACACCCGCCTGGATCAGCGACGCAAGCGCCGCCGGGGCAGTCACCGGCGCCGAGCAGCTTTGGTCGCGGCAGACATAGGCGGCGGGCCGGCCACCGACCAGGCCCTTGCCGGCGGCGGGATGTCCGTCCGGCAGGGCCGCATCCGGCGGCAACAGGCGCACGATCTTGTTGGGCAGACAGCGCTCGTGGACGGCTGCTACCAGCGCGCGGGTCGCCGCATCGTCTGGCGGACCGACGATGACGATCTCGACCGCGCTGTCCAGCAGCTCGGCGTTGTTCATCAGGGTCATCAGCGGGAAGAAATTGCTATCGACCTCGCCGGCGAACGTGGCGACGACCTCCTCGGCGCGTTCGCGGTAGCGCCGTATGCCGGTCAATGACCACAGGCGGGCGAGCACGCCGACCATCGTGCCGTTGCCCGACGGCGTGGCATTGTCGTGTGCGTCCTTGCGACGAACGATGACATCACCAGCATCGGCCGCCGTGAAGAAATACCCGCCATCGGTG
>DATFGV010000295.1:0-11544 GCA_035249115.1 Vineibacter sp.
CGCGGCGCAGCGGCAGGGGAGCCGCCGGGGCGCGATGGCACGGCGGGGTGGGGGTGGCGGCACACGGCATGACGGTCCTCCGCGCAGGCGGTGGTGGGAAACGGGCGGAGGGTGTGGGACCGGTGTTGGTACAATGCTTAATGGTATATGTACTGTCAAGAGCTGATTGGGTGATTCCGGCACTTGGCGGTCGCGGACCGATCGCCGCGAGGCGGCCGCGGCGATATCCGGCCTAAGGCGCCGTGCGGCTGAGCGCGCTTGTCTGACGACATCCTCAATGGTAAAGTAAGTGACCGGCCACTAAGGAAATGGGTGATGACGACGACTGTCTACTTGCCGATCCCAGTGGCCAAGACAACCTACAAGTGGGATAGCCGCGGCGATGGCCGGACGAAGGCGTCATTCGGCGCCTATCTCTACAAACCCCTTGACGGCTGGGGACAGCTCAAATTCACCATCAAGCTGAAAGCGCAGCTAACCAAGCAGACGGCACGCATAATTACTCTCGACCACGACAAGAAGCCGTTCTTCGGTAATGTTTGGAACGACGCCGACTGGAACACCTTCCTTGCCAGCGCCAAGAAGCAGGCCGATCTATGGAACAACCGCTTCTGGCTCGACCCGCCTGACACATTCACCGATTACGACCGGCAAGTGATCTCGGGGACGCCCGCGCCGGCCGGCCCGCCGGGCAGCATCCTGTCGCTGGCCACGTTTCCAACCCACACCCTGCGGCCCTATATTCGCTGCGAACTCGAGGTGGATTTCCAGGCAGGCAAAGACGCATCGGCCACCATCGAGGTGGCCAACGTCAACACGACGATGCTGAAGGCCCAGGGTCAAAGTCAGGATGCGGGAGTCTATCGCTCGAATGCATTCCTGTGGGATTCGCTCGATGGCACGCCCTGGGTGTCACCCTACGGAACCGGACCCGGCCAGCCGCAAAGCCTCCCTGTCATCGCCCACGAGGTCGGCCATCTGCTGGGTCTCGATCATATCGGTTCCATCCGCAAGACGCCCCTCTGCGTGGCGGCCCAGACCCTGTCGGATCTTGGCGTACATGTCAGCACGCAAGGCTTCCAGGGCGGACGCGACTCGCTCTACTGCTACGGCTGGAATCAGGGTATCAGCGTCGTCGACAACATCATGGGCGCCGGCGACAAGTTCACTGCCGAGAACGGCGGCCCATGGCTGTGGGCGATGTGGAACATCCGCAGCAACCGTCCGGCGGAGCTGGGGCAGTGGAAGGTGTTGACCAGCGATCCCGGCACCGTTGGCAAGCTCATTCCGCTGCCGAAGAAGTAGCTTCGAAATGCGAATCTCGGCCCGTCACGAATTGGCGCAGTCAGGACTGCAATAGTTCGTTGGGCGTGCGACCTCGATGACCTCGCCCGGTCGACCTCGATTGGTGTCGCGTCAAGTGCTGCTTCGACAAATCTTGATGGATTGATCGCTTGAGGCAGAGAGGGAACGGCTTGGAATCCGCTTAACTGAGCGCCGGTCGTGGTCTTACGAATGGGGCTCACCTCACCTCTAAGCGAACCGGCACGCGGACGGTACTGACATACGTGCTCGATCCCATCGTTCGATACCGCGCCGAAACGCTGAGAGAATGAATACGATGGTCATGGATCGTATATCCGCCATGACAGAGGCCCAGATGTCACGGTCAGCCCATCACTTGTCGCGCCACCCTCGCTGGTCGATCGAACGTCTTTGGGGAGCCCTGTTGCGCGCGTTTGCGCGGCGCTCCGCGCCAACGTCGATCGCGCGTTCGGTCAGAGGCGACGGCCGGTGTGCCAAAGACCGTTGGATCGCCTCACTGGCGACTCAGGGGTCGATTGCGGCAATTCTTCTGGGCGGGCTGATCGGTGCGCCGGCGGCGACGGCCCAATCCTACAACTACTACCGGTTCGAAGCCTCGCTGACGACCGACGGCGAACCGGTCAACGTCAACATCGTGGTGCGCTGCCGCTACGTCGAGCGCCGTTATATCGGCGAAGGCCGCTCCTACGCGGCCGTACGCTCACCGTATGTCTGGGGCGTGCGCACGAAGGCTGGCACGGTCGTGATCTTCCAGGTGCCGGACGCGTGCGACCAAAGTCAAACACGGATTCCGGACAATCTCCTACCTGTCGTCTTCTGGGGCCCGAAAGCGGACGATTTGAGTTTCCTGGTCGGTTACGTCTCGGAGGCGACCTATAGCGCCAAGAACAGCCGCATGTCCTTGCCTACCGCGCGCATCACCCGGGTGGGCGTCGACGAATTCGCGGCGTGGCAAGCCAAGGGCGAACAGAACTGGCTGACGAACAATAGCGATCCGTTCAGGTACGGACCCGCGGCACGCGGGACGACTGCGAGCAAGTGCTATGTCGCTTACGAATCGCCGTTGGATGAGAAAAGCCGTGCCCGCATCGCGGCCGTCCGTCCGCCCGGCGCGCCGACCTATTGGCGTGCCGCGGACATGGGAATCTTAAGCCTCTTGTCTTTCGCCCACAAGAATTCGGTGCAACATCAATCTGTGCTCTCCAGACTGTCCTTTGCGCGCGGCGTCCCGCGCTCGCCCCGGGGCGGCAACATCGGCTTTTGGGACGCCGACTACTATCCAATTGAGATTTGGCCCTACCGTCAGGACCAAGGCCTGCCGTGGTTGAGCGATGCGGCGATCCGCTCACCAATCAACAAGATCACGATTGAGACGAAGGGAGCGTTCGGCGGCGCCGGGCGTCTCTATTGCTATCCCGTCTGGGACTCAACAGGGGTTGCGGGGAACAGGGATATGCAGTGGTCGCTCAAGGGACACGAGATCCAATTTGACGACGGCCCGACAATTTTCTCGGCGCCGCGCGGCGCGCCCTATAGCGCTTTCTTTCGCGACGATGCGGCCTTGTTGAGCATCTCGCAAATGGCCGTGGCCCATCCGGAACGGGGAGAGCTTCCATGATCAAGCTGTGGGAGTTGTCCGCTTTGGCGGAGTTCGCATTTGACCGACCGACTCCGGTGGCGGGGTGAGGCCTGCAATCATGCGCCTGACGCGAAGCCTGCCGGCGGCGCGTCGGGCGACGCGGATATTGGTGCGGCCAGGATGCAGTGTTGCAGGCCTGACCCCATAGCACTTTGCCTGCCCAAGTGAAGTAGCCGTCATCATACCTCGCGAACGAATCAAACCGCCGGCACGCAGCACGACGCCCTCGTCCATCTCGATGGGCGCATCCCGGTCAATCTGCATTCCGTCGCGGACTTCACTCTATATCGCGGATATTCTCATCGGGGATATTCGGATGCGTTTCCTCAAAATGCTCTAACTCCGCTTTGAAGTGTGGCGAACGTACTCCCACTATAGCCTCCAATTGTTTGCTGGCGCGCTCCGGATCCGAAATCTCGTCCGCGCCGACCCGCAGCTGGCGCAGGAGCTTGCGAAAGAGCTGGTCAGGAGGAGATGAAAAGACAATCAAGCCTACTTTTGCAGCAAGGCCGTTGAAAAAGGCGTACTCGGCCCCACGACTGCCAGCCCGCATTTCTACATCATCGCGAATTGATTCTCGGAGCATTTGAATTGCCTGCCTGAAGAGACCGAGGTATCTCAAATCGTCTGTTGCGAGATGGCGTTCGGTTGCAAGTTTGACAAGAATTGCCTCGTTCTTACCCTCGATTGCACACGCTCGTGCCATCAGCGGCCAGCGACCGTCGGGGGGAACTGTAAGATTTGCGCCTTTGTTTCGTTTGATGACACGCCAAATCTTGCTCACCTCTTTGAACTCTCCGTAGAGCGCATAGAATTGCTGGACGTTAGCGATATCAGTCTCGCGCCGCTTCTGAAGTAGGTTCCACTTGAAGGTGAGCCGCTGGCCAATGAGCCAGCCGAGCCCAAGAGTGATAAGCGCGATCAAAAGGGTGAGGCCGGCCTTCAGCAATTCCAGGTTTACAGAGTTCATAAGTCGCCTCCCTTATCAAAGCGCCGCGTGCGCTAGCGCGCACGACCATGCGATTTCGAATGGTGATAGCACTGCCAAAAAAAGAACGTCGGTCAATTTGAGTGCGATGCCCGCCGACGGCATTGGTGCGCTGCCGCTGAGACACAGGACTTCGGCACGTCCTGCTAGCCAGCTTGCGGACCAACTCAATGTCCTGTGCAAGATACAACGTTGGTCAGGTACTCGAAAGAGCGGAGCAGCGCACAGCGCGCGGTCGGCTCCTGCCGTCCTAACCGGTCAGCGTGATCTCCGGTTTTGGCCCAAAGCGGACGTTCCTGGGATGCGGACGTATGTCTGTTTTCGAGGGAATAGCCGTCATTCCGCCGTATCAGTCGTGATCAAGCTTTGGGAATTGTCCGCATTGGCGGCATGGCGGGGTCAGGCCTGCAATACAGCGTTGAGGGTGCGACCTCGATGGCCTCGCCCGGTCGCCCTCTATTGGTGTCGCATCGAGCGCAGCTCTGCAGGCCTGATCCCTCACCGGTCCAGAATCCACCTGACAAACCGCCGGCTGTGGTCCCACGATTGGGGCCGCCTCACCCGTCGGCAACCGTCACGACTGTGGAGCGAGAATGGCCGCATCGCTCATTCGTCGGATTGTGTCGCCCACACGTGCCGCGCGGCGACAGGCGCGCCTAACCTTGCGTGCCGTACGGGCGCTCCGCCGGCCGGCAATCGCCGCTCTCTCCGGACTCCTCCTGGTCGTGCTCGGCGCGGTCTCGTTGCAGTACCTCGCCGTGCGCCAATCCCTCGGCTTCGGTGGGCCGATTGCCGAGTCATCGGCGATCGCCAGAGTGCAGGCCGAGGCTCAGCCGATCATCTTCCTCTTCTTCTCCAGTGCGCGGCACAGCGGGCTCGAGATCACCGACTACGCCGACCGCATGGTCAAGCCGGCGCTGCAAGCCCTGCCCGGCGTCGCCGCCGTCATTGTTTATAACGCGCGCCGCCCTGTCCTGCGTATCCGCATCGATCTGGCCCGGCTGACCGCCCGGGCCATCGCGGTCCAGGAGCTCGAGAGTGCGCTGCGCCTGCACGGCGTCGAGTCCAGCCGCATTGAGAGCACCGACGGCAGCGTCACCCTCCTGTCGCGCACCGCCCCGCTCCCGTCGCCGGAGCAGCTCGGCGGCATCGTCGTGAAGCTCGTATCGGGCGTGCCGATCCGGCTGGCCGACGTGGCGCTGCTGGAGATCGGCAGCGATGCCGACGAGCGGCGCACGCCCTTCGCGCCTGGCGGCGAGGTCACCCTCGGCGTGGTCAGGCTGCCGACGGTCCAGCCGGCCGACCTGCTCAAGGACGTGCGCGCATGGCTGCCCGGTCTGCGCGCGCGCCTGCCCCAGGACATCGAGATCGGCGTCGCCTACGACACCTCGGCGTTTCCTCTGGGGACACCGAGGTGACGGGGTCCGGCGTGCAATGCTGCGTTGGGGCTGCGACCTCGATGGCCTCGTCCGGTCGCCTTCGATTAGGGGTGCGTCAAGCGCAGCTTTGCAGGCCTGACCCGTCACCGTCCTCGTCGATGCCTCTACGCCTGCCGACTGGCCAGTCCCTTCTGCCTCACCCTGAGGAGCGAGCGAAGCGAGCGTCTCGAAGGGTGGGCTTCATCACCGGTGAGACGAAGGATGGTTGTTCCGATCATCGAGCCAAGCACCTCACCCTTCGAGACGCCGGCCGTTGGCCGGCTCCTCAGGGTGAGGTCCTCCTTGTCGACAAACCGTCAAGATCCAAGGGCCGTTGACATCAGTCGGCCGCGGACGGCGCGGGTGCCGGTGTCGCCACCGGCCGCGACTCGATCCGTCGGAACGCGACATGGCCGGCGATGCCGGCGACGAGGATGAACAGGCCGCAGCCCAGCACCGTCAGCGCCGCGCCCAGCACTTCGAACAGCCAGGTCGCCACCAGGCTGGCCAGCAGTTGCGAGCCCGCCATGATCGCCAGCCGCAGCCGCCAGACGCGGGCGATGTCGGCGCCATCGAATTCCATCTGCGTGCGGGTGATCAGCGGAATGAAGAACAGCGGCCCACCGGTGCCGGCGACGACGGCGGCCAGCATCATGGCCGGCAGCATCCAGTCCAACGGCATCGTCCAGGCCGCCAGCGCGATCAGCGTGAAGCCGGCACCCATGGCGACGTAGCCGAGATACATGGTCGACAGCGGCCGGCGCAGCAGCACGCTGCCGACCACGAGATTGGCGCACAGATCGCCCAGCCCGTATGAGCCCATCACCAGGCCGTAGGCGGCGAGATCGCGGATGCCGAACAGCGACGGCTGGTAGGTCTTCACCAGCAGCGCCAGGCCGAGCATCAGCGACACCATCCACGGCCCGTTGACCGCAGCGTTGCTCAGGATCAGCGCCGCCATCACCCGGTTCCGCCGCAGCAGGTTGTAGCCCGACGTCAGGCCGTCGAGGGCGCCCTGCCAGCCGCCGCGCGGCGCTGCTCCGGAACGTGCCGGCGCCGCCAACTGGCTGCGCACGCTGTGGATGGCCGCCGCCGCAATCAGAAAGCCGCAGGCTGTCACCGACAAGAAGTGGATCACCGGCACGACCTGCACCAGGCCGGCCGCCAGCGCCGGCCCGGCCAGCCGCGCCAGGCGCCAGGTGGCGTCGAACAGGCCGTTGGCCGACTGCAGCAGGCTGCGGTCGCGGATCAGGTTGGGGATGGTCGACTGCAGCGCCGGCGCGAAGAAGGTGCGCAGCGCCGACACGCCGACCGCGGTCACCACCAGCACGGTCAGCGACACGCCCGGGCCGTAGGCGGCGGCGACCGGCAGCAGCACGACGACGGCCGCCAGTAGGTTGACCCACACCATGGTGCGCTCGGGCCGCCAGCGGTCGGCGACCGCGCCGCTGGTCAGGCCGACCAGCAGCATCGTGGCGTACTGCGCCGCCGTCAGCAGGCCGGCGAGGTTGCCGGCGATGTCTACCGCCAGCCAGATGATCGCGACCCGCAGCAGGTCCTCGCCGATGGTCGAGGCGGCAAGCCCCGACCACACGATGGCGACGGCGCGATCCTTCAGGGGCTGGAACACCGGCAGCATGGCGCATCTCAGCCGATCGGGCGCGCGGTGGGTAGATGGGATAACCACGGTCGCTAGCGGACTCGGCCTTTCCTCCCCACGAAGTGGGGCGGAAACGGAATCGCATTGTCTCATCGCTCCCCCAGCGCAGCTGGGGGAGGTGGCCGAAGGCCGGAGGGGGAGCCAACGTGGTCTCTCCATTCGCGGCACCCCGTTGGCTCCCCTTCCGGCGCTTCGCGCCACCTTCCCCGCTTGCGCGGGGAAGGGATGGCCGTCGCGGTCTGGACAGGGTCCCGCCTTTCGGCGGATCGTGGTGTGCGTGTCGGGCGCGTCGGGAGAGCAATAGCGTGAGCACAGCGAATGCGACCACAATGCCAGCCGTGGTCTTCATTCACGGCATCGGTGGCGGGGCGCGGGCGTGGCGGCGGGAGTGCGCCGCGTTCGAAGCCGCCGACCTGCGGGCGCTGGCCGTCGATCTGCCGGGCTATGGCGGGCGTCCGCCGTTGCCGTCTGTGACCTTCGACGGCCTCGCGGCTGACCTGGAGGAGACGGTGGCCCGGCACGGGCTGGAGCGGCCGGTGCTGGTCGGCCATTCCCTGGGCGGCATGGTGGCGCAGACCGCGTTGCGGCGGCGGCCGGATGGCTATCGCGCCGTCGTGCTGTGCGCCACCAGCCCGGCGTTCGGCAACGCCGACGGGGACTTCCAGAAGAAATTCGTCGCCGACCGCCTGGGGCCGCTCGACGCCGGCCGCAGCATGGCCGACGTCGCGGACACCCTGGTCGACGGCATGATGGGACCGCAGCCCGACCCCGCCGGCCGGGCGCTCGCGGTCGAGGTCATGTCGGCGGTGCCGCCGGCAACCTATCGCGCCGTGGTGCGCTGTCTGGTGTCGTTCGATGAACGCGCCAACCTGGCGCGCATCGCCGTGCCCGTGCTGTGCCTGGCCGGCTCACACGACCGCACGGCGCCAGCCGCGGTCATGGAGCGCATGGCGGCCAGGATCCCGGGCGCGCGCTTCGCGTCACTGGCCGGCGTCGGCCACCTGCCCAACCTCGAGGCGCCGGCCGCGTTCGACGCGGCGGTGCTCGACTTCACGCGCGCGGCGCTGGCCGGCGCCGTCGTCTGAACGGAGAGCCGCGATGGATGCCGCCAAAGGCCGCGCACCGGACGACGACCCGCCGATGTTTCCGCCAGAAGCATTTCGCCTGCCGCCTGCCAAAGCGGCGCTCATCGCCAAGGCGCGGCGTTTCGGCAAGCGCGTGCTGGCACCGCGCGCGGCGCGACACGACCGCGAGGCGACGTTTCCGATCGAGAACTTCCGCGACATGCACGGCGAAGGGCTGCTGGCGATCTGCATCCCCGAGGCCCAGGGCGGATTGGGCGCCGATTTCCAGACCTATAGCCTGGCCGCGGCCGAGCTGGGCCGTTACTGCGGTGCCACGGCGCTGTCGTGGAACATGCATGTCTGCTCGACCCTGTGGTCCGGCGCGCTGGCCGACGATCTGCCGATGAGCCCCGAGGACCGGGCGGCGCATGTGCGGCGGCGGAGCCTGCACTACAAGCGGATCGTCGAAGAGGGGCGGCTCTACGCCCAGCCGTTCTCCGAAGAGGGCGGCGCGGCGGCGGCCGGCAGTGCCGCCTTCGGCACCGAGGCGCGATCCACCGCCGGCGGTTTCGTGGTCAACGGCAAGAAGATCTTCGCCTCGCTGTCGGGCTCGGCCGACTACTACGGCGTGCTGTGCACGGTGCGCGACGAGGGCGAGGTCGCCAGCCGGCGCAACACGCTCTACCTCGCGATCCCCGCCCGGGCGCAAGGCGTCGAGGTGACGGGCGACTGGGATCCGCTGGGAATGCGCGGCACCGTCTCGCGCACCTTGCTGTTCAAGGACGTCTTCGTGCCCGAGGACGAGATGCTGATGCCGCGCGGCTTCTACATGCAGGCGGCGCTCAGCTGGCCGCACATGTTCCTGACCCTGACGCCGACCTACATGGGCCTGGCGCAGGCCGCCTTCGATTTCGCCGTCGCCTGGCTGCGCGGCGAGTTCCCCGGCGCGCCGCCGGTCAAGCGCCGCATGTTCGCCGTCAAGCAGGTGGCGGTGGCCGAGATGCGCCTGATGCTGGAGCAGACCAAGGCGCTGTGGTTCCAGGCGGTCAGCGAGGCCGGCCCCAATCCGTCGAAGGAGCAGGTGCTGCGCGCTTACGCCGCCCAGCACAGCGTCATGGAGAATGCCAGCGCCATCGCCAGCAAGGCGATCCGCGTCTGCGGCGGCCACGCCATGCTCAAGCGCTTTCCGCTGGAGCGCATCTACCGCGACAGCCGCTGCGGCGCGGTCATGCTGCCGTGGACCGCCGAGATCTGCCTCGAGCGCATCGGCCGCGACAGCCTGTACGAGCCGGGCGAGACGGATGGGTGATGTTCGTTCGCGCTGCACAGGAGGTGCGCTGGGGGCGCGCGACTCCAGTCGCGCGTCTTCGTTGCTTCCGGCAAAAAGACGCGTCACTGGAGTGACGCGCCCCCAGCGGCATCTCCCCTCCGCGAGAGGTCGGCCAAGGCCAAGACAATTGCAGCGCCGTGGCGGGGCGAAGGATCGTGCGTGAGCGACGCCATGGACCTCGCCAGCCTGATCGAGCGCAACGCCGCCTTCACGCCGGACAAGCCGGCGATCCGCTTCGAGGGACGGCGCGTCACCTACGCCGCGTTCGCCAGTCGGGTCGCCGCGACGGCGCACGGGCTGCGGCGCGAGCTGGGTGTCGCAAGCGGCGATCGGGTGGCGATTCTCGCGGCCAACCATCCCGACTATCTCGTGCTGCTCTACGCCTGCGCCCGGCTGGGCGCATTGCTGGTGCCGCTGAACTGGCGGCTGGCGCCGACCGAGCTGTTGTTCATCCTGCATGACGCCGGCGCGCGGACATTGGTGGTCGAGGCGCCGTTCGCCGATGTCGTGCCGCGGCTGCTCGAGGCGCTACCCGACCTGCGGGTCGTCGGCATCCAGGCGCGGCCGGCCGGCGTGTCGTTCGACGACCTGGCGCGTGCCAGCGGCGAGATCGCGCCGGGCGCCGACCTCAATGCGCCGCTGCTGATCGTCTACACCTCGGGCACGACCGGGCGGCCGAAGGGTGCGGTGCTGCGTCAGCAGGCGCTGGTCTGGAACGCGGCGATGAGCCAGCACATGCACGGCCTGACCGCCGACGACCATGTGCTGACCGTGCTGCCGCTGTTCCATGTCGGCGGGCTCAACATCCAGACCACGCCGGCCCTGCAGCTCGGCGCCACCGTCACCCTGCACGCGCGTTTCGCACCGGACGCGACCTTGGCGGCGCTCGCCGCCGACCGGCCGACCCTGACCGTGCTGGTGCCGGCCGCCATCCAGGCGCTGATCGCGCATCCGGATTGGCCAGCCACCGACCTCGGCAGCCTGCGGGCGCTGACGACCGGTTCGACCATTGTGCCGCAGCCCCTGATCGATGCCGTGACGGCGCGCGGCGTCCCGGTACTGCAGGTCTATGGCTCGACCGAAACCTGTCCGATTGCGATCTACACAAGGCTGGGCGGCGATCCGGGTCGCGGCAACTCGACCGGGCTGCCGGGCCTGTACTGCGAGGCGCGGGTCGTCGATGACGCGGGCGCCGTGCTGCCGCACGGCGAGGTTGGCGAGATCGTGGTGCGCGGCCCGAACGTGTTCACGGAATACTGGGGCGACCCGAAGGTGACCGGTGAGGCGTTGCGCGACGGCTGGTACCGCACCGGCGACATCGCCGTGCGCGACGACGACGGCTACTTCCATGTGCGCGAGCGCAAGAACAACCTGATCATCTCCGGCGGCGAGAACATCTATCCCGCCGAAATCGAGCGCGTGCTGGGTGAGCATCCGGCGGTGGCGGAGGCGGCGGTGGTCGGCCGCCCCGATCCGCGTTGGCAGGAAGTGCCGGTCGCCTACGTGATCCCGCGGGCCGGCGCGACGCTGGATCCCGCCGACCTGGCGCGCCATGTCGCCGCCCAGCTGGCGCGCTTCAAGGTGCCGCGCGACTTCATCGTCGTCGACGACCTGCCGCGCACGGCGCTGGGCAAGGTGCAGCACTTCCGCCTGAAGCAGATGGCGGCCGGCGCGCGTGAGCCATGATGCGCTTCGGGAACCTGAGAGCGCGGGCGTCTCGCCCGCTCATGAGCGGGCCGGAGGCCCGCGCTCCCGGGGTTGCGTGATTTCGTAAGGCTGAAACCTGCGCTACCCGAACACGTCCTGCAGCGCGCCGTTCCGCACCACGACGGTGTTGTCGACCGCGATGGTGGTGCGCATCACCGGGATGTCGAAATGGCCGGCGGTGAAGCGGCCGGCGAACTCGTTGGCGCCGGTCGAGAACAGGAAGTTGCCGGCCACCGCCCGCAGCTCGGAGCCGTTGAAGTCGCGCTGGTCGTACATGCTGAGCGCCTCGTAGCGGGCCGCCTGGTTCAGGCCGAAGCCGACATGCGAGACGGCATAGGCCTCGCGATCGCCCCAGGCGGCCATGTAGCTGCGCATAATCTCGGCGTCGGCGCCATCGCCGTCGATGCGCGTG
>DATFGV010000296.1:0-7347 GCA_035249115.1 Vineibacter sp.
CACCCGCGACGGCCTCATGTTTCGTTCCGCTCGCTGCGCGGATGCGCTCCTTGACCACGAATGGGCAAATGATAGGCCGCGCGATGGGCGGCCCATGGCCAGGCCAAGGGGGGAGTTGGCGCCGCACGCTCGGTCGACTCCCCGCAGGATGATGTACAACAAAAATTCCGAGTCTAGTGCAGTGGCGACAGCAACTCAGACACATGGGGCATGCCAACGCCTCTTGTAGGGACACCACAGAGTACCTACATTGGCAATGTTCAAACTCGGAGGCTGACGTTTCCTCAGAACGACGCCCCCAAGGTGTTGGTCGTACAGGAGTGCGCCATGCCAAACTTGGAAGTAGTGGCTAAGGGTTCCGAGCGAACAGCTGCCGACGCACCGCCCGCGGACGATGGTTCTGCCAAAGCAGCCGCGCTCCAACACGCCCGCGAATGTTGGAAATTGCATACCGAAACGCGGAACAAGCACTTTCACTATTTCATTTTGGTATTCAGCGTTTCGATGCTGGCAGCGGCATCAGGAAAGGTAGACTGGCAATTAGTGGGCATTGTAGGAATTTTTGTTTCGATGTTGTTCAGCGTACTTGATTGGCGGGGGCGTCAATTGACGGAAGACGCCAAGGAAGACATGGCACGACTCGAACCACAGTTCGGTTTGAAAGTTCACTCCCGAGATTCTGAACCTCTTCGGAAGAGTCGCCGAAGCTTGGTGAGCACTACTACCGTGTATCAAACAATTTTTCTACTGACTTGGATATATTCGGTGGCGCAGGCCTTCAGAATCGTCCGATCACTCTGATCGAAGAATGCGTGAACTTCGGACGGACTCGGTCGTACTGTGAAATTGCCATGCGCAATGCGGTTCCACGAAACGCCGCAGCAAACCCTACGACCACCTCAAGGCCGACTGTCGCTATGCCTTCAAGTTGCCCGTACCGGCCAGCGTAGGGGCGCTGAACGGTTCCGTCTGCCGCATGAGAAGGCCCGGCAGATCGAGCTGGATCGGCACGCCTTCTGGTCCTGTTCACCACCCCCCCGTTAGGACGCGCTTCGCGTTTTGATCGAGCGTGAGCAGGACTCGTTTCGGCACTGGGTCAAAACCTGTAGTATCAACTGGGCGGATCCGAACCGGCGAGGCAACTGCGGCTGAGACTTGCAATGAAGATCGAGAAACCCACCGGTCGCCTACTCACCATCTTCATCACCGGCGACGATCCGCGCAGCTTGCGAACCGTTGAACTGGACAACTGGTCTGGCATGGCGGTCATGGGCCGGGCGCCGTACTTCAAAAAGGCTCTTCAGCGCGACGAGTTAGGTCGGTCCTGCGTCTATTTCTTGATACAGAGCGCAGGCGCCGATGACATTCCTGAAGTGTACGTCGGCGAGAGTGACGACTTCGTTCAGCGCTACGCAACAGCCAAGTTCCCGATTACCTTCGACACTTTCGTGGTGTTCACTAACAAAGATGACAAACTCACGCGGGCTCACGTGAAGTGGCTCGAACTCAAGGCGTGGGAGACGCTGTCCGCCAACGAAGGCAACGTGACGGTAGCCAACAAGGCAAAACCGACAGGCTCCAAGCTGCCAGAGGCCGACACAGCAAGTATGTACACCTTCATGGGAAACATGACCTACGTCTTGGAGGCTCTCGGTTTCGAGTTCTTTGGAGTCGGTGAACAGGTCGAGCCCGAAACGAAGGTCGGTGCCGGCGCGGCCACGGCGACACCGCTCATCACCGGATCGTTCTTCACGACTACTCTGCCAAAGAGCGACAGCGCCAAGGCCTACATGGAAGCTAGCGGCGACAGTTATGTCCTTAAAGCTGGCTCCATGATCAGCAAGGCTCCAACTGATAGCTTGCCAGCCAACCTCAAGAAACTTCGGGACCAGTTGATCTCAGAGAACGCTCTCGTCGACGAAGGCGGCCCCTGCTTGACGTTGAAAAAGGATATTTCCTTCGGCAAGCCTTCGCCTGCTTCCGCGCTCGTCAAGGGACGAAGCTCAACTGGTTACGTCGAATGGCTACGAGTGACTGACAAAAAGAAGCTCGGCGAAATCTTGGTCGGGCCTTAGCATACCAGCGACGACCTTTTCCCCGTTAAGCTCGTACTCCCAATCCGTCTCCCAAACGCCTTTCAACGGCGCTCATCCGATGCAGTAAACATCGATATTTTGGACACTTATTGAGAACTGGCGTCCCCAACGGGAGCCGACGACAATAGGCTGGCGTGAAAAACTTGGCCGTGACGGACGGCGGAGACCGCCACGCAGCCGACTAACGGCCGGCATTGGGACAAGCAGCTATTGGCGTAGGGCGATCACAACGTCACGCGTTGCTAGAACCCTCCAAACGGTCCGCTAGACGGTCCGATGGGGTACGGGCCAGCGGGTACGCACTTCGTTCTAGTTGATGCGAGAGAGGGGGATCGAACTCCTAAGTTCCTTGCCTGACATCAATAAGTAGATTGGTGCCCCCGGTCGGACTCGAACCAACACGCCCTTGCGGGCAACAGATTTTGAGTCTGCCGCGTCTACCATTCCGCCACGGGGGCACACCGCTGGTAGGGCCGGGAATAAACCCGAGCCGCGCGGCGCGGTCAATTGTTGGCTGAAGGCGCAGGTTTCCTGCTTCCCTGCGAAACGCGCGGGCGGTGCGGCTTGAGGCGGCGCGCGGCGGCGTGCTTTGATCGGCATGCCCGATCCGCGGCCGTTTCACCACGCAACAGCTCGCGAGGACCCCCGTGCATCCCCACATCCACGCCAGCCGAACGCCCGACAAGCCAGCCTTCATCATGGCCGGCAGCGGCGAGACCGTGACCTTCGCCCAGCTCGAGGCGGCCTCGAACCGCATCGCGCAGATGTTTCGCGCGCGGGGCCTCAAGCCGGGCGACCACATCGCGCTGTTCCTCGAGAACCACCCACGCTTTTTCGAGATCTGCTGGGCGGCGCAGCGCACCGGCCTGGTCTACACGGCGGTGTCGTCGCGCCTGACCGCGGCCGAGGTCGACTACATCGCCGGCGACTGCGGCGCCGAGCTGTTCATCACCTCGAAATACCTGGAGAAGCCGGCCGCCGAGCTCGTCTCGGTGATGCCCGGCGTCACCACCCGGTTGATGCTCGACGGCACGATCGCCGGCTACACGCCGTTCGAGTCCACGGTCGCTACCTTTCCCGCGACGCGGGTCGCCGACGAGGTTGCCGGCCAGGACATGCTCTATTCGTCGGGCACCACCGGCCGGCCGAAGGGCGTCATGACGCCGCTGGCCCTGGAGGCGATCGAGGCCGTTAATCCGCTGGTCGACCTCACCAGCAAGATCTACGGCGTTGATTCCAACGCCATTTACCTGTCGCCGGCGCCGCTCTATCACGCAGCGCCGCTGCGCTTCAACATGACCATCATGCGGCTGGGTGGCACCTGCGTGATCATGGAGCAGTTCGACGCCGAGGATTTTCTGCGCCTGGTCGAAAAGCACCGCATCAGCCACACGCAGGTGGTTCCGACCATGTTCGTGCGCCTGCTGAAGCTGCCGGAGGAGGTGCGGCGTCGCTACGACGTGTCGAGCCTGAAATGCGCCATCCACGCCGCCGCGCCCTGCCCGGTGCCGGTGAAGGAACAGATGATGGCGTGGTGGGGGCCGGTGCTGCACGAGTACTACGGCGGCACCGAAGGCAACGGCCTCACCATGGTCGGGCCGCAGGACTGGCTCAGCCACAAGGGCACGGTCGGCCGCGCCGTGGTCGGCAAGATCAAGATCGTCGGCGAGGATGGCGAGGAGGTGCCGACCGGCGAAGCGGGCACGGTGTATTTCGCCGAGGGCCGCGAGTTCGCCTACCACAACGACGCCGAAAAGACGGCGCAGTCGCGCCACCCCAAGGGCTGGACCACGCTCGGCGACGTCGGCTACGTCGACGCCGAGGGCTTCCTCTACCTGACCGACCGCAAGGCCTTCATGATCATCTCCGGCGGCGTCAACATCTACCCGCAGGAAGCCGAGAACGTTCTGGTCAACCACCCCGAGGTGGTCGACGTCGCGGTGTTCGGCGTGCCCAACGACGATTTCGGCGAGGAGGTCAAGGCGGTGGTGCAGCCGCGCGACATGAACGCCGCCGGTCCGGCGCTGGCCGAGGCGCTGATCGCCTATTGCAAGCAGCACCTCTCGGCGATCAAGTGCCCGCGCTCGGTCGACTTCGAGGCCGAGCTGCCGCGCCATCCCACCGGCAAGCTCTACAAGCGCCTGCTGCGCGACCGCTACTGGGCCGGACGACAGAGCCGGATTGTTTGAACTCTCCCCCAACCAAGTTGGGGGAGGTGGCCGAAGGCCGGAGGGGGACCTGACGTGGTGTTTCTACTTGAGAGACCACGTCGGGTCCCCTCCGCCCCTTCAGGGCACCTCCCCACTGCGTGGGGAGGAATATGAGGAGTCCACCATGAAAGCCGCCGTATTGGGCGAGAAGGGCGTCGAGATCCAGGACGTGCCGCAGCCGGCACCGAAGGCTAACGAGGTGCTGATCAAGGTGCGCGCCTCGAGCCTGAACCGCGCCGACCTGCTGGTCGCGGCCGGTCGGCAGCATGGGCCGGTGGGCGGCGTCGGCGCCCGGCTGGGCCTGGAATGCGCCGGCGAGATCGCGGCGGTCGGCGCCGAGGTCCAGGGGCTCAAGCCGGGCGACCGGGTGATGAGCTCGGCGTCGGGCGGCTACGCCGAATATGCCGTCGCCGACGCCGGCCGCGTGCACAAGGTGCCGGCCAACAACATGACCTTCGAGCAGGCGGCCTGCCTGCCAGTGGCGTTGCAGACCATGCACAACGCGGTTGTCACCGCTGGCCGGCTGAAGAAGGGCGAGAGCGTGCTGATCCAGGGCGCCAGTTCGGGCGTCGGCCTGATGGCCATGCAGATCGCCAAGCTGATGGGCGCAGCGCTGGTGATCGGCACCTCGACGCATGACGGCCGCCGCGCCCGGCTGCAGGAGTACGGCGCCGACCTGGCACTCGACTCGCGCGATGCCGGCTGGCCCGAGGCCGTGAAGAAGGCGACCGGCGGCAAGGGCGTCGACCTGATCGTCGACCAGGTGTCAGCCAGCGTCGCCAACCAGAACATGCAGGCGGCCGCGGTGCTGGGCCGCATCGTCAATGTCGGCCGGCTGGGCGGCATGAAGGGCGAGTTCGACTTCGACCTGCACGCGCTCAAGCGCATCGACTATATCGGCGTCACCTTCCGCACCCGATCGCCCGAAGAAGTGCGCGAGATCAACCGGCTGATGCGCGCCGATCTGTGGCAGGCGGTCGAGGCCGGCAAGCTGGCGCTGCCGATCGACCGCACGTTCCCGCTGGCGGAGGTGGCTGACGCGTTGGCGCACATGCGCGCCAACGCCCATTTTGGTAAGATCGTGCTGACGATGTGAGGCGCGGCGGTGCCTGAGAGCCTGACTGAGAATGCCAGCTTTTCTTGCCTTCATGGTGAGCTTGTCGAACCATGAAGGCCTCGCACTGGCGCTTGTGCGGCGCTTCATGGTTCGACAGGCTCACCATGAAGCGTTTTTCGGCATTCTGAGTCAGGCTCTGAAGGAGAGTCTCGCGATGCCCGACGCCAATCCACGATCGTTCACCGCGGGCGGCATGTGGAACGGCATCCCGATGGCCTGCCACAACGCCACTCTGTTCTGGTTGTACGAGGCGGAATTCAGCCGGCAACCGTCGCTGAATGACTACCTCGACGCCTTCAGCACCCACCCGAAGAATCCGACCGGCATCGTGCGCGAGATGCTGCCTTTCGGCCAGCGGCTGAGCCGGCCCCTCGCCGGCAATTCCCAGCTGACGCCTGGCGCCGTCATCGTCTTCGTTCACAACAACCAACCCGGCCACTCATGCATCGCCACCACCGGCGGCCAGGTGGGCGGCTACAACCAGGTCAACTGGTTCACCGGTGCCGGCGCGGTCAACAGCTATACGACGCACGCGACGTCGGAATTCAAGTGGCGTAGCGCGCAACGTCCCAACGACATCGAGGGCAACACCGCGCAGAAATGGTGCAGCCTCCTCATGATCCCGCAGAACGCCGCGCGGGCGGTCGTACGCAAGGCGGTGCAGGGCTGACGCCGCTGGCGGCGGAGGCCGCGCTCGACCCGCCCGGCCGGCGTTCGATCGACACCCGCGGTGCTTCTGAATGACCGCTCGCTTTTGAATATAGGCCCAACCCGAACCTGGCGGCGCCGCAGCGGCGCCCGAATTAACGGGCAGATTCGGATCGAGTTTGATTGCGCGGTGATCCGCCGGGGGATGCGCCGGCCGGCCGGGCCGTATAAAGTTGCAGACACAGGGAGCGGCCTCCCGAGAAGGGGCCGATGGACTTGGTAATCATGAGACGCCGGAACTGGATCTGGTTGGGCGGGCTGCTGGTCGCAGCCATCGCCGGCGGCGCCTATGTCTATGCCAGCCAGAGCGAACCGCCGCCGAAGTACCGGCTGGCCAAGATAGAGCGCGGGCCGATCACCAGCAGCATCACCGCCACCGGCACGGTGAACCCGGTGATCTCCGTGATCGTCGGCTCGCAGCTGTCGGGCCAGATCGTCGAGCTGAAGGCCGACTTCAACACCCAGGTCAAGGCGAACCAGGAGCTGGCGCGGCTCGACACCGAGCTGATCGAGGCGCGGCTGCTGTCGGCGCGGGCCGATCTGCTGTCGGCCGAGGCCTCGGTCGAGATGCAGAAGGCGCAGATCGAGAAGGCCGAAGCCGACATCGACAATCTCCGGGCGCTGCTGGCCACCGCCGAGAGTGACGCCGTGCGGCGTGACTCGCTGGCGCGGACCGGCTCGGGCTCGGCGTCGGACGCCGAGAAAGCGCGCAACGCCGCGGTGTCGACCCGCGCCCAGCTGCGCTCGGCCGAGGCGACCCTGAAGCTGACCCAGGCGCAGCTGCAGAACAGCACCGCCGCCGTGGCGCAGCGCAGCGCGGCGGTGAAGCAGGTCGAGGTCGATATCAAGCGGTCGGTGATCCGTTCGCCGATCGACGGCGTGGTGGTGCAGCGCAATGTCGATGTCGGCCAGACCGTCGCCGCCAGCCTGCAGGCACCGACCCTGTTCACCATCGCCCAGGATCTGCGGCAGATGGAGGTGCACGCCACCATCGACGAGGCCGATATCGGCCGCGTGCGCAACGGCCTGGAGGTCAGCTTCACGGTCAACGCCTATCCCAACGACCGCTTCGTCGGCAAGGTGGCGCAAGTGCGGCTGGCGCCGACCAACGTGCAGAACGTCATCACCTACACCGTGGTGATCGCAGCCGACAACGGACAGCTCAAGCTGCTGCCCGGCATGACCGCCACCGTCACCGTCGTCGCCGACCGGCGCG
>DATFGV010000297.1:0-6423 GCA_035249115.1 Vineibacter sp.
GGTTTCCAGCAGTCTGTATCGGGCCAGCAGATAGCCCGACGGCAGCGACACCAAGTCCTCGCCCTCGAAGAACTCGCCCGAGCGCGGTGGTGGTCTGGTGTGTGTATCGTCCAACAGCGGCTCCTCTGCCGTCGGCCGGCAGCCGCAAGCTAGACCCACATTGTGTCAAAATGAGCGCTTTCTCACAAGTGGGTCAATGCAGCCCGGTGACGCCAATGGGATTTGGCGGACATTCGTGCCGGTGGCCAATAGGCAATGCTGACCAAAGCCATAAGCGATTGTTTGAGATGAACCCGGCGAACGAGGCCGCCGGTCGGCGCCGTGACCTGGTCGATCGACGGCCACTGGCGGTCCGCATAGGCACCATCGTGTGGTCACTCGATGGGACCGCGTCAATTCAGCACAATACGTACCCAGCTCCCGTGGCAAGACATGACAGGGGGCGAAGGGCTATCAGCGACGCTCGAACCCGACCTGACGCGCATCGACATTTTCAATCCCGTTGTGATCGGCCTCTCGCACCGGGCCGTACACGCCGTGATGCCGCCCAGCGCTCGCCATCGACACCGATGCAGGTTGAACCGACGTCGTGGCGCATCGCCCGTGTCGTCTCAACAGGAGAGCCAGCATGCTTCGCAAGAGATTCCTGATCCTGATTGCGGGTGCAGCTGCGACAATGGCGGCGGGCTGCACCAACTAGCCAACCCAACCGGCAGCTGCGCCGCAGAGCGCTGATATCGTCGATACCGCGGTCAAGGCCGGTCAGTTCAATACGCTGGTAGCGGCGGTGAAGGCGGCGGACCTAGTAGCCACGTTGAAGAGCCCTGGACCATTCACGGTCTTCGCGCCGACCGATGCGGCCTTCAAGAAATTGCCGCCTGGCACCGTCGAGAGTTTGCTGAAGCCGGAAAACAAGGCGCAGCTGGTCAAGGTCCTGACCTACCACGTCGTGCCTGGCAAGGTCATGAGCAGTGACCTCGCGGGCAAGGTCACCAACACCAAGACGGCGCAGGGTCAGATGGTGAAGATCGACGCGACGCGCGGCGGCGTGATGGTCGAGAACGCCAAGGTGGTCGCCGCCGACGTGACCGCCTCCAACGGGGTAATCCACGTCATCGACACGGTGATCTTGCCGAAATAAGGCACGAATGACGAACGAAGGTTGTCATGGACTGCGCCACCGCCACCCAAATGCGAGGCGTCGGCGCGGCAAGTCTGCCGGGCGACCTGTCGCGCGGAAGCCTCAGGCGCTGAGCGGCCAGACGTAGAAACGCTGCTGATCGAGGAACCGGCCGGTCTCGCGCGCTACCTTGCCCACCGGCACCACCGCCGGCCCGGCGGGTTCCATGGCGATGAACACGCGACCGTCGCGCCGAACCCAGGCGTCGCCGTCACGCCAGCCGACGTCAACCGCCAGGATGGCGTGGCCAGGCATGGTCGCCATCGCGCTCATGCGATACGGCGTCAGGCCCCGCAGGACGCAAGCCAGCGCCACGGACTTGCTGTCACAGTCGCCCCTGTTCATGTCGAGCAGGGTGGGCGGCGGTGCAAAATCGTAGCCACCATCTCGCACCCGGTTACTCAGCGTGTCGTAGGGGATCGCCTGGAAGAACGACAGGGCAAGCCCCAGGCGGCCGCGATCGTCGGCGCCGCTAGCGGCATCCGACAGGGCCTGCGCCAGCGGTGCCAGCGCTCGCACATAGCGGCGCGTCGCAGCAATGTAGTCGACGGTGATCGTATTGCCGTCGATGCGCCGCAGCACACCGGCGACATAGCGGACCTTCGACTCGTCCATCGTCCGCTTCAGCTGATCACTGGCCTCGGCCAACATATGCTGCGGCCCCGAAATGCGATACGCCAGACCCATCCCGTGGGCGGTGACGGCCCGCGGCTCGAACTCCAACTTGACCTGCGGCCAACGCGCCGCGGTCTGGCGCAGCGCGTCCTGCATATAGTCGCGCATTGCTTCCAGCGAGAACTCGCGGAACAGTTTGGTGGCGGCGTCGATCTCACCAGTTTCGAGGTAGAAGGAGATGTCCCGTTCGCGCTGGCCGTGGTCCAGCCAGCGCACGCGATAGTGGGTGTGCGACGAGCCGCGGCTCCGTTCAAAGGACAGCTGCCGCGCGGCCGCAGGAGGGCAGGCCAACGCCACCGCGGCAGCAGAGGCGCCGAGTAACACGCGGCGGCGAGGCAGGATCATGCTCAACGTCCCTTGAAGACCGGCTTTCGCTTGCCGGCGACGGCGGCGATGCCCTCAGCGAGATCGTCCGACTGCACGCAGACGCGGATGCGCTGGCGAATCGTGTCCTCGTCGAAGGCGCTGCGCGCGATGTCGTTGATCGAGGCCTTCATGCCCGACAGCGACAGCGGCGCCAGGCCACAGAGAGCCGCCGCGATGCCGTCGACCTTGGCAGCGAAGTCGGCGCGGTCGACCAGCCAGTCGTAGTAGCCGATGCGCAGCAGCTCGGCGCTGTCGAATTCCTCGGCGAGCAGCAGGAAGCGCTTGGCAACGCCGGGACCGAGCCGCTCGGTGAAGCGGCGCAGGCCACTGGGATAGTAGTGCAGGCCCAGCCGCCCCGCCGGCAGGAAGGCGCGCGTACCGCGTATGCCAACCCGCACGTCGCAGGCCAGGGCGAGGTCGGTGCCGCCGCCATAGACGCTGCCATTGAGTGCACCAATGGTCGGCACCCGGCAAGCCTCCAGACGATCGCACAGCACCTCGAAGCCGTAGCGCCTTCCGTCGCCGCCCTCGTTGGCGCCCGACGTGGCGCCGGGCTTCAGCGAGCCGAGATCGAAGCCGGAGCAAAAAGTCTTGTCGCCGGTGCCGGTGACCACCAGCACGCGCAAGTCGGTGGCCGCCTCGACGGTGTCGAGATGGCCGATGAAGGCCTTGATGTCAGCCGGTGCCAAACGGTTGTGCACCGTCGGATTGTTCAAGGTGATGGTCGCCCGGGGGCCGTCGACGGTCAGCAGCATGTGGTCGGTCATGCGGGCAGTCTATCCCGCCACATCTACCCTATACCACCGCGCCGCTGACCGGGTCGCCGGGCGGTAGGTCCAGTTTGGACCATCCCGACGCGGGCGCCGGTTGACCGGCCGTCGAGTGGCGATGAACGGCTCGGCCGGTTGCCCGTCCGGCTGGCCGCACCTAAGGTGCGGCCAATCGCTGCCGCCATCAGAGACGCGACATGACCTACTCCGCGCCGCTTGCCGACATCCGCTTCACCCTGCGTGCGGTCGCAGGTCAGGACGCCATCGCCGCCCTGCCCGGCTACGAGAGCGCCACCGAGGACATGGTCGACGCCGTGCTGGAGGAGGCCGGCAAACTGTCGGGCGGCGTGCTGGCGCCGCTGAACCGGGTCGGCGACCAGCAAGGCGCCAAGCTGGAGAACGGCGTGGTGCGCACGCCGAACGGCTTTGCCGATGCCTACCGGCAGTTTGTCGACGGCGGCTGGAATGCGCTGCCCTTCGATCCCGACTATGGCGGCCAGGGCATGCCGTGGCTGCTGTCGACCGCCGTGCAGGAGATGTGGCAATCGGCCAACATGGGCTTCGGCTTGGTGTTGCTACTCACCCAGGGCGCGGTCGACGCCATCCACCACCACGGTTCGACCGAGCAGAAGGCGACTTATCTACCCAAGATGATCTCCGGGCAGTGGACCGGCACTATGAACCTGACCGAGCCGCAGGCCGGCTCGGACCTCGGCCAGCTGCGCAGCCGCGCCGTGCCGCAGGGCGACCACTACCTGATCACCGGCCAGAAGATCTTCATCACCTACGGCGAGCACGACATGGCCGAGAACATCGTGCACCTGGTGCTGGCGCGCACACCCGACGCGCCGCCGGGGGTGCGCGGCATCTCGCTGTTCATCGTGCCCAAATTCCTGCCCAACGCCGACGGCACGCCGGGCAAGCGCAACGACGTGCGCTGCGTCTCGATCGAGCACAAGCTCGGCATCCACGCCAGCCCGACCTGTGTAATGTCATTTGGCGACGATGGCGGTGCCATAGGCTACCGGATCGGCGAGGAAGGCCGCGGGCTTTCCTACATGTTCACCATGATGAACAACGCCCGGCTGGCGGTGGGCGTGCAGGGGCTCTCGATCGCCGAGCGTGCCTACCAGCAGGCGGCTGCCTTCGCCCGCACGCGCGTGCAGTCCAAGGACGACACCAAGCCCGATCCGAAACCCGTGGCGATCATCCGCCACCCCGACATCAGGCGCATGCTGATGACCATGCGCAGCCAGATCGAGGCGATGCGGGCACTCAGCTACACCACGGCCGCAGCGATCGACACCGCGCTACGCCATCCCGACGAGGCGTCACGGCGGCAGGCGCAGGATCGCGTCGACCTGCTGATTCCCATCGTCAAGGCGTGGTGCACCGACCTTGGCAACGAGATCGCGTCGCTGGGAGTCCAGGTGCATGGCGGCATGGGTTTCGTCGAGGAGACCGGTGCGGCGCAGCACCTGCGCGACGCCCGCATCCTGCCGATCTACGAGGGCACCAACGGCATCCAGGCGCGCGACCTGGTGGGCCGCAAAGTCGCCAAGGACGGCGGCGAGACCATGAGTGGACTGACGGCCGAGTTTCGGACACTGGTCGCGGACATGCGCTCGGCGGCAGGTGACGACATGGCCGGTATCGCCGACGCCGTCGCCGGCGCCGCCGACGTGCTGGATGACGCGACGCGTTGGGTGGCCGACGCCGGCCGCAACGACATCGGCGCGGCGCTGGCCGGCTCAGTGCCGTTCCTGCGCCTGGCCGCCACGGCGCTGGCCGGCGGCCTGCTGGCCAAGGCGGCGCTGGCGGCGCATCGCCGGCTTGCGGCGCGCGAGGGCGACCCGGCATTCAACGAAGCCAAGATCGTGACCGCGCGTTTCTACGCCGATGTGATCCTGCCGCCGGCGCTGGCCCAGCTCGGACCGCTCAAGAGCGCTGGCCGCACGGTTTTCGCGCTGGCCGAGGAAGCGTTCTGAAAGGCGCGGCAGTGACGTTTGGCAACGGCTAGGGATGATGACGGCCTACAAGGTGGCATCGTGTTCGAGTTCTTCAAGTCGACACCTTACGACGATCCGCAGCTCGGTCAGTTGCGACGTACCGGCGGGGCGTGGCGCGGCACGATCGATCTCGGCGGCACATCAATCGCGCTTGTCGTCGACGGATCACGCAAGACGCCCGACGCCGCGGCGTTGCGCATCGCCCGCACGATCGCGTCGGATCTCCCAGGCTGGCGGCCGCAGATCGCCCAGGCTTTGTTCGAGCACTACCAACCTTATGCCGAGTCGGTGGCAGCCGGTGAGGAGCAGCCACCGGCCGACGGAATGCCAAAGATTGATCGTCCGGATGAGGTTTGGCCGCACGTCGCCATCCAGTACGTCTCAGTCAAACCGCTGCAAGGCGTGCCGATCGTCGAGATCGGTCTGAGCGCCGCCTGGGACGAGGAACACACCCTGGGCGCCCGCCTGCGCGACGGCAAGCTGCTGGAACTCAACGGCAGCGTGCTGGCACCGTGAGGCGTGCCTTGCCGGACACGACTGCTACCTTGCGGATCACGGCACCATCACCTGGCGTTGTCGAATTGCCCGACGACGAAGCGCGGGCGTTCGCGGAGTCGTTCGACCTTGCACGTCTCGACCGCGCCTTCCTCGACGATCCCTTCCCGCGCTACCACACGCTGCGGCGCTTCGCGCCGGTCAAGCGCCTGCCCGACGGCAGCGTCTTCCTGAGCCGCTACGCCGATGCGCTGGTCTGCTATCGCGATCCGCGCATGCGCTCGGACAAGAAGGCCGAGTTCGGCCCCAAGTTCGGCGTCGGCACGCCGCTCTACCGCCACCACACCACCAGCCTGGTGTTCAACGACCCGCCGCTGCACATCCGCGTGCGCAAGCTGCTGGCCGCCGCCTTCACGCCACGGGCGCTGAAGGCGCTGGAGCCGCGTATCGTGGCGATCGTCGATCAGCTGCTTGACCGCGCCGCCGACGCCGGCCGCATGGACGTGATCGAGGATTTCGCCTTCGCCCTGCCGGTCGAGGTGATCTGCGACATGCTGGGTGTGCCGCGCGCCGACCGTGCGCCGTTCCGCCGCTACTCGTTGGCGATTCTTGGCGCGCTGGAGCCGGTGGTGTCGGCCGAACGGCAGAAGATCGGCAACGACGCGGTGAGCGAATTCTCGGCCTACCTCGACGACCTGATCGCCGAACGCCGCAAACGGCCGGCCGATGACAGCGACGTGCTGGGCGCCCTGGTCCACGACGTGGTCGATGGCGAGCGGCTGACGCACGAGGAGCTGGTGCAGAACTGCATCTTCCTGCTCAACGCCGGCCACGAGACCACCACCAACCTGATCGGCAACGGCATGCTCGCGCTGCTGACGCAACGCGACCAGCTCGAGCGGCTGCAGCGCGAGCCGGCGCTGATCGG
>DATFGV010000298.1:0-4376 GCA_035249115.1 Vineibacter sp.
GACGCCGGCGCCGGCGAGATTGACCGGCTCGCTATAGCTGATCGCGATGTCGCTGACGGCGATCGTCGCCCAGATCACCCACACCCGGATATCCGCCTGCACCAGGCCCGCGACCGTGACCTTGACCTCGGTCTTGGCCCACCCGGCCTTCGGCGCGGTCGCGCAGAGCGGGTTGCCCGGCACCTGCGTGGCGCCCTGCCAGGTAATCCTGCTGCGCATGCGCGGCGTGTCGGGATTGATCACCGCCCGCAGGACGACGTCGCCCGAGCCTTGCGGCGTCACGAAGTGGATGATGGCCGGATTGCCGGTCGGCGGGATCAGGGTGGCGCCGGTCGCCGTGACCTGCTGCACGACCTGCGGAATGATGATGCGGTCGCCGGGGTGGATCAGGTCGGGATTCGGCCGCTTGGCCTTGAAGGCGACGTTGTCCGGGTGATTGTAGAGGGTGCGCCAGTCGTCAAAGCCATGGTCGTGGGCGATCTTGGTCAGGTAGTCGCCCTTCTTGACGATGTACTCGACACCCATTGGCACCTCCGGCACCCACAAGCTGCCGGTTGCGGCGCCAGCATATTAGTGTTTGCTCACTTATGTGTACGCTGTTTCTTGAAGTGAGTCAATACTCATCTATGGCCACTTCAAGCGGTGGCACGGCTGCGGCACACCGTCAGGGCGGACTTCGGACAGTGAAACCCGGCAGCGGCAGCGTCTCGACCTGACCCGGCCTCGCCGCAGGCGACCTCGTAGCCATCGACGAGGTTGTGCAGGGGCCGGCACCGAACGACCCGACGCGGCGGAACGTCGGCACATTGCCGTCGCCACACACCAGGCGGCGCGTGCTGGCACCACTGCATCTACTGCCCATCCGGCTCCGAGAGGAGCTCAAGAGTGGGCTGGCACCGCTCGCCGCCAAAGTATTTCTGCAGGACTCGATCGAAGACATCGTCGTCGACAGCGACGGCGGCGAAGAGGGTCATGCAGGAGCGACACTTCAGGTCGTCGGGGCTGCCGAGGATTTCAAGGGCGGATCGCCCCTCGATGTTCAGCAGCAACCGGCAGCACTCGTGCAGCCGCGGCCCCAGGACGGGATGGCCCAGGTAGGCCGCTGCCTCCGCCCGCGAGGCGATGCCGAAATCCCGCGCCATGGCGCTGCGCCCCAGCCCACGCATTTGCGGGAAGACGAACCACATCCAGTGGCTGCGTTTGCGGCCGGCGCCCAGTTCCGCCCGGACGTGGTCGATGAGTGGATCCTGCGCGTCCACGAAACGCTGCAGCTTGTGCGGATCGTCCATGACGCCCCCGCTTCACCCATTGGCACGGCAAGGCTATCGCATGGCGACGCTCAAATCCCTCAGAAGCGTCGCATCCGGGTCATTTACCGCAGGTCGGCGGACACTCACCGGCAAGCCATTGAAAACAAGCTGCTTTTTAGGGTCATTTACCGCCCGTAAGCGGTAAATGCCAATGTCAGGAATATGCATACATACTTTATATTTTATTGCACGGGGCAGGGATAAAATGAGCAAACACTCCGTATTGGTCATGACCTGGCTTGATTGGCCGGGTTGATGGAGGGAGATGGCGATGACCAAGGGCGTGCAGGTGTTTCTCGCGAACAGCCCGGCGGACGCGGCACGGCTCGCGCCGGCGACCATCATCAGCGGCTGGGACGACTGTCCGGGCGAACGGATCCGGACCTATCTGGCGGCGGCGGTGCGCCTGTCGCAGATGGTCAACCGGCGCCTCGACCGGTTGCAGGCGGTGACCAACAAGTCGGCGGCATGGAACGCCGCCGGCAGCCCGGAGGACCTTTGGTTCGGCGACTACTCGGACGCCAAGCTGAACAAGGTGCGCCGGACCTTCCAGGGCATCACCCGCCACCTGTCGAGCACCCGCCTGGAAGTGACCACCAGGGGCTGGAAGACCTACTACGGCATGGCCATCCCGCTGATCGAGAAGATCGCGCTCGGCCGCGCCTGGCACTACCCCGGCCTCGGCCCGGACGACGACGCCGAGCGGGTGCAGACCTTCGTGCACGAGGCGTCGCACATCTGCGGCCGCTTCTCGGCGGCGGAAGCCAAGGCGTACGGCCGCGGCGCCGCCCAGGCGCTCACCCGCTGGCGGATGCGCGCCACCCGCAACGCCGACAATTACGGTTACTACGCGCTGGACGTGCTCGACCTCGCGTGCACGTTCTAGGCGGACGTTGGCAGGCTGGGACACCGTGGCTTTGTCACATCGCGCATCGCGAGACATCCAGGCGGCTGCCCTGGATCCCTCGCGCCGCTCGCGGTGACAGGAACCGGCATTTGTCCCGTGGCGGGGTTCACCACCCCTACGCCGCCACCTCGTCCGTCCACACCCTGAACCCGGCCAGCATGTTGGCTCCGAAGGCGTTGCTGATCGCCACGTCGGTCGCGTCGCGGCCGCGCCCCATGAGTACACGGCCGATGCGCGGCTTGTTGTGGCGGGCGTCGAACGTGTACCAGCTTCCGCCGATCCAGGCCTCGAACCAGGCGCTGAAATCCAGCGGCGCGGGATCGCGCGGCACGCCGATATCGCCAAGGTAGCCCGTGCAGTAACGCGCCGGGATGTTCATGCAGCGGCATAGCGTGACGGCGAGGTGCGCGAAGTCACGGCAGACGCCAACCCGTTCGTTGAACACATCGAGCGCGCTCTTGTCGGCTCGCGCATGGGCGTAGTCGAACGCGATGTGGTTGTGCACGAAGTCGCAGATCGCCTGCACCTTGCGCCAGCCCGTCGGCGTCGCGCCGAACAGCGACCACGCCGCGTCGGCCAGCCGATCGGTTTCGCAATAGCGGCTGCCGAGCAGGAAGATCAGGGTCTCATCGGGCAAGTCGGCGACTTCGCTCTGGACCGCGTCCGGCACCACCGGATCGGGCCAGCCGCTGTCGTTGACAACACAGTCGCTCGACAGGCGCAGCCGGCCCTGCGGCGCGACAATTCTGTGGCAGCGGTTGCCGAAACCGTCGACGTAGTCCCGCAGCGGCAGCCAGGGGTCGCACGACAGTACCTCGGGACCGACGAGGTCGCCGATCCGCGAGGGATGCAAGCTGAGCGTCAGCAGCATCGGCGTCGGTTTGGGACAGTCGTAGATCAGCTCAAATCCGGCTCGTATGCGCATCCGTGCGTTTCCCGACATCGTGCGAAGCCGGCGCCGGACGGGTTCGGCCGGGTCGGCAGCGTGCTAACGCCATGTGTGCAATATCTGGACCTATGACGCGTCGCCGCACGGCACGCGGCGTCAGCGCACCAGCAGCCTGCCCTAAACGCGAATGCAGGCCACTTGGTGCCCTGGCCGCACCTCGCGCAGCGCCGGCACCTCGCCCTTGCACGCCTCGATGGCGATCGGGCAGCGCGGGTGGAAGACGCAGCCCGGCGGCGGCCGCAGCGCGCTGGGCACTTCGCCGCCCAGCACGCTGCGCTGGCGCTGCGCCTCGACCTCGGGGTCGGGGATCGGCACGGCGGAGAGCAGCGCCTGGGTATAGGGGTGCAGCGGCTCGGCGTAGAGCGCGGCGCGGTCGGTGATCTCGGCCATCTTGCCGAGGTACATCACCGCGACCCGGTCGGAGACGTGCCGCACCACCGACAGGTCGTGGGCGACGAACAGGTAGGTCAGGTTGAAGCGCTCCTGCAGGTCCTCCAGCAGGGTGATGATCTGCGCCTGGATCGAGACGTCGAGCGCCGACACCGGCTCGTCGCAGACGATCAGCGACGGTTCCATGGCGAGCGCCCGGGCGATGCCGACCCGCTGGCGCTGGCCGCCCGACAGCTCGTGCGGATAGCGGCTCGCCATCGCCGGCAGCAGGCCCACCACGGTCAGCAACTCCCTCACCCGCTCCTGCCGCGCCTTGCGCTCGGGCACGATGCCGTGCACCGCCAGCGGTTCATCGAGCATCTGGCCGATGGTGATGCGCGGGTTGAGCGAACTATAGGGGTCCTGGAAGATCACCTGGATCTTGCGGCGCACCCGGCGCACCTCGGCCGGCGACAAGGTGATGAGGTCGCGGCCCTCGAAGATGATCCGGCCGCTGGTCGGCCGCTCCAGCAGCAGGATGCAGCGGCCGGTCGTGGTCTTGCCGCAGCCCGACTCGCCGACCAGGCCCAGGGTCTCGCCGCGGCGGATGCTGAACGACACGCCGTCGACCGCCTTGACCACCTGCGCGCCGCCACCGAGGAAACCGCCGCCGACCTGGAAGTGCTTGACCAGGTCGTGCACCTCGAGGATCACGTCGCCCGTGGATTCGGGCGAGGGGCTGGTTTCGGCAGTCGACGCCAGGGTCACCGGGTCACACTCCAGACCTCACCCTGAGCAGCATCGCGCAGCGATGCGTCTCGAAGGGTGGACCGCACACGCC
>DATFGV010000299.1:0-5319 GCA_035249115.1 Vineibacter sp.
GCCGGCGCGCCGCCAATCGTCGCGCTGGCCGGCGTACCGCAGCGTGCGCGTCCTTCAAGATAGGTGCGCCATGGCCCGCCACTGGCCAGCGGCACCAGGTTGGCGGCCGGCTGCGCGCCATCCAGCTGGTAGACGCGTGCCGACGGATCAAGCGCCTTGCCGCACACGATGTCGTAGGCGGCGCGGGCGGCAATCGTCGGATCGGCGTTGACCGGCCGATAGACACAAGGCTCGCCGGCCCGCGTCTGACCCGCTGACGCGCCCGCCGGTTTCGCGGCCTCCGGCGCCGGCTTCTGCGCCCACGCCGCGCTACTGCCCAACGCCACCGCGAGCGTCACGCCAAGCACGGCCATCGGCCTGCGCCGCGGCGCACGGCGGACATCACGCGCGGTCAGCGCGAGCTCGTCGACAGATCCGCTCATCGGCGCGCTCCCGAGCGACGGCGCTCCTCTTCGTCATCGCGCCGGTCGATGAAGTCCTCATTGCCCTGGTTGACCAGGATGATGCTCGAGTCGTCGAGTGAACTGCCGGCGATGCCGATCACCGAATCGTCGACCGAGGTCGGCGGGTCGGCGATCTGCGTGAACACCGTGTCGCAGCTTGGTCCGGCGATCACGCAGTTGTTGAAACGCTGGCTGATCGACGGCAACCCGCCCTTGCGCACGAAGTCGCGCGCCACGACGCTGCCCGGTCCCGAAATCGGACCAGGGTCGCCCGGCCCGAACGGGCCGATGGCGCGGGCCTCGGTGTTGGGGATGGCCCGCACGGTCGAAAGCAGTTGAACCTGGGCGCCCTCGAGGGCGTAGACGCCGAGCACGCCGAACTCTCCCGGCGCGCTGCTGGTGATGGAGCTGGAGCCGCCGCCAACAAGGTAGACGGTCGTATTGATGCCCTGCAGCGCGCCGATCACCAAGGTGCCGCCGCCATTGGTGCCGCCAAGCCCCGACGGCGTCGCGGTTGTCGGCGGCGTCGGCAAGGTGAACAGGCCGGTGGGCGCCCCCTTGGCGGCGGCGCCGGATTCGCTCAGACCCGTCAGCGCGAGCGACGACGTGCCGGTAAGATCGGCAATCAACAGGTAGGCGCCGCCGGTGCTGGTGCCGGCGCCTTCGACCCTGATATCGCCGGACGGCGAGCCCGACAGGCGGCGGTAGACGATCATGCCGGCATTGGCGCTGACCGGCCCGAGAACACTGAGGTTGCCGCCCGAGACGCCCAGATCGACGAGTCGGCCGTTGCCCGCGGTGACGCCCAGTGCGCCATTGATCGCGATGCCCGGATCACCGGCCACCTGGCTGGCGCTGACCGTCAGGCCGGCGCCGCTGACAATGCGGAAATTGTCGCCCGCCGTGCCGGCCACGTTCAGGATCTGGTTGCTCGGATTGGTCAGGATGACGGCGCCGCCGCCCAGTGCGTGGACCAGCAACGTGCCGCCGGTAACCGTGCCGGCCCCGCCCTGGGTGACGTCGCCGTTGCTGGCCTGCAGGCGCACCGTCGCCGCCAGTGAACCAGACGAGACACGCTGGGCGAGCGTGAGATTGCCGCCGGCGTTGATGCCAATGTCGCTGCCGCTGGTCGTCACGCCGCTGATGCCGCCGACCGAGTCGATGACCAGCGAACCGACGCCGCGGTAACGGAATGTGCCGCCGTTGGCGGCTCCCGCCAGGCGATTGACGCTGTTGGTCGCCAGCGGCAGGTCGACCGCGCCTTGCGCCGTCGCCAGCAGGCCGTCGCCGACGATGGCGCCGACGCCGAACTGTTGGATCGGGCCACCGGTCGCGGTCAGCAGCACCGAGCCGGCGCCCGGGCCGGCGTTGGCCGCGCCATTGGCGGCGTTGATCGTGCCGTCGATGAAAATCGCGCCGCCGCTCTGCAGCTGGATGTCGCCGTTGTTGGCGATGATTCCGGACGCCGTCGTCGTCAGGCCATCGCCTGTCACGGTGGTGACCAGGATCGTGCCGGCACTGTTCAACGTGAACGTGCTGCCCAGCGCCGTGCCGGCGACGAAGATGAAGGAATTGACCGAGCCGCCAAGCTCGACCGAACCGTTGGCCGCGTTGGCCAGCAGCACGAAGCTGTTGATCGGCGCCGCCGGGCCCTGGGTGATGTCGCCCTGGCTGGTTTGCAGGCGCACGGTGCTGAAGCCGGCGGTGATTGGCGCATTGATGGCGATGCCGCCGGCGGCGCCACCGGCGCCGGCGACGAGCGTGACATCGCGGTCCGTCGTGGTGATGCCGCTGACCACGCCGCCGGTCGAGTCGGTCAATGTGCCGACCGTCACCGCCGTGGCGTCGCGATAGCGGAAGATGCCGGTCGTCGACCTGCCGGCGATGGTGCCGACGTTGTTGCCGGCCTGGGTCAGGTCGATGTCGCCGGGCGCCCGCACGATCAGCGACTGTGCCGTGATGGTCGCGCCCGCCACCTGGGAAATCGTGCCGCCGCCGGCGTCGAGCTGGACCTGGCCCAGCGGCGCCGACAGATCGCTGGCGAGCGTGATGGCGCTGGTCAGCGAGGTGAGCGAAATGTCGCCGTTGGCGACGCTGATGCTGCCGGGCAGGGTGAACACGCCGGGTGTGGTCAGGATGACGCCGCCGTCGGCGATCACCGGCGCGCTCAACGTCAGGTCGCCCAGCGAATCGACCACCGTCAGGCGCCCGGTGCCCAGGTTGCTGTTGCCGACCGAGGTGAACTGGTTGCCGGCGTTGGTCAGCGTGACATCCTTGCCGTTCGTGACGACCCGCAATTCGCCGCCGATGATCTGGCCGTCGGTCGCCGCCGATTGCGTGATCGCACCATTGTCGGACTGCAGCCGCACGAAGGCGCCCGGTGCGGCCGAGGCGACGATGCGGGTCGAGGTGAAGGTCCCGGCGGCGACGGCCAGCGGCCCGACGATGCCGACGTTGATGTCGCCGGCGTTGCGCAAGGTCACGTTGCCGCCGGCAAACACGACGGAGGCGTTGCCCGTGATCTGGTTCGCCTGGTCGAGCACGACCGACCCGCCCGAGGCGGACACGGCCAGTCCATTGCCCGCCGTGATGATACCGTTGGCGGTCTGCGTCAGGTCGCCCGACGAGACGCCGATGAACACCGCGCCGCCGGCCGTGAGCCCGTTGGTGCCGCCGACCGCGTCGAGCTGCAATGCCGAGTTGTTGAGGAACGCGATATAGCCGCTGCTCGCCGTCGCGGCGAAGCCGGTCGCGCCAACCGCGTGGCCGCCGGCGGACAAATCGACATTGACGGCGGCGTTGGCCAGCAGTTCCGCGCCGCTGATGGTTGCCGTAAATGCCGTCTGAACAATCGAGCCGGTGTCCGACGTCAGGCTGACGCGGCCATTGCCGGCGTTGGCGGTAACGGTGCTCGACAGGTTGAGATTGCCCTGGGCGCGCAATGTGACGTCGCCGCCGCCCGCCGACGCCGTCACGGCGTTGTTGACTGCGAGCGCCCCCGCCGACGCCCTGATCGACACGTCACCGGCCGTGGAGGTGACGCCGACGTTCGTCAGCGTGCCAATGGTAAGGGTTGCGGCATTGCCGTCGACATACGTGAAATTGCCGTTCGCCGATCCGGCGATCAGCCCGACCTTGTTGGCCGCCGCCGCGTTCGACAGGTCGACAGAGCCCGTGCTGGCGACGACGCGCAGCGACGGCGCCGTGATGCCACCGGTCGCCGAGTCGGCGACGTCGCGATTGGCAAGCAGCGTCACCAGGCCGGACGATGTGCTGGTGGCGGCGTTGAGCGCGATGTCGCGGCCTGCCGACAGCGTCACGCCGAAATTGGCGGCGAGCGGGCCATTGACGGTGAGGTCGCTGGCACCGCCCGTCGTCGTCAGGATCACCGACCCGAACGACGCTTGTACGCCACCGGCCGCCACGGTCAGCGCCTGGGCGGTGCTGGCACTGAAGCCGAACGGCGCCGACCCGGAGATCGTGCTGAAAGCGTTGATCGCGGAATTGAGGCCGACGCTGCCGAAGCCGGCGCCGGTTGCGGCGACGCTGGCCGCGCTGATTTTACCCGCCGACTGCACGACGCCGCCGCTGGCGTTCAGCGTCACCGTGCCGGCGCCGGCGTTAAGGTTGTCGTTGAGCAGGATGCTGTTGCCGAACAGGCCGCCAGTGGTGGTCAGCGCGATCGCGCCGTCCGTCACAGCGCCGCTGGTCGCCTTGCTGGTGTCGATGGCGGCACCAAGGTTTTGCGTCAGGACACCCGCGGTCGTCACGTTGTAGCCGCCGCCGGCGATCGCCGCGCCGCCGATGGCCAGGTTGCCGTTGTTGACGAGGGTGAAGGTGCCGGTGCCGATCGTCACGGCGCCCAGCGTCACCACCGTGTTGCCGGCATTGTTCAACGTCACATCGGGATTGGCCCCCGGCGCGCCGACGACGGACAACGTGCCGGTGGCAATGATGTCGCCGGACCCGCTCGCTTGCGTCACGGCCCCGCCTGCCGTCAAGGTCACGGCAGCCGTGGCGGCGGCGCGAAGCCCCGACCCCAGGGTAGCGAACAGCGTTCCACTTGCGGTCGGCAGCGATGACAAGCCGCCGACGACAAACGGCACGGCGTTGCGGAATGTGATGTCGCCGGCCACCGCGCCCGCGTTCAGCGTGACGTTGCCCGCCACCTGGTTGGTGGCGCTGGACAGCGTCACGGCTCCCGTCGCACTGACGATCTCGGCAAGCAACTTGCCCGCGGTGATTCCGCCGCCGACCTGCGCGATGCCGCTGGCCGATGCGAACAACCCGACGCCACCGGCGCCGGCGTCGACATTGGCGTCGATATTGAGCTCCGACGCACCGGCACTCGAGCCGAGCAGGATCGAACCGCCGCTCGAGCTGACCGCGCCGCCGACAGACAGGTTGCCGGCGAAGTTGCGGACGCTGATGTCGCCGCCCGCGGTCGTGATGCCGCTGATCGACAGGTCGCCGGCGACGCCTGACCTGAGGACCAGGAAGCTGCCCGCCGTGGTCGACCCGCCGACTAGCCCGACGTCGACCGACGCCGAGCCGAGGCCGACCGTGCCGCCGGCGGTGACGTTGAGCGTGCCGATGCCGCCACCGACGCTCAGCACGCCGTCCTGTGTGACGCCGCCGGTGGTGTGCAAGTTCAGGGTGACGTTGGCGACGCTGGCCTTGCCGACGCGGATCGAGCCCGCCGTGGTGCCGCCGATACCGCCCTTGCCGATCGTCAGCGTTGCCGCGCTCGTCAGTTGCGCCAGCTCGGCGTTGTCGATCACCAGGCCGGACGGCGACGTCGAATCGCCGATCGTAACCGCGGTGCCCGCCGTCACAGGCGCCAGGCTGATCGTACCCGGCGCATTGATCGGCGCGC
>DATFGV010000300.1:0-3246 GCA_035249115.1 Vineibacter sp.
AGACCCGAGATGAGGGCTGTCAAAACGTCGATCCGGGCCTGACTCTAAGCGGACACCCGCCGCCGTCGCGCCCGCGTCCGGGCTGCCTTGCGTGCCGATGCAGACCGTGCCGCGGCTGGCCGTCGGGCCGCGGCTTCACCACCAATGTGTCCGCCTTTGCGCGATGACACCTTGGTGTCGGGCACGCCGCGGCCGGATCCGCTCAGATTGCCGCCACCGCTTTCCTTGTTGACCGTCGCCCAGGCGCGCGCCTCGGCTTCCTTCCGTGGCACGCCGCTCTTTCGATAGCCTTCCTCGATGTGCTCGGCCTTGCGCTTCTGCTTGTCGGTGTAGGCCGATTTGTCGCCTCGCGGCATGATGCCCTCCGCTGCAGTCAGGACGATCCGGATCGATCCGCGCCGGTTGCAGCCTGAACGCCGCCTGGCGCACGAAGTTCCGTCCTGCGCTGGACGTGCCGCGCGACGTGTCGCATCGTCACCGCATGGGCACGTCGATCGTCGACATCGAAAAGCGGACGTTGCGCGGCACGATGCGCCAACGTCGCGCCGCCATTGCGCCGGCTGATCGCGCCGCCGCCGGGCCGGCGCTGGTCGCGATCTGGCGCCGCGAGCGGCCGGTGCTGACGCCGCATCCCGATGGCAGTGCCGTGGCGATTGGCGGGTTCTGGCCGCTCGGCGATGAGATCGATCTGCGGCCGCTGCTGCAAGCCTTGCACGAAGATGGCTATGCCGTTGTGCTGCCCATCACGCCTTCCGCGCCAGCGCCGCTCGTCTTCCGGCAGTGGACGCCGACCACGGCGTTGTTGCCGGGCCCGTTCGGCACCTCGCAGCCGGATGCGGCGGCGCTGGCGCTCGAGCCCGATGCGCTGCTGGTGCCGCTCCTGGCGGTCGACGCCGACGGCTATCGGCTCGGCTACGGCGGCGGCTACTACGACCGCACGCTGGATGCCCTGCGCGGCCGTCGTCGGGTGATCGCCATCGGCGTCGGGTTTGATGCGCAGCGTGTCGAGCGCTTGCCGCGCGGCCCCGACGACCACCGCCTGGACTGGCTGCTCACCGACCAGCGCCTGCTGGCGTTCGTGTAAGGCGGACTCGACCTGACGGGCGCCTCAGGATGAGGCGCAGTAGGCGTCGAAGGACGGTCCGTCTTTAGGACGCGGCGGCGTCGGCCGGCCAGACCAGTCAATAGCGAGGGCCGATGCTATCTGCGGTCGCCGACCAGCGGTGTCGGCCCGGCCATCGGTTGCCGCTCGACAGCCGAAGGGAGAGGTTCCCGGCTCACTTACCGCACATACGCCGGACGGCATCCGCAAATCATTGAAACAGATCGCTTTTCCAGGGTCATTTACCGCCCGTAAGCGGTAAGCTCCGTGCATTGTATTTGCATTAAGGTTTTACATTTTTTCGGGCATCCGATCGTCGGCCAGCCCCGCCTGACCGGGCGCGGCGGCGAGCGGCGTGCTGGTGAACGTGGCACATGGCCATGGCGCGATCGCGCGGTCGCCGGGCGAACTTGCATCCGGTGTTTCGGCCGCATCGCGAACCCCCTATCATCGCAAGGGGATGGGGCGCGTCCGGCATGATTGACCTGACGTTCCCTCGCCGCAGGTGAACCGCCGATGGCGCGACGCGCACAGTCTGGACGCAAGGCCGCTGCGCCACCGCCGCCGGCAGCTGACCTCGCCGGCGACAACGCCCGGCTGGCGCGCGAATTGGCCGAGGCGCGCGGGCAGCAGGCGGCGACCAGCGAGATCCTCCAGGCCATCGCCCGTTCGCCGACCGACCTGCAGGCCGTCCTGGACGCGGTCGTGCGCAACGCCGCGCGATTGTGCGAGGCCGACAACGCCTCGCTGCTGCGGGTCGAGGGCGACGCCATGCGGCGCGTCGCCAGCCACGGCACGGTGCGCACCAGCCTGCGGGTCGGCGAGGCGCGGCCAATCAGCCGCCGCTCGCTCAGCGGCCGGGCGATCCTCGACCGCGCCGTCATCGACATACCCGACTACTTCGCGTTGGACCTGGCGCGCGAGTACCCCGACATCAAGGCGGCCGTCGAGCGCGACAGCATTCGCAGTTGCCTGGCCGTGCCGCTGCTGCGCGACGGCGTGGCGATTGGCGCGCTGACGATCTACCGGACGGAGGTGCGGCCCTTCAGCGAGCGGCACGCCGCGCTGGTCCGGACCTTTGCCGACCAGGCGGTGATCGCCATCGAGAACGTGCGGTTGTTCAACGAGACCAGGGAGGCGCTCGACCGGCAGACGGCGATGAGCGATGTGCTGCGCATCATCAGCATGTCGCCCACCGACCTGCGGCCGGTGCTGGAGGCGATTGCTCGGAACGCCGCGCGGCTGTGTGCGGTCGATCACGCGCATATCTGGGGGCGGGACGGCGAACAACTCCGTCACCTCGCGACGTCGGGCGAGATACAGCCATTCCAACAGCTTCCGGTCAGTCGTGGGTCGGTCGTCGGGCGGGCGCTGCTCGACCGGGTGCCGGTCCATGTCGAAGACCTGGCCGCGGTGTTCGCCACCGAATTCCCCGATGCCACGGGCCTCATGCAACGCGGCGCCCGGACGGCGCTGGCCATGCCGCTGCTGCGCGAGGGCGAGGCAATCGGGGTCATTGTCGTGCGACGCACCGAAGTGCGGCCGTTCACCGAGGCGCAGATCGCGCTGCTGCGCGCCTTCGCCGACCAGGCCGTGATCGCCATCGAGAACACGCGGCTGTTCAGCGAACTGCAGGCGCGCACCAGCGAGCTCAGCGAATCGCTGGATCAACAGACGGCGACCAGCGAGGTGCTCAAGGCGATCAGCCACTCGGTGTTCGACGTCGGGCCGGTGTTCGAGGCGGTGGTGGAGAACGCGGTCAAGCTGTGCCAGGCCGAGCGGGCGTGCCTCTTCCGGTTCGATGGCAAGCTGCTCAGGGCGGCGGCGGCCTACAATTTGTCGCCGGCGTTGCGGGCGTGGGTGGACCAGAACCCGATCGCGCTGGGGCGGCAGAGTATCTCGGCCCGCGCCGCCCTCGAGCGGCGGACGGTGCACGTCCCTGACGTTCAGGCGGACCGCGACTACGCTTATGCCCTGAAGGATGTCGATCCGATCCGGACGATTCTCGCGGTGCCGATGCTCAAAGGCGACGAGCTCGTCGGCACGATCACGCTCTACAAGCTGGCTGTCAGTCCGTTCACCGACAAGCAGATCGACCTGGTGGAGACCTTCGCCGCCCAGGCCGTCATCGCCATCGAGAACGC
>DATFGV010000301.1:0-8208 GCA_035249115.1 Vineibacter sp.
GCGGCGCGTGCTCGATGGCCAGCGCCACCGACTGATCCTCGGTCGCGGGCACGCTGCCCATCAACGGCGCCTCGCTCATGCGCGGGCCAGGCATCTGGCCAACGACGCGCTGATACGCCGCCCGCGAGCTGGCCGCCTGCGCTTCGGCCGCCGTCAGGTCGGACTGCGATCGCGCCACGCGCGACTCGGCCTGGGCGACGTCGGTGCGGGTCAACTCGCCCACTTGGAAGCGGGCATTGGTCGCCGCCAGCTGTTGCTGCAGGACGTTGACGTTGGCGCGCCGCAGCAGGACCGTCGCGACATCGCGCACCACGTCGCTGAAGGCGGTGACGGCGCCGACCAGCACCGTCTGTTCGCGGTCCACCAGGGTCGAGCGCTCCGACAGCACGTCGGCCTCGGCGCCGCGGGTCGCGGCGACGGTCTTGCCGCCGCGGAAGAGCGGCTGCGTGACGCTCAAGGCGTAGCTGTTCGGCCGCAAGTTTTGCTCGCGCGGCGAGCGCAGCGAGCTGTTCTGCTTGTTGATGCCGGCTTCAGCCTGGCCCCGCACCACCGGCCGCCAGCCCGACAGCGCCTGGTTGACCGTCTCGTCGACCGCCCGCAGGCGGGCGCGCTGCGACATCAGGTCGGGGTTGGAATTGTAGGTCGAAACGAACGCGTCGGTCAGGGTCTGCCCTCGCGCGTCGTCCAGAGGCCAGGCCATCGCGGTCATCAGCACGATGGGCGACACGGCCCCCAGCAACCGGGCGACGCTGGCACGCTTACACATCACGACAATCTCCCCAAACCACGCGACCGGAAACAACCAATTGCGTTCGTCAGGCCGAGGGGTCAGCCGAGATCGATCGCAATTTTTTTTATAAACAGAACATTAGGCAGGCATCATTAGGCAGGATCCGGTCCCGCCGCAACATGCTGTTGTTACGCTACCACCGAATGCGTCCCCGTGCCACCCGCCCGGGCCGGCCGCGCTTCACCAGGGCAGGTCAATCGCCCTCGACTTCCGGCTCGATCGCGATCCCGTCCGGGCCGACCTCACCCAGCACCACCGCCCGCAGGATGCCGGCACGGTCAGTCGGGATCCGCCGCTCGACGGCGGCGGCCACAGCGGCGTCCTCGAGCGCCTCGCGATAGACGTCCTGCAACCGGGGAAAATGCCAGAACAGGGTGCGATGCGACACGTCGGACCGCGCCGCCAGGCTGCGGCTGTCGGGCCGCAACACGCCGGCGACCATCATCTGCCGGCAGGCTTCGACAATCATTTCATGCGTGCGCAGCCGCCGCAGCGCCCGGCCATCGATCGGCACGCCTTGCAGCGACTCGGGCGCTGGCGATCGATTGTCGCCATCGTCGCCAAGCTTCCTCTCCTCCGCCACACTGCCTCTCCCCGGCTCGCCGTGCGGCGCGGCACTCGCCATCGCCCCGACATCGACGCATTGACATTGATTGGTGTGCGGTCCGCGGACTGACGCAATGGAACGCCGCGGTTCCCCGCCGCGGCCCGCAGTATCATAGGCATATTTGCACTGGCACGTAAATGTAGACCCGACAACCTGCCAAAAGAAACCTTCGGCGGTTGTCGGAATTTCTACTTCATCTTCTACATTAGCTTGATAAATCACATGCAGGGTACTGCGAACACATCGGCTGCTTCGATTGCTTCGTCGCGATTGTGGGGACCACGACAAGGCCTTCAAGCGGCGCCGCGCCGGCGTCTGACCACTGCCATGCAATTTTGCCGCGAAGCCCTGGCGGTTCTATCCCCGCAAGTGACAGGCAACCCAGTGTCCGTCGGTGCCTTGTTTTAGTTCGGGCACTTTTTCGCTGCACAACGGCAGTTCGCGGATCGGGCAGCGCGTATGGAAGTGGCAGCCCGATGGCGGCCGGATCGGGCTCGGCACATCGCCTTGCAACATGATCCGCTGACGTTTCACCGACGGATCCGGAATCGGCACCGCCGACAGCAGCGCCTCGGTGTAGGGATGCAACGGCTTGGCGTAAAGATCGTGCGCCGAGGCGATCTCGACGATACGGCCGAGATACATCACGGCGACGCGGTTGCTGATGTGCTCGACCACCGACAGATCGTGGGCGATGAACAGATATGTCAGACTGAACTGCTGCTGCAGATCCTCCAGCAGGTTGATGACCTGCGCCTGGATCGAGACGTCCAGCGCCGACACCGGTTCGTCGCAGACGATCAGCTTGGGCGACACCGCCAGCGCCCGCGCGATGCCGATTCGCTGCCGCTGCCCGCCGGAGAACTCGTGCGGATAGCGCTTCATATGGTCGGCGGCGAGCCCGACCGTCTCCAGCAGCTGCACGATGCGGTCGTCGAACTCCTGCTTGCTGCCGGCAAGGCCATGGATGATCAGCGCCTCGCCGATGATGGCGCCGACCGTCATACGCGGATTGAGCGAGGCGAACGGGTCCTGGAAGATGATCTGCATGTCGCGGCACAGCGCGCGCAGCTGGGCTCGATCGAGCTCGGCCACGTTCTTGCCCTCGAACCACACCTCACCCGACGTCGGCTCGATCAGCCGCAGGATGCAACGGCCGGTGGTCGACTTGCCGCAACCGGACTCGCCGACCAGGCCCAGGGTCTCGCCGGCCGCGAGCTCGAAGCTGACGCCGTCGACGGCGTGCACGCGGTCGACCTCGCGCCGCAACAGGCCGCCCTTGATCGGGAACTGCTTGACCAGGTTCTTGACGCGCAGCAGGGGCTCGGCCATCGCTCGGCTTTCGTTGCGACACTCTACAGGATACAGCGGACCTTGTGGCCCGGCGCGATTTCGCGCAGCTCCGGCATCGCCGCCGTGCAGGCGGGCATGGCGAACTTGCAGCGTGGCGCGAAGCGGCAGCCCGGCGGCGGGTTGAGCAGGCTGGGAACGACGCCGCCGATCGCTTCCAGGCGGGTCTTCTTGACGGCGGCGGTATCGATGCGCGGGATCGAGCGGATCAGGCCCTGGGTATAGGGATGCCGCGGCGAGCGGAACAGCTCGGCGACCGGCGCCTCCTCCACCACCTTGCCGGCGTACATCACCACCACCCGCTGCGCGGTCTCGGCCACGACGCCCATGGCGTGGGTGATCAGCATCACCGCCATGCCGAATTTGGCCTTCATCTCGCCCAGCAGCTCGAGGATCTGCGCCTGGATGGTGACGTCGAGCGCCGTGGTCGGCTCGTCGGCGATCAGCAGCTTGGGATTGCATGACAGCGCCATGGCGATCATCACCCTCTGGCGCATGCCGCCCGAGAACTGATGCGGATAGTCGTGCACGCGCCGCTCCGGATTCGGAATCTTGACTAGCCGCAGCATCTCGATGGTCTTGTCGAGCGCGTCCTTGCGGTTCAGCCTTTCGTGCAAGCGGACCACTTCGGCGATCTGCTCGCCGATGGTGTAGACCGGGTTCAGCGACGTCATCGGCTCCTGGAAGATGATGGCGATTTCCTTGGCGCGAATCTGGCGCATTTCGGCCGGATCGAGCGGCACCAGGTCGCGCGCCTGCCACAGGATCTGGCCGCCGGCGATGTAGCCCGGCGGCATCGCGACCAGCTTCATCGTGGTCATCGCGGTGACGGTCTTGCCGCAGCCGGACTCGCCGACCACGCCCAGCGTTTCGCCCCGGTCGATCGTCAGGTCGACTCCGTCGACGGCCTGTACGGGACCGTCGTCGGTACGGAAGTAGGTTTTCAGACCGCGAATCTCGAGCAGCCGCTCGGCCATGACCTCACGCTTTTCCTTTGCCTTACTGATGGACCGCTTCGAGCTTGTAGCCGTCGGGATCGACCACGAAGGCGGCGTAGTACGTGGCGCCGTAGTGCGGCCGCGGCCCCGGCGCACCGGCGTCGCGGCCGCCGGCTTCGATCGCCGCCGCGTGGAAAGCGTCGACAGCCTCCCGGCTGGGCGCGTCGAACGCCAGGTGGAAGCCGGACCCGGGCGGCACGACTTGGCCCGTCCGCGCGAACAGCGCCAGCTTGTCGCCGCCGCCCTGCGAGCCATAGCCTGCGCCGCGCTCGTTGCTCCACACCCGCACGTAGCCCAGCGGCGCCAGGATACGGTCGTAGAACCGCGCCGCGCGGTCAAGGTCTTCGACCCCGAATGACAGATGCCCAAGCATGCTCATGCGTGGCGTTTCCACGCCGGACGGAACGACTCACTGTCGTCCTGAGCGAAGCGAAGGACCTGTTGGACGGCCCGATCGCACGGGCTCTTCGTCGGCGCACCTCGCGTGATACCGGTCGCCCGTGCGTTGCTTCGGCTCATGAGGTCCTTCGCTTCGCTCAGGACGACAGCGGCTCCCCGACTTGCCATCGCCGCTACATCACCTTGCGCGGATCGAGCGCGTCGCGCAGGCCGTCGCCGATGAAGCTGATGGTCAGCACCGCGAGGAAGATCGCGGTGCCGGGGGCCAGCACCCAGTGCGGCGCGAAGTCGATGTTGTCCTTGGCGTCGAACAGGATGCGGCCCCAACTCGGGATGTCGGGCGGGAAACCGAGGCCGAGGAAGGACAAGGTCGACTCGGCGATGATCGCGGCGGCGACGTCGATGGTGGCGGCGACGATCACCACGCCCAGCGAGTTGGGCAGGATGTGGCGCACCACCTGTCGCGGCACCGAAGCGCCCAGCGCGCGCGCCGCCTCGACGAACTCCTTCTCGCGCAGCGAGAAGAACTGCGCCCGCACCAGCCGCGCCGCCGGCATCCAGCGGAAGCCGCCGACCACCAACACGATCAGGATGAAAACGCCCACCTCCGGACCCGCCACCACCTTCAGCGCGTCGCGGAACAGGTAGATCAGCAGCAGCAGCATGGGAATCTGCGGCAGCGCCAGGAACAGGTCGGTCAGCCACATCAGCGCCGCGTCGACGCTGCCGCGCGAGATGCCGGCGATGGCGCCGATCAGCACGCCGACGAAGATCGCCACCGCCATGGCCGCGAGCCCGACGCCGAGCGAGATCCGGCCGCCGTAGAGCATGCGGGCCAGGATGTCCTGGCCGAGATCGTCGGTGCCCAGCGGATGGCTCCAGCTCGGACCCTGCAGCTTGGCCTTGAAGTCGATCTCGTTGATCGGCACCGGCCAGATCAGCGGCCCGAAGGCCACCGCCAGGATCATGAGGCCGAGGACAATGGTGCTGGCCATCGCCAGCTTGTGCCGGCGGAAGCGGCGCCAGGCCTCGCGCGCCAGCGAGCTGCGCGCCCCGCCGGTCGCCGGCTTGGCGACGGCGCTAACGGTAGGAGATGCGAGGGTCGAGCCAGCCATAGAGGATGTCCGCTACCAGATTGAAGACGAGAACCAGAACCGCGAATACGAACGTGACCGCCATGACCACCGGCGTGTCGTTGGCCAGGATCGAGCTGATCAGCAGCGAGCCGATGCCGGGGATACGGAAGATCTGCTCGGTGACGATGGCGCCGCCGAACACCGCCGGGATCTGCAGCATGACCAGCGTGACCACCGGGATCAGCGCGTTGCGCACCACGTGCTTGACCACCACGATGCGCTCGGCCAGCCCCTTGGAGCGCGCGGTGGTGACGTAGTCCAGCCGGATGACGTCGAGCACCGAGCTGCGCACGTAGCGTGTCCACGAGGCGCCCTGGAACAGGCCCAGCACCGCGATCGGCATGATCGCCTGCCGCAGATGCTCCCAGTACCAGCGCCAGCCTGTGGCCGTGATGTCGCGATAAACGAACGGCAGCCAGTCGAGGTAGATGCTGAAGAACAGGATGAACAGCAGGCCGGTGAAGAAGGTCGGCAGCGCGAAGCCGACCATCGCGAAGCTGCTGGCGATCTGGTCGAAGATCGAGTACGGCCGCACCGCCGAGTAGACGCCGACCGGCAGCGCGATCAGCAACGCCAGCACCTGCGATGAGCCGATCACGAACAGTGTTGTCGGCAAACGCTGAAGGATCAGTTTGTCGGTGTCGATGCGGCTGACGAACGAGAAGCCCCAGTCGCCCTGCACCATGGCGGCCAGCCAGCTCAAGTAGCGAATGTAGATCGGATCATCGAGGCCGAACTTGGCGCGCAGCGCGGCGCGCACCTCCGGCGGCACCGCCGGGTTGGTCGCCAGCTCCTCGAACGGATCGCCCGGCGCCATCGCCAGCACGGTGAACAGAACGACGCTGATCCCGAGCAAGCTCGGGATCAGGATCAGCATGCGGCGCAGGAGGTACTGGCTCACCACTCGACCCGCGGCTTCCGCCCGCCGCACCGTCGCGGCGGGTGGAGATGGCGTCGCGCTGCGACGGACACGTGCAGGTCGACGCTAGGCGTCGCGGTACCAGTCGGCCAGGGCCCAGGTGTTGTTGTCCCAGCCGCTGATCGGCGCCTGCAGCTTGGTGGAGATCGCCACGACGCCGGGCCGGTAGACGACCGGGATGACGACCTGGTTGTTGACCACCAGCTCGTTCATCTTGATGAACATCGCCGCCCGCTTCACCGGGTCAAGCTCGCCCTCGGCGGCGCGGAACAGCTTGTCGTATTCCTCGTTGCGCCAGCGCGTGATGTTGCGGCCCTGCCACTTGTTTTCCTTGGTGGCGACCTCCCACGAGGTGAACTGCGTCATGAACACCTCCGGGTCCGGCTGCGTCATGGTCGTGGTGTACATCTGCAGGTCGGTATAGAACTTGGTGTAGGTGTCGGGATTGCCGAGATCCGACGAGAAGTAGACCGACGCCGTCACCGACTTCAGCTCGACATCGATGCCGGCCTTCTGGCAGGCCTGCTTGACGATCGCCTGGGTCTTCTGACGCGGCGCGTTGATCGAGGTCTGGTAGACGAATTTCAGCTTCTTGCCGTCCTTGGCGCGGATACCGTCGGCACCCTTTTTCCAGCCCGCCGCCTCCAGCATCTCGTTGGCCTTGTCGACGTTGAGCTCGAACTTCGTGGTCTTCGAGCGGAAGCGCTCGGGATTGTTGAGGAAGTTGGCGGTGGCGATGCCGGTGCGGCCGTAGATGTGGTCCTCGACCGACTTGCGATCGACCAGCAACGCCAGCGCCTGGCGCACCGCCGGGTCGCTCAGGACCGGGTGGGTGGTCTTGATGTGCGACCGCTCGCCCTCGACCTCGGTCCACGGGTCGGTGGTGTTGAGCTGGATGTGCTCGATGTTGCCGGTCGGCGTGATCAGCGCCTTGCCCTTGCCGCCGGCCTCCAGCCGCTTGAGGATCTCGTCCTCGACCTGCATGTTCCAGGCGAAATCGTACTCGCCGGCCTGCATCACGGCGCGGGCCGCCGACACCGCGTCGCCGCCGCCCTTCATCTCGATCGAGTCGAAGTACGGCTTGTTGGCCTGGTGATAGCTGGTGTTGATCTCGCCCTTGACGATGTCACCGGGCTTGAAATCGACGAACTTGTAGCAGCCCGTGCCCACCGGCTTGAGGTTGGTCGGCGCCTCGCGCGACTTGGCGCCCTTGAACTCCTCGAACAGGTGCTTGGGAATCATCATGCCGCGGGTGCCAACGAAGGCATCGGCCCAGAACGGCGTCGGTTTCTTGAACTTCACCTTGATGGTGTGCGAATCGACCTTCTCGACGTCGATGTCCTTGTAGCTGCCCGACGTGACCGCGGCGGTCGCCGGATCGCGGGCGTAGTCCCAGTTGAAGACGCAGTCGTCGGCGGTGAACGGCTTGCCGTCGTGCCACGTCACGCCCTTCTTCAGCTTCCAGGTGACGGACATGCCGTCCTTGGCCACCGAGCCGTCCTCGAGGCTGGGCACCGACTCGGCCAGCACCGGCACAAGGTTGCCCTCGGAGTCCCAGCCGGCCAGCGGTTCGTAGAAAATTCGCGAGCCGTCCTGGTCCTTGGTGCCGACCGCGAAATGCGGGTTCAGCAGGGTCGGGCCCTGCCACCACAGCACCTTCAGCGCGCCACCGCCGCCGCGTTTGGTCGGCTTGTACTTGAAGCCGCTCTGCGCCTGCGCGACGCCCGAGTACGCCAACATTTGCGTCGCCAGCGGCGCCGTCAGCCCGAGCGCGACCATCCGGTTGACGAAAACACGGCGCGACAGTTTGCCGGCCTTCACGTCGCTGATCATGCCGCGCAGTTTGCGTTCGTTCATTACACACCCCTCCCAGAATGCGCTGGCGTGCGCCAGCATCGGGCGACCGCCGTCATGGCGGCGAAGTATACACGTCAATGCATTCCAGATGCCAGCCATCCGCATGTCGGCCAGCACGCCCGGACTAAGCGCCTGCTCACGCGGCCCGGCGG
>DATFGV010000302.1:0-3646 GCA_035249115.1 Vineibacter sp.
CACCGTGTTGCCGACGATGATGTTCTCGGTCGGCTCGCGCGGCACACCGGCCGGCGGCTTCACCACAATGCGGCCGCCCGACAGGCCCTTGCCGACATAGTCGTTGGCATCGCCCGTCAGCTCGAGCGACACGCCATGCGCCAGGAAGGCGCCGAAGCTCTGGCCGGCGGTGCCCTTGAGCCGCACCGAGATGGTGTCCTCGGCCAGGCCCTCGTGCCCGTAGCGCTTGGCGACCTCGCCCGACAGCATGGCGCCGACGGTGCGGTTGACGTTGCGGATACCGCGCTCCACGCGCACCGGTTCGCCCTTTTCCAGCGCCGGCCCGGCGGCGGCGATCAGCTCGAGGTCGAGCGCCTTGTCGAGACCGTGGTTCTGCGTCTCGCAATTCCAGATCGCGACGCCGGGCTTGGCGGGGGCCTGGTAGAGCAGCTTGGAGAGATCGATGCCCTTGGCCTTCCAGTGATCAACGGCGCGGCGCATGTCGAGCCGGTCGACCCTGCCGATCATCTCGTTGAGCGTACGGAAGCCCAGGCGGGCCATGATCTCGCGCAGTTCCTCGGCGACGAAGAAGAAGTAGTTGATGACGTGTTCCGGCTGGCCGGTGAAGCGCTTGCGCAACACCGGATCCTGGGTCGCGATGCCGACCGGGCAGGTGTTGAGGTGACACTTGCGCATCATGATGCAGCCGGCGGCGATCAGCGGCGCGGTGGCGAAGCCGAACTCGTCGGCGCCCAGGAGCGCGCCGATAGCGACGTCGCGGCCGGTGCGCAGGCCGCCGTCGACCTGCACGGCGATGCGGCCACGCAGCGCGTTCAGCACCAGCGTCTGCTGCGTCTCGGCCAGGCCGATCTCCCACGGCGAGCCGGCATGCGTCAGCGAGGTCAGCGGGCTGGCGCCAGTGCCGCCCTCGAAGCCGGCGATGGTCACGTGGTCGGCGCGCGCCTTGCTGACGCCGGCCGCCACAGTGCCGACGCCGACCTCGGACACCAGCTTGACCGAAATGCGCGCCTTCGTGTTGACGTTCTTCAGGTCGTGGATCAGCTGCGCCAAATCCTCGATCGAATAGATGTCGTGGTGCGGTGGCGGCGAGATCAGGCCGACGCCCGGCGTCGAGTAGCGGACACGCGCGATGTTCTTGTCGACCTTGCGACCGGGCAGCTGGCCGCCCTCGCCGGGCTTGGCGCCCTGCGCCATCTTGATCTGCAGGTCGTCGGCGTTGACCAGGTACTCGGCCGATACGCCGAAGCGGCCCGACGCCACCTGCTTGATGGCCGAGCGCATGGAATCGCCGTTCGGCAACGGCTTGAAGCGGTCGGCTTCCTCGCCGCCCTCGCCGGTGTTCGACTTGCCGCCGATCCGGTTCATGGCGATCGCCAGGGTCGTGTGCGCCTCGCGGCTGATCGAGCCGAAGCTCATGGCGCCGGTGGCGAAGCGCTTGACGATCGCCGAGGCCGGTTCGACCTCCTCGATCGGCAGCGGCGCGTCCGCGAACTTGAACTCCATCAGGCCGCGAATCGTCAGCAGCCGCTCGTTCTGTTCGTTGATCGTGGCGGCGAACGCCTTGTACTCGCCGGGCAGGTTGCCGCGCGCCGCGTGCTGCAGTCTGGCCACCGACTCCGGCGACCAGGCGTGGTCCTCGCCGCGCAACCGGAAAGCGTAGTCGCCGCCGACGTCGAGCATGTGGCGGTAGATCGGATTGTCGCCGTAGGCGTTGCGGTGCCGGCGCACGCACTCCTCGGCGACTTCCATCAGGCCGGCGCCCTCGATGGTCGTGGCCGTGCCGGTGAAGTACTTCTCGACGAAGCCGGTGCTGAGCCCGACGGCGTCGAAGATCTGGGCGCCGCAATACGACTGGTAGGTCGAGATGCCCATCTTGGACATCACCTTCAGGACGCCCTTGCCGACCGCCTTGATGTAGTTCTTTTGGACTTCGTAGGCCTTCAGCGGCAAGCCGTTCTGGGTCCGGATCTGCTCCAGCGTCTCGAACGCCAGGTAGGGGTTCACCGCCTCGGCGCCATAGCCGGCCAGCACGCAGAAATGGTGCACCTCGCGCGCCTCGCCGGTTTCGACCACGAGGCCGGTCTGCATGCGCAGGCCCTGGCGGATCAGGTGGTGGTGGACGGCGGCCGTCGCGAGCAGCGCCGGGATCGGGATGCGCTCGGCTGACGCCGCCCGATCCGACAGGATCAGGATGTTGTTGTCGGCCAGCACCGAGTCGGTGGCCTCACTGCAGACGCGCTCGAGCGCCTCCTGCAGGCCCTCGACGCCTTCCTCGGCCGGCCAGGTCGCGTCGATGGTTGCGGTACGGAACGCGCCGTCGAGCAGCTCGGAGATGGCGCGGATCTTCTCCAGGTCGGTGTTGGTCAGCACCGGCTGCAAAACCTCGAGCCGCTTGTGCGTGCCGGCCTGGTGGCCCAGCAGGTTGGGCCGCGGGCCGATCATCGACACCAGCGACATCACCAGCTCCTCGCGGATCGGGTCGATCGGCGGGTTGGTGACCTGGGCGAAGTTCTGCTTGAAGTAATTGTAGAGAAGCTTCGGCTTGCGCGACAGCACGGCAATCGGTGTGTCGGTCCCCATCGAGCCGACCGGATCGTCGCCGTCCTGCGCCATCGGCTCGAGGAAGAACTGGATGTCCTCCTGGGTGTAACCGAACGCCTGCTGGCGATCGAGCAGGCTGGCCGGATCGTTGCTCGGCGCCGGTGCCGGCTGGTCGGCCAGCTCGCCCAGCTCCTCGAGCTTGTACTGCGTGGCGCGCAGCCACTCCTCGTAGGGCTCGGCCTCCGCCAAGGTGCGCTTGAGTTCCTCGTCGTCGATGATCCGGCCCTGCTCGAGATCGATCAGCAGCATCTTGCCGGGCTGCAGGCGCCACTTGCGCACGACCTTGTTGTCGGGGACCGGCAGCACGCCGGCTTCCGACGCCATGATCACCATGTCGTCGTCGGTCACCAGGAAGCGCGCCGGCCGCAGGCCATTGCGGTCCAGGGTGGCGCCGATCTGGCGGCCATCGGTGAAGGCGATCGAGGCTGGCCCGTCCCACGGCTCCATCAGCGCCGCGTGGTATTCGTAGAATGCCTTGCGCTTGGGATCCATCAGCGGGTTGCCGGCCCACGCCTCCGGGATCAGCATCATCATGGCGTGCGACAGCGAGTAGCCGCCGACCACCAGCAGTTCCAGCGCGTTGTCGACGCAGGCGGTATCCGACTGACCGTGCGGGATCAGCGGCCACATCTTGTCGAGGTCGGGGCCCAGCAGCTCCGATTCCATCGTGCGGCGGCGGGCGTACATCCAGTTGACGTTGCCGCGCACCGTGTTGATCTCGCCGTTGTGGGCGATGTAGCGGTAAGGATGCGCCAGCTTCCAGGACGGGAAGGTGTTGGTTGAGAAGCGCTGGTGCACCAGCGCCAGCGCCGACTCGGTCAGCGGATTGCGCAGGTCCTCGTAGAAGCTCTCCACCTGGGGCGCCAGTAGCAGGCCCTTGTAGACCACCGTGCGCGTCGAGAACGACGGCATGTAAAGCTGGGTCAAGCCCGGCAGATTCTTCTTCTTGGCGAGCTGCGCCAGTGGGTTCTGCGTCTGCTTGCGGATCGCCAGGATCTTCCGCTCGTGCGCGTCCTGGTCCTTGATGTTCGGGCCACGGCCGATG
>DATFGV010000303.1:0-3660 GCA_035249115.1 Vineibacter sp.
CGCCAGAACCTTGAGCGGGGTGGCGAGGATGTTCGCGAGCACGATGTCGTAGCGGCCCTGCGCGAGCTCGCTCAGCCCGGCCTCCAGCTGCACGCCATTGGCCTGGGCGTTGAGGCGGGTCGCGTCGACCGCGGCTTCGTCGATGTCGACGGCATCGATCTGCGCCGCGCCGAACTTTGCCGCGCCGATCGCCAGGATGCCGGAGCCGCAGCCGTAGTCCAGCACGCGCTTGCCGGCCATCTGCGCGCGCGACGCGATCCAGCGCAGGCACATGCGCGTGGTCGGGTGCGTGCCGGTGCCGAAGGCCAGTCCCGGATCCAGCCGGATCACCTGCCGCGCCCCGGGCGGAGGCTCATGCCAGGTGGGCACGATCCAGAACTCCGGCGTGATCTCGACCGGCGCGAACTGCGATTGCGTGAGCCGTACCCAGTCCTGCTCGGGCACGTCGACCAGGCCCAGCAGCTGGCAGCCATCGAAGAAGTCCTGCGCCGCCAGCACGGTCGCCGCCTCGCGCGCCTGCGCCTCGTCGGCAAACAGGGCGATCACGCGGGAGCGCTGCCAGCCCTCCTTCGGCGGCGGCATGCCCGGCTCGCCGAAGAGCGCCTGCTCGGCATCGGTCTGGGCGTCGGCGTCCTCGACCGAGACACTCAACGCATCCAGGGCCTCGAGCGCGTCGCTGACAGTCTCGACGCGGTCTTCCGGGACGAGCAGGCGGAGTTCGAACATTCGGCAGGGATGCTCAGCGCTTGTGGGCCGCGAGCCACTCTTCGAGGTAGTGGATGTTGGTGCCGCCGCTCATGAACTTGGCGTCGACCATCAGCTCGCGGTGCAGCGGGATGTTGGTCTGGATGCCCTCCACCACCGTCTCGCTCAGCGCCGTACGCATGCGCGCAAGGGCCTGCTCGCGGGTGTCGCCGTGCACGATGATCTTGCCGACCATCGAGTCGTAGTTGGGCGGCACAAAGTAGTTGGTGTAGATGTGGGAGTCCACCCGCACGCCCGGCCCGCCCGGCGGGTGCCACATCGTGACGCGACCCGGCGAGGGCGTGAACTTGTAGGGGTCCTCGGCGTTGATGCGGCACTCGATCGCATGGCCGCGCATCTCGATCTGGCGCTGCGTGAACGGCGGCCGCTCGCCGGCCGCGACCATGATCTGCGTCTTCACGATGTCGATGCCGGTGGTGAACTCGGTGACCGGGTGCTCCACCTGCACGCGCGTGTTCATCTCGATGAAGTAGAACTCGCCGTTCTCGTAGAGGAACTCGAAGGTGCCGGCGCCGCGGTAGCCGATCTTCTTGCAGGCCATGGCGCAGCGCTCGCCGATCTTCTCGATCAGCTTGCGCGGGATGCCGGGCGCGGGCGACTCCTCGATCACCTTCTGGTGGCGCCGCTGCATGGAGCAGTCGCGCTCGCCCAGGTAGACCGCGTTCTTGTGCTTGTCGGCCAGCACCTGGATCTCGATGTGGCGCGGGTTCTGGAGAAACTTCTCCATGTAGACCGAGGGATTGTTGAAGGCCGCGCCGGCCTCCGCCTTGGTCATCTGGATCGCGTTGACCAGTGCCGCCTCGGTGTGCACCACGCGCATGCCGCGCCCGCCGCCGCCGCCCGCCGCCTTGATGATGACCGGGTAGCCGATGGCACGCGCGATGCGCTTGTTGATGGCGGCGTCGTCGGACAGCTCGCCTTCCGAGCCGGGCACGCAGGGCACGCCGGCCTTGATCATGGCCTGCTTGGCCGACACCTTGTCGCCCATGATGCGGATCGACTCGGGCGAGGGGCCGATGAACTGGAAGCCGCTCTGCTCGACGCGCTCGGCGAAGTTGGCGTTCTCGCTCAGGAAGCCGTAGCCGGGATGGATGGCCTCGGAATCGGTCACCTCGGCGGCCGAGATGATCGCCGGCATGTTCAGGTAGCTCTGGGAGGACGGCGCCGGGCCGATGCACACCGCCTCTTCGGCCAGCTTCACGTACTTGGCTTCCCGGTCGGCCTCGGAATAGACCATGACGGCCTTGATGCCCAGTTCACTGCAAGCCCGCTGGATACGAAGTGCAATCTCCCCGCGATTGGCAACGAGAATCTTCTTGAACATGGTCACTCGATGATGAACAGCGGCTGGCCGTATTCGACCGCCTGATCGTTTTCTCCGAGGATCTGTGTGACGGTGCCGGACTTGTCGGCCTCGATTTCGTTGAGGATCTTCATTGCCTCGATGATGCAGATCGTGTCGCCCTCCTTCACCTGGCTGCCCACTTCGACGAAGGCCGGAGCGCCGGGGCTGGAGGAGCGGTAGAAGGTGCCGACCATGGGCGACTTCACCACATGGCCCGACGGTGCGGCCTCCACCGGAGCGGCCGCCGGAGCCGCAGCGATGGCGCCCACGGGTGCCGCGGCGCCGATGGCCGGAGCCGGGGCCGCCACGGTCTGCACGTACTGGACCGGCGCCGCGATTCCGCCCTTGACGATGCGGACCTTGCCTTCGGTTTCAGTGATTTCCAGTTCGGAAATATTCGATTCGGACACCAGATCGATCAGTGTCTTGAGCTTGCGCAGATCCATGGGACTCCAGCGCCGGAGTTGCCGGCTATGAGGATTTATTTGGCCTGAAAATCGGTGTACTTCTGTGTACTTCGGTGTACTTCGGCGTTCAGCCGTCAACTACCCGATTGGGGGACCGAATTCTAGCCGTGAACTATGCCCGCCGCCACGCCCGGAGGTCGGCCGGTTCGATCTTGCCCATTTTACGCGCCGAGATGGCGCCATTGGCATCCAATACGATGCTGAACGGCAGGCCGCCGGCCGTGTTTCCCAGGTTCTTGACCAGTTCGGTCCCCTGCAAGCCCGCCAGTCCGATCGGATAGCTGACCGGCGTCTTGGCCAGGAACTTGCGCACGGCACTGGGCTGATCGATCGCCAATCCCACGACTTGCCAGCCGTTGGCCGCATTTTCACGAAAGAAGGCGTCGATCATCGGCATCTCTTCCACGCAGGGCGGACACCAGGTGGCCCAGAAGTTGATCAGCAGCGGTTTGCCGCGCAGCTGTTCGAAAACCAGCTCCCCGCCCTCCGGCCGCTCGAAGCGCTGGGCCCAGAAAGCGGCATCCAGCCGCTCGCCACCTCCGTTGGCGCGCCGGTGCCAGATCGCCCCGCCGAGTCCGGCGATCGCCGCCACCGCGGCCACGCCCCCGTAGAGCCAGCCGCGGCGCGTAGGCTTCGCAGTCATCCACTTTCCTTTTCGATCAGCCGCCGCAGCGCGGCCAGATTGCCCCGCGGCACGCGGCCCTGGGTGTCGGGCTTGAGGGCGCCGCGCAGGTCGTCGAGGTCGTAGATCAGGAGGTGCACCCCGATTTCCTCGCCGAGGGCGCGGCTCGCCACATGAATGCTGAGCGCCTCGACCTGCTCGCCGTGGAAGCCGGTCACCATGCGCGGCTCGTAGTCGACATGGTGGTCGATCAGCGTGATCTCGGCCGACTTCGGGTCGTCGCAGAACAGCTGGATATAGATGTCCGACAGCCGGGTCGCCGTGCCGTGCCAGACGGCGCCGCCGATATGGGGGCGGTACTGCGCCATGTGCTCCATCCATTCGAGCGCCAGCACGCGCAGGGCGTGCAGTTCCTTCGGCTGGGTGTCGGCGCAATAGAGCTGGATGTAGTCCCGCACCTC
>DATFGV010000304.1:0-2798 GCA_035249115.1 Vineibacter sp.
ACGCGGAAGCCGCCCAGTTCCATCAGCGACGAGGATTCGCCGGTGCCCCAGTCGACCCGGCCGTTGGACACGAGGTCCAGGGTCGCGATCCGTTCGGCGACCCGTGCCGGATGGTTGTAGCCGGGCGGCGACAGGCAGATGCCGTGACCCAGCCGGATGTTTTTGGTGCGCTGCGAGCAGGCGGCGAGGAACACCTCCGGCGCCGAGGAGTGCGAATACTCCTCCAGAAAGTGATGCTCGACCTCCCAAGCGTAGTCGATGCCGATCCGGTCGGCCAACTCGACCTGCTCCAGCGCCTCGTGGAACAGGCGCTGCTCGGCGCCCTCGGTCCACGGCTTGGGCAGCTGGTGCTCGTAGAAAATGCCGAATTTCATCGGGTCAGCGTCCTTGCCATCAGGGATTGGACGCGAGCCTAGCAATTCATGACGTGGGGGTCATCAACGGCCGGCGCTTTGTCCGGGTTTCGGCCGCGTCGGCCGAGAATGGTCAGGATGCTTGGGGGCTTGGGCGGCAACGCCGTTCGCTCCGAATCGGACATAATCCGGCTTTTGCGGCGATGCCTGGTGACTGTAGAGCTAGTCCATGGCGATGTTTCTAGCCCTTGTGCCGCTGATCGCCGGCTTCGCCGCCTGGTCGATCGGCCGCCACACCGAAGGCGTCCTGTACGGCGTCGTCGCCGTCCTGGCGACGATGACCGCCGGGCCAATCGTGTCGCTCACGGCGCAAGCGCTTGTGGTGCCGGGCGGTATCGACGCGGTGCGCATGGGATCGGCGATGGCGTGGTTCTTCCCGTTTGGCCTGGTGGTCGGCGCGGAAGGCTTGAGGAAAGGCCGCAAGGCCCGACGCGAAGCGCTCACCGCCTGAACTTCAGCTGGACCAGACGCCGACGTGACGCATCACGATCGCGTCACGCGAAGGGGTCGAGCACCTTCGCTCCAGTCCTCGCGAAATCCCTCGTGTTTCGCGTGACGACGGTGAGACGGTGCTCCAGCGCCGTCGCAGCGATCATTCCATCGAGAATCGGAACCGGTTCGCCTCGTCGCTTCAGATCAATCACCAGCGCGGCCCACCGCCGGGCGATTGGCGCGTCCCATGGCAGGCACTCAATCGTCTGAACCACGGTTTCAAACCACCCCTCAAGCTGGGTCCGCTTGCGTCCGCGCGGAAGGGCAAGAATGCCGATCTGCAGTTCGCCAAGGACAATGGAATCGACAACAAGCCGTCGCTCGTTAGCGCCGAGCCATTCGACGACCTTGCTGTTGGGCGCCCGTCTCGTCGGTTCGCTGAGAACATTCGCATCGACCAGAAAGATCATCCGAGTCGAGGGACCTTGATGTCGTTGGTTGTCTCGGAGCGGTCCATCGGCTGGAACCAGCCCTTGACCGGACAGGCAAGCAGCAGATTGACCAGTCCCTCGTTGCGTTGCCGCTCCTGGCGTTTCAGGCGGTATTCGCCGCGATCCAGCCGCTCGATTTCGAAGACTTGGCCGGGCACGATGCGGTCCTGCTCCCGGATCTCGGCCGGCAGCACGATTTGGCCCTTCGACGAAACCGTGGTTTTCATGTCATGTAAGATATTGTCTTACCCAGCTGGGGTCAAGACATGGCGACCGACCAACGGCGCTTACTGTGGCTCCCACGGGACGATCCGACCTTTGGAGGTAATGCCGCACAATGCCGTTTCCGGCGCGCGCCGCCATACCTATGGTGTCGCCCTCTGTCGCCTCCCGGAGCATCGCCATGGCCACCCCGTTCCACGTCGGGTTCCTGCTGTTTCCCGATATCACGCAACTCGACATGACCGGCCCCTACGAGGTGCTGACCAAGCTGCCGGGAGCCGAGGTGCACCTGGTGTGGAAGGACCGCCAGCCGGTGCGCGCCGGCGGCGGCATGCAGATCCTGCCGACCACGACCTACGCCGACTGCCCGCAGCTCGACCTGGTCTGCGTGCCGGGCGGCGCCGGCATGAACCCGCTGCTGGAGGACGAGGCGACCCTGGCGTTCCTGCGGCGCCAGGCGGCCGGCGCCAAGTACGTGACCTCGGTCTGCACCGGCGCGCTGGTGCTGGGTGCCGCCGGGCTGCTCAAGGGCAAGCGCGCCGCCACGCACTGGATGTCGATGGACATGCTGAAGGCGTTCGGCGCCACGCCGGTGCACGAGCGGGTGGTGGTCGACGGCAATACGATCACCGGCGGCGGCGTCACCGCCGGCATCGATTTCGGGCTGACGGTCGCGGCCCAGATCGCCGGCCCGGAGGTCGCCAAGGCGATCCAGCTCGGCATCGAATACGACCCGCAACCGCCGTTCAACGCCGGCTCGCCGTCCGCCGCCGGCGCCGACCTGACCGCCCGCGTCACCGAGGCCGCCGCGGGGCGCCAGTCAGAACGCGCGGCCGCCGTCAAACGGGCCGCGGCGCGGCTCGGCTAGGCACGCCGCGTAAAGCGCCAGACGACGGCCGGCGGCAGGTTGGACCAGATGCGCCGGCCGCGTGCGCCGTGCAGGTGCAGGCGTCGCATCAGCTCGGGCGGGACCGGCGAAGCCGGACCGTAGGTGAACTGCACCAGCGCGCCGTTGGCCGGCAGGACCGCGACGATCGCCGTCACGATCGCCTCGACCACCGCCGCCGGCATGGCGAGCAGCGGCAGGCTCGACACGACACACGCCACCGGGCCGACGCCGTGGCCGGCCAGCAGCTCGGACAACCGCGCCGCATCGCCGCTCAACGTGCGCAGCCGCGGGAAGGCTTTCGCGAGGCGCGCATGGAGCTCGCCATCCAGCTCGACCGGGATCAGTCGCGCC
>DATFGV010000305.1:0-4780 GCA_035249115.1 Vineibacter sp.
CGCGATGCTCCTCAGGGTGAGGTGAAAAGTTTGTCGAAGCGAAATTTGCGTTAGCGCCGCCGCTTATTCCCGTTATCCCCGCAATCGCTCCGTTCCCAGCGGAGCCTGCCGCGAGTAGCAAGAAGCCATGTCCCTCCTCGACGCCAAGCCGATCTACAAGCCGTTCCGCTATCCCTGGGCCTACGACGCCTGGCTGACGCAGCAGCGCATCCACTGGCTGCCGGAAGAAGTGCCGCTGGCCGATGACGTCAAGGACTGGCGCAACAAGCTCTCCGACAGCGAGCGGCACCTGCTGACCCAGATCTTCCGCTTCTTCACCCAGGCCGACGTCGAGGTGAACAACTGCTACATGAAGCACTACGCGCGGGTCTTCAAACCCACCGAGGTGCAGATGATGCTGGCCGCCTTCTCGGCCATGGAGACGGTGCATATCGCCGCCTACTCGCACCTGCTCGACACCATCGGCATGCCGGAGCAGGAGTACTCGGCCTTCCTGCGCTACAAGGAGATGAGGGACAAGTACGACTACATGCAGGAGTTCAACGTCGAGTCGAAGGCCGACATCGCCAAGACGCTGGCGGTGTTCGGCGCCTTCACCGAGGGCCTGCAGCTGTTCGCCAGCTTCGCCATGCTGCTGAACTTCCCGCGCTTCAACAAGATGAAGGGCATGGGCCAGATCGTCTCGTGGTCGGTGCGCGACGAGAGCCTGCACTGCAACTCGATCATCCGCCTGTTCCGCACTTTCATCTCCGAGAACCCCGAAATCTGGACCGAGGAGCTGCGGCGCGAGCTCTACATCGCCTGCTCGACCATCGTCGACCACGAGGACGCCTTCATCGATCTCGCCTTCGAGATGGGCGGCATCGAGGGCATGAGCGCCGACGACGTGAAGCGCTACATCCGCTTCATCGCCGACCGGCGGCTGACGCAGCTCGACCTGCAGCCGATCTACCGGGTCGAGAAGAACCCGCTGCCCTGGATCGACTTCATGCTCAACGGTGTCGAGCACACCAACTTTTTCGAGAACCGCGCCACGGAATATTCCCGCGCCTCGACCCGCGGTACCTGGGACGAGGCCTTCAGCTAAGGCCGCCCGCAGCGGTGGGGCCATCGGCGGCGGCACGACCGGTCCGCGCTGGACCAAATGCGCCCGCGATATCAGGGCGTTGCCGCGATTGCCTCGTCGATTACGGTGGATTCCCGGGCGCGGTCGGGTCAAATAGGCACGACAGACCTCTCGTGGCGCCGCTGCCCGTGGCACCCGACCGTGCGTGAGAGCCAAAAAATGCCGACCAGACCGCCTAGAGTGACCCTTCCGGCCCGCCGTGCCGCGGCGGTGCTGGCCGGTGTCCTGGCGGCCGCGCCGGCGGTTGCCGCCGACCTGCAGCCGCACGCCATCACCTACCAGGTCACGGTCGCCAAACCGCCGGCCGACACCGCCGTGGCCAGCCAGATTTCCGGCACGCTGAGCCGGACCTGCGACGGCTGGTCGTACGGCAGCGCGGTGTTCTACGGCATCGAGCGCAACGCCAAGGGACGCGACCCCAACGGACCGTTGACCGGCAACGCCGACACCTACCAGGAGCGCCTCAGCGTCACGGAGAAGTTCGACGGCACGGCGCTGCAGTACACCTCGCGTTACATCTTCAACGGCCGCGGCGAGGACGTGCGTGGCACCGCCACGACCGGCGCCAACGGCTTGCTCGACGTCAAGTCCGACCGGCTGCCGCGCAAGGTCAAGCTGCCGCCCGAGACGCTGCTGCCGGTCGCCTTGCGCAGCAAGCTGATCGACGCGCTGCCGCGCGACGACAAGACGCGGCCGACCTTCACCATCCGCACGCTGGAGCTCGGTCGCTTCCACGACGACACCGACGTCACCTTCACCTTGTCGCCGCCGTTCCCGCCGGCCCCGCCGACCAAAGCCGATCCCAAGGGGGGCTCGCCGAAGGTCGACTCGCCGCTGCTCAAGGGCCGGTCGTGGACGGTCAAGCAGACCTCGAAGGACCACGCCGACTGGATGGAATCGACCTTCGAGATCCACGAGAGCGGCGTGATCGCGCGCTACACCTTCAAGCGCGAGGACATCGTCTGGCGCGCCGACGTCAGGGAACTCACGCCCTTCATGCCGCCGAAGTGCGGCGGCTGAGCCGCGGAGCCGTCGGCTTCAACGCAGCTCGTGGCGCGCGTGCAAGCCGCCGGTCGCGGCCAGCCAGCGTTCGATGGCATCGACGGTGACCACCGCGTAGCGGTTGTCCTCGATTGCCGATCGCGGATGGTCGTCGAACCGCATATTGGCTTTGAAGCCGCCGGCCAGCCGCTCGAAACCGGTGAGCCGCACGACATGCGGCCGAAAACCGCTGCGCTGCAGCTCATCGATCGCCTTGTCACGACCGGCGCTCAGCATGCCGGCGCGGGCCAGCACCAGGTTCTCGAGCACGAACTGGTTCGAGTTCTGGTAAGTGGTCGAGTAGGGATACGCCAGGGCGCTGTAGCGCGGCTGATGCAGCGTGGTGGCGGCGCCTGACGCCAGACGCGCGACCATGGCGTCGCGCATGGCAGGCGCGGGCACCAGGACCAGAGCGTCATAGCGCACCGGATCATCGAGGAAGAACTGCATCAGCCCCTGCCGGTACAGTCGCGAAAAGCTGCCGCCGCAATCGTTCAGCACATGCGTGATCTGCCAACGGCCGGCCGGATCGTCGCGCCACACCAGGCCGGCATGGGTATAGCTGATGCCGTGACGCCCGAGATCGGAGCCGACACGGGCGATGATGGCGAACTGTGCGCCGGTGCCGTCGAGGCTCCGCTCCAGGCGGGTCGCCGCGGTGACGGCGCGCGCCACCTTGTCGACCGTCGGCGGCGTCTCGTCGCAGCGCGGTTCGCCGGCCGACGCCGGCAGCGGCGCAATGAGCAGAGCCGTGGCGATCAGCGCGGCACCGATCGCCGGCAGTGCGTTAGCGGGGTGCCAGGACCACATGCTGCACCAGGTGTTGCTGATCATTCTTGGCGACGAAGGCCAGGACGCGATCGTCTTTATGCAGGATCACGCCGGCCTCGGTCGCCGTCGTGCGGATGCTGTCGCCGCGCCGCAGGCCGACGGCGGACACAGCCCGCGCCGGGACGGTGAACGTCGCCCGCACGGCGCCGCTGGCATCGCGCAGCACCAACGTCGTCATGACGCCGGAAACCAGTATGGCGGTGGTCGACCATAGGGCGGCCTGGCTCAGGGCCGTCGTCGCGTCGCGGACCGCTGCCTGGCTGGCGGCGCCGCTGGTCGGTCGCAAGGTCGAGAGTTCGATGGCCGAGCCAGCGATGATCGGGAAACCGACGGCTGAAAGGGCTGCCACGCTTTGGGCCGCGGCCAGTCCCGGCGCGGCGACAAGGCCGGAAATCACTACCGACGCTGCGGCGTATAGACGGCGTTGACGCAAATGCCCCTCCTTTATGAACAACCGCTCATATATCTGGTGAGCGATTGTTCAATATCAAGGGCGGGCGAATCGGAGGATCTGGGTCAGAGCGCGTCGCCGAGGCAGATGCCGAGCCCGCGGGCGGTGCGCACCATCGGGCCATGCGGGTCGACGACGCTGGGCACCGCCACGACCTCCTCCAGCGGCACGTCGATCACGTCGCGGTTCCACCACGCCACCATGCGGCCGGTGCGGCCCTGGGCCACGAGGTCGACGGCGTGCACGCCCAGCGCCGAGCCCAGCAGCCGGTCCTCGGCGTTGGGCACGCCGCCGCGCTGCACGTGGCCCAAGACCGTCACACGCGTCTCGGCGCCGGTCGCCTTGCCGAGCTCGACGCCCAGCCAGTGGCCGACGCCACCGGCCTGGTCGATCACGCCATCGTCGATGCCCTCCGGCTGTGCAGCCTCGGCGGCCACCACCAGCGCGAAGTTGCGGCCGGCCACCCGCAGGTCCTTCACCCGCCGCACCACCGTCTTCAAGGTCCAGGCGATCTCCGGGATCAGCACCACGTCGGCGCCGCCGGCGACGCCGGCAGCGATGGCGATGTGGCCGGCATCGCGGCCCATCAGCTCCAGCACCATCAGCCGGTCGTGGCTGGCCGCGGTCGGCTGCAGCCGGTCGAGCGCCTCGGTGGCGGTCGCCACCGCCGTGGTATAGCCGACGGCGCGTTCGGTGCGGGCGACGTCGTTGTCGATGGTCTTGGGGACGCCCACGAAGGGGATGCCGCCCTGCAGCGCCAGGCGCGACAGGATCTTCAGGCTGCCGTCGCCGCCGACGCCGATCAGGGCGTCGAGGTCGAGCGCCCGGAAGCCCTCGACGATTTCCTCCGAACGGTCCTTCAAGGAGCCGTCCGCCATCGGGAAGGCGAAGGGATCGCCCTTGTTGGTGGTACCCAAAATCGTGCCGCCCAGCCGGAGCAGCGCCGTGTCGTCGTGCTCCGGCTTCAGGTCCTCGACCTCGACCGGGCGGGCCAGCAGCCCGTGCGTGCCCTTGCGGATGCCGACGACGTCGAAGTCGTAGCCGTGATGCGCCCGGCGCACGACGGCGCGGATGACGGCGTTCAGCCCGGCGCAGTCGCCGCCGCTGGTCAGCAGACCGATCCGCTTGCCCATGCTGCGATCTCCCGATGGCGGCACCGGTGCCGCCTAGCGTTCCCAGACCTAACACGGGCGGAAAGTTGGGGCGACCATCCGATCCAGATGGCATCGGCACTGGATTGCCGCGCCGGGGGTTATTTACCGGCCGTAAGCGGTAAGTTACCCGGAAGGCCCGGGCGCGTTAATAAACGATGGGTCACTCATTACTGATCG
>DATFGV010000306.1:0-15690 GCA_035249115.1 Vineibacter sp.
GACATTGCGCCGAAAATTCTGCCCTTTGCCGAGGACGCCTGGGAACGGCTCGACGAGCTGCGCCGCGGCGGCAAGCGGATCCTGTTCGAAGGCGCCCAAGCGACGATGCTAGACATCGACCACGGCACCTATCCATACGTCACGTCGTCAAACACCGTGGCGGCACAGGCGATGATCGGCAGCGGCCTGGGCAACGGCAGCGTCGGCTATGTGCTGGGAATCGCCAAGGCTTACACCACGCGGGTCGGCGACGGACCATTCCCGACCGAGCTGCTGGACGACATCGGCCGCGGCCTGGGCGAGCGCGGCGCCGAGTTCGGCACCGTGACCGGCCGGCCGCGGCGCTGCGGTTGGTTCGACGCGGTGATCGTGCGCCAGGCGGTGAAGCTCAACGGCATGGACGGCGTGGCGCTGACCAAGCTCGACGTGCTCGACGGCATGTCGGAAGTGAAAGTGTGCGTTGGCTACCGGCTGGGCGGTCGCGTCATCGAGCGCTTTCCCTTCACCATGCAGGCGCAGGCGGCGCTTGAGCCGGTGTACGAGACGTTCGAGGGCTGGAGCGAAAGCACGCGCGGCGCGCGCTCCTGGGCGCAGCTGCCGGCCGCCGCCATCAAGTACGTGCGCCGAGTCGAGGAGCTGATCGGCTGTCCGGTGGCGCTACTCTCGACTTCGCCGGAGCGCGACGACACGATCCTGATGAAGGATCCGTTCGCCGATTAGACGGCCGGGCGGCTGACGTTTACCATCATTGACAGTGAATAGTCACTCACTTATATTCTGACAGAATGAGTGGTTTCCGACCGGGCGCGGTTGCCGACCGCGCGCCGGCCGTGGCGCAGGAATGGCCTAACCAGACCGTGGAGGTAGGCGTGGCCCGTCGGCTCAAGATCCAGCAGGGCAACTTCGACTCGGAGTTCCGCCCGGCCGGTCCCGGCAAGTCGGCGGAGCTGGTCATCCGCCTGCGAGTCCGCCTGTTGGCGCGCGATCCCAGGATAGCCGGCGCCGGCCAGCTGGTGATGAATGAGCACCTTGCGCCGACGGACGACAAACGGGAGCACGGCAGGGTGCGCGACGCGCACGACATGCTGTTCCATGCGCGCAGCTGGCGCACCCATGAATTCGCCGCCTTTTCCGCCAAGTTCAAGCGGATGGTGGAGTTGATCTGGAACAACCAGCTCGTCCTGCTGCCGCCCAGTGTCGCCGAGTCCGGCGATACGATGAGCGATGCCGACTATCTGGAGTTCATCAGCCGGCGCGGTCTGGCCGCGCATGTCCGCTGCGGCATGGAGATCGAGCCCGTGCCATCCGGCGGCGCGGCGACCCCGCACGTCCTCATGGAGGTGGTGCAGCTGCACACGCGGCAAGGCGAAACCCAGCCGCCGGTTCCGTTTCGGGCGATGGCGACGCGGATCACCCAGGAGGACGTCGAGTTCACGCGGCCGCCGGGACAGAGCTTCCACCACGTCACCGCCGCGCACGAGGTCGGCCATTGGCTCGGCAGGGACGTGCCGATCACCGACAACGACCGCTTCCTGCACCACATCGATTGGCAGAAATGCTCGGCCTATCCCCACTACGTGCCGGGCAGCGACTGCGAGTACGGCCGCACGCTCAGCAGGCGCATGGCGCTCATGGGCAGCGGCTCGCTGATGACCGACTACGAGGCGGGGCCGTGGCTGCTGCGCGCCCGCCGGCACACCGGCGTGCTGTTCGGCTGGAAGGTGATGCACCGCATCCACTTCAACAACTTCCAGGCGCCGATCTCGGACCGGCAAAAACGCGTCGTCGCCGCCAACCCGAGCGTGCCGCCGTAAAAGCTGGTGTGATCCGGCCTTAACGGCGACGGTCGGCGTCAGACGCCACGCACCACCTTTGCCGACAGCAATTCCAGCGCCGCGGCAAGCGGTGGCACCTTGCCGTCAGCCGGCGCGATCGCGGCGTCGACGGTGCGCTTGTGGCTGGCGGCGATTGCCTGGGTCATCAATGGTGCGACATCGGTCTCGAGCAGGGTACGCTCGACCAGCGCCATTTCCTCCCAGCGACGCCTGGCGTGCACGACATGGGTCGCCAGCAGCCGGGCCGCGTTCTTGTGGAACGGCTCGAGATCGAGGTCGCCGAAGCAGCCCAGCACCTCGTCGAGGAGGCCCTGGCGATGCGCAGCGACCAGCGACTCGACGGCCAGTGCCTCAATGCCCTTCATCATGACGCTGCGCAGCATCTTGACCGCAGATGCGCTGCCGGGCTTGGGGCCGAGCACCTCGACGGAAAACCCATGCGCCTTCATCCACACTGCGGCGGTGGGCGCGTCCGGGCCGGCCAGAAGCATCGGCGCTTTGTGGCCATGGCCGAAGAACGAACCCATGACGGCGATATCGACATAGCGTGCGCCGGCGGCCTCGACGACGGCGCGGTCGGCCTCGGCCATGGCGCCGGTTACGGTGCAGAGATCGAAGTAGAACGCGCCGGGCTTGAGCAGCGGCGCGGCCGACGTCACGGCCTGCAGGGCATGCTCCCCGGGCACGGCGCTGAGGATCAGGTCCGCTTCGCGCAGCGTCGCCGTGTAGTCGCGGGTGATCGGCACGTCCAGCCGGCGCGCCTCGGCGCCCAGCGCCCGGCCGCGGTCGTCGAGGTCGAGCGCCGTGTCGATCGCGATCACGCGGCGCGGCCGGTTGTCGCCGGCCCGCGCCAGGCTGCGCCAGCCACCTTTGTTGCCAAGGCTGCGGGCGATTGCCGTACCGGCCTCGCCGAACCCGATCAGGGCAATCGTCTGTGGGTCGAGGGCGGCTGTCCCGGTCATGGTGGCGTTTCCTTGGTGTCGCAAAAAGAGGTGGTCATAGACACCAGGGAAGACGCGTGAGGCAAGACCGAGCCTCGCCAGCTCTCCAGTGCCCGCCAAGGCTTCGGTATGAAGACCCATCAGCCGTTGACGTACGCTAACCCTTCGAAGGGCATGCGCTCGGTCGTATCGGGAAGCGTGAAATTGAACCACACGATCGGTAAGGTACGCGTCATCTTCTCCGTGACCTTCCGATAGCCGCCGGGAAACGAATCGATCACGGGCTTGGCGTCGATCAAATCGTCGGCCATGGCGAAGACCACCAGCAGCTTTGTCTGATCGGGCTTGCCGTCGATCGCCTCGCCCGTGTCCCCATGGTGGCGATTGGTTGTCTCGCGCTGGGCAGTCGGGTCATGAGCTTAGTGACGTTGCGCTCATTTTTGTTGACTTCCTGTGAGTGTTTGCTCACAATGGAAGAATGTTTGCCAATCGCTACCTCGGCCGCTGGCGCGCCGCCGGTTTGATCGACGACGCGGCCGCCGAGCGCATCGCCGCCTGGGAGCAGGCGCAGGCACGGCCGATCTGGCTATGGGCGCTGGCCGGATTGGGCGCTTTCGCCGTCGGCATGGGCGTGCTGGCGGTTGTGGCAGCCAACTGGGAACGAATCCCCGGCTGGTTCAAGATTTCCGTCGACCTGTCGCTCACCGCCGCGCTGGCGACTGCCACGTTCGTCGCCTGGCAGCGCGGCTGGGACAAGACGCGCGAGATCCTGGCGCTGCTGTTGTTCGGCCTGGTGCTGAGCGGCATCGCGCTGATCAGCCAGGTCTATCAACTCGACGGCGAGGCATGGCAGGCGATGCTGGTGTGGCTCGCCGTCTGCACGCCGTTCCTGGCGCTGGTGACCCGCTCGCAGGTCCTGGGCATCGCCTGGGCAGTCGCCGCCGCGGCGACCTACATGATGGCGATCGAGCGACTGGAGCGCGTGTGGTCGCGGCTGCTGAGCGGTGAGGCGATAATCCTGCTGGCGTGGCTGCCCGGCCTCGTGCTGCTGGCGATCGGTGTCGCGCGCGGCTGGCAGGAGTCACAGCGCAACCAGGCCAACGCCATCATCGCCTGCGGCTTGCTCGCCCTGCTGGTCGCCGCCGGCATTCCACAGCTGATCGTCTTCCAGCCGCGGCAGACCGCCGGGGTGGGCGTCGCGATCGTCGTCAGCCTGGCGGTGGCGGCGCTGCTGTGGCGCGAGCGTGCACGCGGCGTCGCGGGCGCGCAGGTTTTGATGTTGATTGTGCTCGCAGGCCTCGGCCTGTGGATGGCGACCATGGCGATCTGGTGGCTGGCCGGTACCGACGACGCGACTTTCTGGCGCCGCCGTTCGGCCAGCGGCCTGCCGCACATTGCGGCCGCCCTGGTGTTCATCGCCTTCTGGGCGGTGGTCAGCTGGCTGGCGTTGCGCGCCGGACGACGGACCCTGTTCGTGCTGGCCTTCGCGATCATCGCGATCCGTGTCTTCATCTTTTACTGGGAGGCCTTGGGTGGCCTGCTCAACACCGGCCTGGGCTTGATCGGCGGTGGCGTGTTGTGCCTGGTGCTGGCGGCGCTCGGCTGGCGCCTTGCCCAGCGCGGCGGCACGCGTCTGGAGGCGGCGATATGAAGCGCCTGATGATGATCGCAGTGGTCGCGGCGCTGGCGCTGCCGGTCTTGGCACTGGGCGCCATGGTGGGCGACGCCGAGCGACGCATCGCGCGGGCCGACGTCATGCGGGTCGCGATCCGCGGCTACGATCCGCGCGACCTGCTGCGCGGCCACTATCTTCGCTATCGCTTCGACTGGAATGCCGAGACGCCGTTCATCGGCCGTGTCACGCGGCTGTGCGTGTCGCAGGCGCCGGCCAACGCGCCCGCCACGGTGCGTGCGCTGGCGGCGAACGGCGAACACAGCTCGACGAGCGATTGCCTCTTCGTCCTCGACGGGTGGGGCGAAACATTGGCCGAGGCCCGTCGCGCCGCGCCCGGTGAACGCGGCCCGGCCGGACGCATGGAGTTCACGCCGAGCGGCGTCCAAGGCGGACGATTGTACGTGCCCGAACAGCACGCCGCACAACTCGAACGGCTGCTGATCGAGGGCAAGGTGCAGCTGACGATCGACCTCGCCGTCACCCGTGACGGCCGCGCCCGAATCAAGGCCTGGCACATCGACGGCAAGACGGTTGACCGCTATTTCGCGAAGTAGTGGCGCCTTGCGACCGCACGCTGGCGGCAGTCAGTCAACGTAGCTCGGGACCGCCTGCAGCAAGGGCGGGTTGACTGGCAGCAGGTCCGGGCCGTCCATCGACTCGACCGACATGTACTCCTCGAACCAGCGACGGGGTGGCGGCGCACCCCACAGCGTCTGCCGCCGCTTGTCGTTCAGCGCCCAGCGGATCGGCTTCATGTCGGGATCCGACGTGAGGTAGTCGCCGGCGTACAGCTCGACGCGGTTGCCGTCGGGATCGCGCACGTAGACGAAGAAGGCGTTGGAGATCCCATGCCGCGCCGGCCCGCGCTCGATCGACTCGGCGTAGCCGGCCGAGGCGAGCGTGTCACAGGCGCGGATCACGCTCATCGGTTCGCTGACCGAGAGGCCGGCATGGTGCGCCGCCGGGCCGGGGCCGGTCATGACGGCGATGTCGTGCACCGTCGACTTGCGATACAGCCAGCTGGCCCAGATCCGGCGATCCGGCGGATCGCTTTCCGTGTACTCGGCGCACTTGAAGCCGAGCTCGGCGGTGTACCAGTCGTATCCCCGCTGGGCGTCAGGGGTCAGGATGTTCACGTGGTCGAGGCGGGTCGGCGCCGCGCCGCGGTGCAAATGCGGCTTCTGCAGCAGCCACTCGACCGGTGCCATCTCGGCGTAGAACTCGACCGGAAATCCCAGCGGATCGCGCACACGCAAAGTCGTTCCGATCGCGTGACGTTCGCCGCGCTGCAGCCACTTCATCGGCAGGTCGAGTGCGCCGAAGCGACGCGCGAGCATGTCGAGGTCGTCGGGCGTCGCCACCTTGAAGGCCAACCCGCCGAAGCCGGCGCTTGGCGCCTTGCGCAAGGTGAGGCAATGGTGCTCGCGACCCTCGATGGCGCGCAGGTAGACCTGATCCTTGTCGCGTTCGGTCTCGTGCAGACCCAGCAGGTCGACGTAGAAGTCGCGGGCCCGCGCCAGGTCGGTGACCCGGAATTCGATGTGGCCCAGCCGGACGATGTTCGGCGTGGTCGCGGTCATGGCGTCCGTCGTTGCGCCGCGCACCTTGGTCACGACGCCTGCTTGGCCGCGGCCTTGGGACGAACGTCGATCGTGCGGACCTCGGCCGCCGGCGCCTTGTCCAAAGTCATGCGTTTGAGCGCTTCGAACTCCTGCACCAGGTAGTCGGCAATCTTCTGGGTGTCGGGAACCGCCTGGCGGCAGGCGATGATGCCGAAGTCGAGGTTGTCGAGGTAGCTGTGCACGGTCATGTTGAGCGCGCTGCCATTCGCCGGGATGGAAACCGGGAAGTAGCCGGTGCAGCGGGCGCCGGCGCAGTACATCGGCCGCTTCGGCCCGGCGACGTTCGAGATCAGGACGTTCATCACCGCCGGCAGCTGGTCGGCCATCTTGGTGCGGGCCGCCCATTGCGCGATGCCGGTCATGACCAGCGGCGCGCCGAACAGCGCAATGTCCTTCGGCAATGCCTCGCGGACGTCGCCCAGGCGCGCCTTGGAGTCTTGCGAGGACGCGACGATCGCGGCGATGCGCTCGACAGGATCGGCGACATCGGTCGCGAGGCTGCAGATCATCGTGGTGACCTGGTTGTTCATCTCGGTGTTGCCGGCCTCGCGCAGCGACACCGGGATGGCGGCGATCAGCGGCTGGTCGGGCAGCGCACCGCGCGGCTTCAGGTAGCGCCGCAGCGCGCCGGCGCAGATCGCCATCACCACGTCGTTGACTTTGGACTTGGTGGCCTTGGCGACTGCCTTGGTCTCCGTCAGCGAGATCGACGACGTGCCGAAGCTGCGCTGGTTCGACACCGTGACGTTGAAGATGGTCTTCGGCGCCGGCTGCGCCGCGAGCTTGCGGCGCGACAGGTCCTCGACCGTCCGGCGCCAGACGGCGGCCGCTGCCTTGCCCATGCTCGGCCACGCCTGCATCATGCCGAGTTGCTGGCGGTAGAAATCGGCGTACGCCGTGCTGATCAGTTCCAGGATGTTGGGTTCGCGTTGCGGCGTCGGCTTGGGGCCGGGCGCGACCGGCGGCGAGTCGGGCGTGGCGCTGAAGATGATGTCGAGCGCCGCCACGCCGGCGCCGCCGTCGATCCCGGCGTGATGCATCTTGGTGTAGATCGCAAAGCCGCCGTCCTTCAGTCCCTCGATCATGTAGAACTGCCACAGCGGCTTGTCGCGATCGAGCAGGATCATGTGCAGGCGCGAAACCAGCGTGTGCAGCTGCTCCGCCGTGCCGGGCCGGGGCAGGGCGATCTGGCGCAGGTGCCAGTTGAGGTCGACATTCTGGTCGGCGACCCAAACCGGATTGTCGATCGTCGCCGGCAGGGCGTTGAGGCGGCGGCGGAAGAACGGCAGCAGATGCAGTCGGGCCGCGATGTGGTCGCGAAAGCGGCTGAACAGGACTTGGCTGTCCTCGCCGGTGGGCGCGAAAATGGCGAGTCCCGCGACGTGCATCGGCGTGTCGGGAGTCTCCATGTAGAGGAAGCTTGAATCCAGCGCTGACAGACGGCTCATGCAAGCCTCCCTACGTTGATACCGCGCCGCTTCCGCTGGCGCCTTGTTTTGTCGATGCGCGCCGGCGGCCACCAAGGCCGAAGCGATACGGTACCGGCGGCGATCCTGCCATTTGGCCTCTGCTCCACCGACTCAGCCCGAACGACGCCGCGGAAAGAACGGTGCCACCAGCCGGCTGGGGCGAAAGGGCCGCCAGGAATCGAACGGCTGCGCCAGCCGATTGGCGATGACCCAGAGCGCCGGCGGATGGAAGCCGAGCCCGAGATGGGTGGTGTTGACCTCGACGTTCTCGGCCGTCGGGCTTTCCTGCTCCAGGCACGCCTGCCACGCGACGACGCCGTCGGCGCGGGTATAGATAGAGGTGGCTGGAACCGGAAGCGGCTGAGCGAGGCTGCGCAGGCGCTCCGGATCGGGCGCCTTGTATTCCTCGCCCGTCAGCAAGCGCCAGATCTCCTTGACGTTGCTGGCATCAGCGGCGGCGAAGGGGCTACCCAAGCTGATGACGAGGCGAACGGCCTCGGGGATTTGCCGCGCCACTTCCCGTGCCAGGATGCCGCCGCGGCTCCAGCCAACCAGGCTGACCTTCAGCTGCGTCGTCGATCGCAGTTTTGTCACCTGGTCGACGATCGCCGCCACGTCGCTGAGCGGCGCGCGGACGTTGCGGCCGCGACCCCAGCCATGCACGTCGTACCCGAGCCCGGCCAGGAATCGGCGGATCGGCAATGTCGAGCTGTCGTCGGCGCCCAATCCCGGCAGAACGACCACTGCATGCCGCTGACCACGCGGCGCAGTGGCAAGAAAGGGCGCGGCGGCCAGCAGCGCCGGCAACTCCAGCAGGCCGCGGCCTTCCAAGGCGAGGAGTGTTCGCGAAGGTGGTTCGATCTTGCGGTCGCGACCGGCCATCTGGCACCTCCCGGCCCGGCATTAGGTCGACGCGTCGACGGCCTTGCAGTGCTGGGCAATTGAATCGGTGAGGATCGGGAACAGACCCGCCGGCAGATCGTGACCCATGCCGGGGACAATCGTCAACTTGGCGCCAGGAACCAGGGCAGCGGTCTCCTTGCCGGCCTCAACCGGTACCAGCGGGTCGTCGGCACCATGCACGACCAGGGTCGGCACGCGTACGCGCTTGAGCAACTCGACCCGGTCGCCGGAGGCCAGGACGGCCATGAAATGGCGAGCAACACCGACGGGATAGTAGCTGCGGTCGAAGCTGCGCTCGATCCGGGCGCGCAGGTCGGCATCGACCGGCGGGTAGCCCGGACTTGAGATCGCGCGCGCGATCTTCATGGAATGCTGGATGGCGGCTTCCCGGTCGCCGATGCTGGGCCGCGGGGCGAGGAGGGCGGCCACGACCTCCTGCTTGCCCTGCGGCAGGCTCCGGTTGCCGCTCGAGGACATGATCGACACCAGGCTGCGGGTGCGATCGGCGTGCTCGGCGGCGATGATCTGCGCGATCATGCCGCCCATGGACGCGCCGATCATGTGCGCCCGGGCGATGTCCAATGCGTCCAGGAGGCCGAGTGCGTCGCCCGCCATGTCGCGCAAGGTGTAGGGGGCCTTGACCGGTTTGCCTGTCAACGCGCTCAGGAGGGCGTTGCCAAGATCGATTGGCGGCCCACCCTCGACCTTGGTCGACAGGCCGGTGTCACGATTGTCGAAGCGGATCACCCTGAAACCACGATCGGCCAGGCCTTGGCAAAACGCATCCGGCCAGGCGAGGAGCTGCATGCCCAGGCCCATGATCAGCACGATTGCTGGCTTCGCCTTATCGCCGACCTCGTCATAGGCGACGCTGATGCCATTGGCTGAAACGACTGCCATGCTGCTCCTCTCCGGCCACGCCGGTTCATCGACGGGCGTACACGCGCGCCCGCCCCGATCATCCTTGTCGCCTTATGATGTTCCCATGGACCGCTGAACAGGTGATCAACGCCGCATGCGTGCCAGCATGCCGCCAACCGAACGCACGAGCCAGTCCGGCTGGTACTTGATCCATTGCACCGCGATATCATTGGCCGGACCGGCGACATGCACGGCCTTGCCCGCCATGCAGGCGGTGTAGCCTTCGCGAGCCACCGCCGGCGCGTCCATGATCATCATGGAGGGTAGCCGCGACAGATCGGTGCCGCCGACCATGGCGGTCGACGTGACACCCGGACAGAGCGCCGTCACGGTCACGCCTGTGCCTTTGAGTTCTTCGGATAGGGCTTCGCTGAACGACAGCACATAGGCCTTCGACGCGGCGTAGACCGCGAGACGCGGGATTGGCATGAAGGCTGCGACCGAAGCGACGTTCAGCACGCGGCCGCCGCCGCGCCCGACCATGTCGCCGACGAACAGTCGGGTCAGCGCTGTGACGGCGACGACATTGAGCTGCAGCAGGCGGAGATGGTCGTCGGCCGCGATCTCCTTGAATTCGCCTTCGAACAGCAGGCCGGCGTTGTTCACCAGCACGTCGATGACGAACCCCTGCTCGCGCATGCTGTCGAAGACGGCTTGCGGCGCCGCCGGCTCGCTGAGATCGGCCGGCGCGATTGCCGCGTCTATGCCATGCGCCGTCTTTAGCTCGACGGCCAGCTCATGGAGCCGGTCGCGGTTGCGCGCCAGCAGCACAAGGTCAAACTGGTTCGCGGCGAAAACTGTAGCCAGTTCCCGGCCGATGCCCTCGGACGCTCCGGTCACGAGGGCACGCCGGCGCCGCGCCTGGTTGGCGCTCGCCATCGGTCAGCTCCCCTCAGAACAGCGATGGCACGACGTTCGTCACGCCGTCGCGAACAGAGGTCAGGCTGCGGCTCGGGGCTCGCCGCGCCAGGGATCGGGGTAGAAAATACTTCTCAGGCCGCTGCGATCGAACGGCGCCCACGTGCCCTCGGGCTGCGCCAGCCGATCGGCGACCACGAACAGCGACGCCGGATGAAAGCCGATGCCGCAATGGCTCGACTCGATCTCGACGCTCTCGGACTGCGGGCCGCTCGGTTCCATCGTGCATTCCCAGGCGACGACTCCGTCGCTGCGGCTGAATACCGACGTGGTCGGCACCGGCGGCGGGTCGGCGTCGATCTTGCTGCGCGCGACGTCGACGCTGTGCCCCGCCAGCGCCTCGTAGAGGCGCCAGGCATTGCTGGCCTTGGGGTTGCCCCTGACCGGGCTGCCCAGGGTGATCACCAACCGCACATCGTCCGGCGCTTTCCGCGCCAGCTCACGCGCATAGATGCCGCCGAGACTCCAGCCGACAAGGCTGACCTTGCGTCCGTAGCGGCGGCGCAGTTCCTGCAGCCGCTCGAGTTGCCGCTCCTCGACACCCTGCCTGAAACCGACATTGCGGCCGAGGTTCCAGCCATGCGCTGCGTAACCACGGTCGCGCAAGAAGCCGCGGAGCGGGCGAGTTGAGACGTCGCTGGCCGCCAAGCCCGGCAGCACCAGCACCGGATGTCCGTCGCCGCGCGGCAAGGTGCGGAGCCACGGCATGGCGCCCAAGAAGCCGGCCAACTCGTAGAAGGCCCGCATCTCGGACAACAACAGCAATCGAGACGGGGGGCGGGCCGTGTCCGCGTTGATCATGCAACTCTCCCGACAACGCATGGGCTGGCTGACGCGAATCGCACGGCCAGTCCCATCAGCTTGACAACGTTCCGATGGGCACGCAAGCCTACCTTGCTCCAGGTGCGATGCTCTGCGCCGGCCGTATCGCGTGTCGAAAGGCCTATGCCGCAGTTCAGTAGGCGGCGCGGCCGATGCGGCATAGTCTGCGGTTGACGTGGGCGCCCGGACGACGAAAGGACCACCACGATGGCCAACTCGACCCCGACGGATCCGATTGCGATGTGGCGCGACTTCGTCTCGCAGTGGGAGAAGAGCGTCAATCAGCTCAGCAACCAGACGATGGGCACACCGGAATTCAGCGGCACGATGAACAAGGCGGCCGGCCTGTCGTATGCGCTGCAGCAGACGATGAGCGACATGCTCAGTCGCTACCAGACGGCGGCGAACATGCCGACACGCGCCGACATCAGCGCCATCGGCGAGCGTCTGCTCGCGATGGAGGCGACGCTCAACCGCGTGGCGGCGATCATCGAGCGGATGCCGATCGCCGGCGAGGCGCCATCGACCCGTACCGCGCTGCCGCCACGGACGCGCAAGCCGCCGAGCCGGGCTCCCGCAGCGTCGGCACAAGCGTCGACGCCAGAAGCCAAGCAGTCCTAGAAGGGGGAGCCAGCCATGAGTGCCACCGCGGCAACCCGGGAACCCGATGTCGGCGCGCGTTTCCAGGCCGAGATCGATCGCAGCATTCAGCGCTACGTCAAAGGGCTGGAGTTCCTGTCGACGCCGCCACCGCCGGTGGGCAGCAGCCCGAAGGAGGTGATCCACAGCCGCGGCACGCTGATGCTGTACCACTACCGGCCGATGGTCGATGAGATCTACCGGGTGCCGGTCTTGCTGGTGATGGCGACCACCAACAAGAGCTACATCTTCGACCTGGCGCCAGGCCAAAGCCTGGTCGAATTCCTGCTCAAGCGCGGCTACGACGTCTACGTGATGGATTGGAACGCGCCGCGGCCGGAAGAAAAGAGCTTGCGGATCGAAGACTACGTCCTCGACTTCATTCCGGACTGCGTCGAGCGCGTGCAAAAGACTTCCGGCGAAACCGACGTGTCGGTCGTGGGCTACTGCCAGGGCGGCGTCCTTTCCAGCATGTACGCCGCCGCTCATCCGCGCGGCCCGCTCAAGAACCTGGTTTGCTTCACCACGCCGATCGACTTCACCAAGATGGGCTTGTTCGCCATCTGGTCTGACAAGCGTCACTTCGATGTCGATCGACTGATCGACACGTTCGGCAACATGCCGCCGGAGATCATCTCGACATCGTTCGACATGCTGCGGCCGGCGACGCGGACGGCGACCCAAATCCAGGTCTGGGAGAAAATGTGGGACGACGAGTACATCAAGTCGTACCGCATGTTCGATCGCTGGGGGGTGGAGATGCTGCCCCTCGCCGGCGAGTACTTCCGCCAGACGGTCAAGGAAATGATGTGGAACAACAGCCTGTACAAAGGCACGCTGGTCTTGGGCGGCCGGCAGATCAACCTGCGCAACATCACTGTCCCGATCCTGCACGTCGTGGCCGAACACGACCACATCGTGCCCTTCGAGGCGTCGAAACCGCTGATCGAGCTGGTTGGCTCGCAGGACAAGGAACAGGTCATGCTGAAGGGCGGGCATGTCAGCGTGATCGCCGGACCCAACGCGGTCAAACGAATGTGGCCGAAGCTCGACGAGTGGCTGGGAGTCCGCTCGGTATGAGCGCTGCCGGCGAGCGCACCTATCCGCGCAAGGCGAAGGTCGACGGCGACGAGGTCGAGCTTCGGCTGATGTCGGCCGCCGACCGCGACGGCGTGCTGGCCTTCGCGCGCAAGCTGCCGGTGCACGACCTGCTGTTCATGCGCCGCGACATCACCCAGCCCAAGGTGGTTGACGCCTGGGTGCAGCGGATCGCGGACGACGGCATCACGAGCCTGCTGGCTTCGAGCGGCGGCACGATCCACGGCTGTGCCGCGATCATCCGCGACACGCTGTCATGGTCGCCGCATGTCGGCGAGTTGCGCGTCGTGATCGGTCAGGAGATGCGCGGCAAGGGGCTCGGTCGCCGGCTCATCCAAGAAGGCTTCGCGCTCGCCCTGTCCTCGGGGCTGGAACGCCTGGTGGCGCACATGACCGCCGATCAGCAGACGGCCTTGTCAGTGTTCGAAAGCCTCGGGTTCCGCGCCGAGGGGCTGCTGCGCAACCACGTCAAGGACCGCGCCGGCGATACACACGACATCGTCGTCCTGGGTCACAGCGTGGCGCGCTTCCACACCCAGATGGCGGCCTACGGCCAGCTGGAGGCCTAGTCACCGACGCGGGCCGCGTATGACGCACCGCGGCCGGCGACGTTGCGCCGCCGGCCGGCAAGACGGAACTGTTGACGCTGACTAAGGTCGGGCCGCCTGCACGACGGCGTTTTTCATCGCCCGTTGCAGTTTCTCGAAGGCGCGTACCTCGATCTGCCGCACTCGTTCGCGACTGATCTTGAACTCGTCGGACAAGTCTTCCAGCGTCTTGGGCTCGTCGACCAGCCGGCGCTGGGTGAGGATATGGCGCTCACGGTCCGACAGGGTGCGCATCGCGTCGGTCAGCAGGGCGCGGCGCTGCTCCAGCTCCTGGTTCTCCGAGAAACGCACTTCCTGGTTGGGGGTGTCGTCCACCAGCCAGTCCTGCCACTCGGACTCGCCATCGGTGCGGGTCGGCGCGTTCAGCGACTGGTCAGGCGCTGTGAGGCGGCGGTTCATGTTGACCACTTCATCCTCGGGCACGCCCAGCCGGGTCGCGATCTTCTTCACTTGCTCCGGGCTGAGGTCGCCTTCCTCGATCGCCTGCATCTGGCCCTTGATCTTGCGCAGGTTGAAGAACAGCTTCTTCTGTGCCGCCGTGGTGCCCATCTTCACCAGCGACCAGCTGTGCAGGATGTATTCCTGGATCGAGGCGCGGATCCACCACATGGCATAGGTCGCCAGCCGGAAGCCGCGGTCCGGGTCGAAGCGCTTGACCGCCTGCATCATGCCGACATTGCCTTCGGAGATCAGCTCGCCGATCGGCAGGCCGTAGCCGCGGTAGCCCATGGCGATCTTGGCGACCAGGCGCAGATGCGACGTCACCAGCTTGTGCGCCGCGTCGGTGTCGTTGTGCTCGCGCCACTGCTTGGCGAGGACGTACTCCTCGTCAGCGGCCAGCATCGGAAACTTGCGGATTTCCTGCAGGTAACGCGTCAGATTGCCGTCAGGTGACAGGCTAACGACTGCAGGCAGGGCGGCAGTTGCCATCTTTCTCCTCCGTCGCCGCGCGGGACCCCCGGGCCGGGCATCCCGTACGTTTCGGAACGCGTATGATACGCGGTGGCTCCGAGCCCGGATTTGGCACTCAAGGACCACGAGTGCCAATGTACCCCTTCCGGCGGCTAAACTCAAGCATACCCGACTAATCATGTCGGAAATGTGTTGCCGGCGCCAGCTCGCAACAGAAGAATTAATTCATTGAGATCATGAGGAATTTTTGTCTCGAATGACATGCGCTGCCAGTTGCGGGGGTGAACGAAGGCCAAGCGCTGGGCATGAAGAGCCTGGCGGGAAAAACCGCGGGCCACCTCCGTCAGGCTTGCCGACCGAGCTGCACGGCCTCTCGCATAGAGCGGGTCGCCGAGCAGAGGATGGCCACGATGGGCCAGGTGCACCCGTACCTGGTGGGTGCGCCCGGTCAGCAGCTGGCAACGGATCAGGCTCGCCACCGGCTTGATCGCCGGGCCGAAGGTTTCGAACACCTCGTAGCGCGTCGCCGCCGGCTTGCCGCCGGCCTTGACCACCGCCATCCGCTGGCGGTCGCGCGGGTGGCGGCCGATGTTGCCTTCGATCAGGCCGGCCCGCGGCAGGGGGGCGCCATGCGCCACGGCGACGTAAGTGCGCTCGATGCTGTGCGCCGCGAACTGCGCCGCCAGCGCCTGGTGGGCCCGGTCGGTCTTGGCGACGACCATGATGCCGCTGGTGTCCTTGTCGAGGCGATGCACGATGCCCGGCCGCCGCACGCCGCCGATGCCGGAGAGGCTGGCGCCGCAATGCGCCAGGAGCGCGTTCACCAGCGTCCGGTCGGGATTGCCCGGCGCCGGATGCACGACCAGGCCGGCCGGCTTGTCGAGCACCACGAGATCGCCGTCCTCGTGCAGGATCGCCAGTGGCATTGCCTGCGGCTCGGGCGCGGCGGCCACGCTATCGGGAACTGTGACCTCGTAAACCTCGCCCGCCTTGACCTTGCGAGAGGCCTCCGCCATCGTCGCGCCCGCCGCGCCGGGGACGAGGCGCGCAACGTGCGCCGACTCGATCAGCGCTTTGGCGCGGCTTCGCGACAGGCCCGGCAGCCAGGCCGCGACGCAGACGTCGAGCCGTTGGCCGGCAACCTCGGTATCGACGGTGAAGACGTGCTGGCCCGGCGCCGGCGCATCGTCAACCGGCGCGGGCGTGACGGGCAGATCGTCGTCGAGGTCGACCTCGTCAGTCGGTGGGGGGCGGCGCGGCATCGGACATGCGATTGCGGGGTGGAGGGCGCAGGGGCGGATGCAGCAGGAACCGGAGTCGCGCGGCG
>DATFGV010000307.1:0-2062 GCA_035249115.1 Vineibacter sp.
GCCTTCGCCGCCCACGCCGCGCCGCAGCTGGATCGCCCCGAAGAGATGGACGCCACCGCGCTGGCCGACAAGGGTCTGATCAGCCAGTTCCACCAGGTCCGCCAGACGGTGGTGGCTCGCACCTCCGATCTCGTCGTCACCGCCATCGGCTTCCTGGGCGTGCCCTACAGGCGCGGCGGCAATACGTTGGAAACCGGCTTCGACTGCAGCGGCTTCGTGCGCGCGATGTACAACCAGACGGTGGGCCACCTGCTGCCGCGCCGCGCCGAGGAGCAGGCCGCCGCCACCCAGAAGATCGACCGCAGCGAGCTCAAGCCCGGCGACCTGGTGTTCTTCAACACCATGCGCCGCGCCTTCAGCCACGTTGGGATCTATGTCGGCGAAGGCAAGTTCATCCACGCGCCGCGGACCGGCGCCGAGGTGCGGGTCGAGGACATGAACGGCAGCTACTGGCAGCGCCGTTTCAATGGCGCTCGCCGCGTGCTGTCGGCACAGGACGAGGGCAAGACCGTCTCCGGCGAATAAGCGGCGCTTCTCGCCTCCAGAAAAAAACCCGCCGTCGGCGGGTTTTTTGTTGCGCTCGCTGCCGACGCTCAGCTGCTGCGCTTCACCGGCGGAAGGTCCGTGCAGTGGCCGTGCACCGCTTCCGCCGCCAGGCCGATGCTCTCGCCCAGCGTCGGGTGCGGATGGATGGTCTTGCCGATGTCGAAGGCGTCGGCGCCCATCTCGATCGCCAGCGCGATCTCCCCGATCATGTCGCCCGCATGCGTGCCGACGATGCCGCCGCCGACGATGCGGTGCGAGTCCTTGTCGAACAGCAGCTTGGTGAAGCCTTCGTCGCGGCCGTTGGCGATCGCCCGGCCCGATGCGGTCCAGGGGAACAGGCCCTTCTCGATCTTCACGCCCTCGGCCTTGGCCTGGTCTTCGGTCAAGCCGACCCAGGCCACCTCGGGGTCGGTGTAGGCCACGCTCGGGATCACGCGGGCATTGAAGGCCGCGCTGGCGAGCTCCTTGTCGCCCTTCTGCTCGCCGGCGATCACCTCGGCCGCCACATGCGCCTCGTGCACCGCCTTGTGCTCCAGCATGGGCTGGCCCACGATGTCGCCGACGGCGAAGATGTGAGGCACGTTGGTGCGCATCTGGATGTCCACCGGGATGAAGCCGCGGTCGCTGACGGCCACGCCGGCCTTCTCGGCACCGATCTTCTTGCCGTTGGGGCTGCGGCCGACGGCCTGCAGCACCAGGTCGTACAGCTGCGGCTCCTTCGGGGCCTGCTCGCCTTCGAACATCACGCGGATGCCGTCCTTGGTGGCCTCGGCGCCGACCGTCTTGGTCTTGAGCATGATGTTGTCGAAGCGCGGCGCGTTGAGCTTCTGCCAGACCTTGACCAGGTCGCGGTCGGCGCCGGTCATCAGCCCGTCCAGCATCTCGACCACGTCGAGCCGCGCGCCCAGCGTCGAGTACACCGAGCCCATCTCGAGGCCGATGATGCCGCCGCCCAGGATCAGCATGCGCTTGGGCTCGACGCCCAGCTCCAGCGCGCCGGTGGAGTCGACCACGCGCGGGTCCTTGGGCATGAAGGGCAGCTGCACGGCCTGCGAGCCGGCCGCGATGATGCAGTGGCGGAACTTGACGGTCTTCGCACTGCCGGTCGCATCCTTGCCGTCGCCGGTGGTTTCCTGCACCTTGACGTGATACGGATCGACGAACTCACCGATGCCGCGCACGGTGGTCACCTTGCGCATCTTCGCCATCGCGGCCAGGCCGCCGGTGAGCTTGCTCACCACCTTGTTCTTGCGCGCCAGCAGCTTGCTGCGGTCGATGACCGGGTCGTTGTAGGCGACGCCGAAGTCGGCGAAGTGCTTGACCTCGTCCATCACCGCCGCGACGTGCAGCAGCGCCTTGGAGGGAATGCAGCCGACGTTGAGGCAGACCCCGCCCAGGGTGGCATAGCGCTCCACCAGCACGACCTTGAGGCCCAGGTCCGCCGCGCGGAAGGCGGCGGAATAGCCGCCGGGGCCGGCGCCGAGCACCACCAGGTCGCATTCGAGATCGACGGAAC
>DATFGV010000308.1:0-7509 GCA_035249115.1 Vineibacter sp.
AGCACGATTTCCCTATTTGGTCAGGACGGTGAATCCCTGCTTCTCGAAAGCCGGCCGCGCCGCGGACGATCCCAGGTAGGTGAGAAACGCTGCCGCGTCAGGATTGGCCGAACTGGCGACCAGCGCAATGGGATAGACGATGGCGGGGTGCGTGTTCTCGGGGAAAGTGTCGACGATCCGGACGTTGGCGTCGGAAGCCGCGTCGGTCTGATAGACGATGCCCAGTGGCGCCTCGCCGCGCGACACCAGCAGCAGCGCCGCGCGCACGTTCTCGGCCTGCGCCAGCCGGTCCTGCACCGAGGCCCAGACGCCCAGCGCCTCCAGCGCCGCCTTGCCGTACTTGCCGGCCGGCACGGCATCGACGTTGGCCATCGCCAGCCGGCCGTCGCCCAGCAGGTTGCGCAGCGGGAAGCCCGGCGCGATCTTGGTCTCGGCCTTCGAGCCTTTGGTGGCGACCAGCACGATCCGGTTGCCCAAAAGGTTGGCCCAGCTCTCGGGCTTGATCAGCTTGCGCTGCGACACGTAGTCCATCCAGTCGAGGTCGGCCGAGATGAAGACGTCGGCCGGTGCGCCTCCTTCGATCTGCCGCGCCAGCGCCGGGCTGGCGGCGTAGGAGATCTTGGTCTGCTTGCCGGTATCCCTGGTCCACTGTGCCGCGATCTCGTCCAACGCGTTCTTCAGGCTGGCGGCAGCGAATATCAGCACCGGCTGGGACTGGGCCATGGCCGGACGATCGCCGATCGAAAGCGACGCGGCCGCCGTGAGCCACGCTCCGGTCAATACCCGCAGCACACCGCGTCGACACCATCCCATCGGCTCTCTCCCTGCCCGATCGAAATATCCTGTCGACTATATCGCCTCGACTGAGCGTGCCAAGCGGTATATTTTCGTGGATATGACGCTACAGAGGCCCCCGGTACATCTGGAGATCGCCCCTCGCCGCCCGTAACCTCGGCGGGCGTTCGGTCGCGACGGTTCGCGAGAAATCCCTGGCACCTGCGGCCATCGTCGCGTTATATTCATTTAGATACATCGATTGGCACGACCGGCGAGGTGTCGCGATATGGAGATTGTCGGCAAGTCACTGACGACCTTCCAGGTCGAGCCGGGCGGCGACGCCTTCCGGCTCAACTTCGAAAGCAGCGACGGGGGCGCGGCTTCGCTGACCTTGCCCGCCGACTGCCTGCGGGCACTGGTGATGACCTTGCCGCGCGTCGCGGCCCAGGCGTTGCGCGCCAAGTATCGCGACGACAGCCTGCGTCTGGTGTATCCGATCGGCGGCTGGTCGCTCGAGGTTGCCAACGGCAACAGGCAGTTCATCCTGACCCTGCGCACGCCCGACAGCTTCGAGGTGTCGTTCGCGCTGAACGATACGGACGCCGACAATCTGGCGGCGTCATTGGACGAGCGTTGTCGCAGTGGTCGCCCGTCTGCACCGGCCATTAACTGACGCCGACACAGAGGTTCGTCGTGGGCGTGCCGGACAAAGTCTGCCTCGCCCCTTCCCTCGATCGCCCTTGGCTGAGCGGACGGGCGCGCCCTTTGGATGTCCGATTGGAGCAGCGCGACATGGATGCACGTTGGGCCACTTTGTCGTGCCGGACGGCCATACTTCTTGCGGTCTTCACACTCCTGGCGCCGATCGCGCCATTCGGCCAATCGACGGCTCGTACATTCATCGACGCGGCACAACGGTCCGTCGTTGTTCCTGGCCGGATCGAGAAAGTGCTGGCGGCCGGACCGCCCGCCGCCACGGCACTCTACACCCTGGCACCCGGCAAGCTGGCCGGCTGGCCGCGTCCGCCCGGTCCGGACGCACGCGCCTTCATGCCCGAACGCTACGCGGACCTGCCCGTTCATTCGCGCCTGACCGGCCATGCCGAACCCGCCTACGAACATATCGTCGCGATGCGGCCGGACCTCATCATCGACATCGGTACGGTGAACCCCGCCTATGCCGCGATCGCCGAGCGCGCGCAGCAGGCGACGAAAATATCTTATCTGCTGCTCGACGGATCGCTACCTGCCACGCCGGCGCTCTACCGGGCCCTGGGCGACCTGCTGGGCGAGCCGGCCCGCGCCGCTGACCTGGCGACCCGGAGCACGGCGATGCTTGACTCGGTGCGCGACCGCGTCGGTGCTCTGACGCTAGCTGAGCGCAAGCGGGTCTACGTCGCGCGAGGACCTGGCGGCAACGACAGCTGGACCGCGGGCTCGTTCAACGCCGAGATCATCGAGCTCGCCGGCGCCGTCAATGTCGTCACGTCGGCGGAAAAGCTGAACCCCGGCGACATCTCGCCAGAGCGCGTGACGACGTGGAACCCAGACGTCATCATCGCGCTCGACCCTGCATTCCTGCGCACGATCGAAACCGATATGGCGTGGAGGCAGGTACCGGCTGTCGCCGCGGGTAACGTCTACCTGGCGCCACAGCGTCCGTTCGGCTGGACCGACGACCCACCAAGCGTCAATCGGCTGCTTGGGCTGCGCTGGCTCGCCGGGTTGCTGCACGCCGAGCGCTTTGCTGACGATATCCGGGGGCTCACGCGCGACTTCTACGCGGCGTTCTACCACGTGACGCTCGACGACCCGCAGCTCGACCAACTTTTGCGCGGCGCGATAGCGGTCAAACGCTGAGCGAATTGCTCCAGCGAGCTCCGGGAGGCTCACATGAAAATCAGCGCGCGCAACATCCTCAAGGGCAAGGTGGTCGAGGTCACCAAGGGTGCCACGACCTCGCATGTCCGCCTCGACATCGCCGGCACCATCGTCACCGCGTCGATCACCAACGAGGCGGTCGACGAGCTGAAACTGGTGGTCGGGCAGCAGGCCTATGCCGTCGTCAAGGCGTCTGACGTGATGATCGCGATCGACTGATGGTCCGGGAGAACGAGATTCGCGCCGCCGAGGTCGCCGTCGCGCTGCCGCCGGCGACCGATGCCGGGCTGATCTTCATCGGCCGCATCCGCACGCCCTGGACGTCGCGACTCGTCTGCCCGCGCCAGGGCCGCGCCGACGGCCCGCTCTGCCGCATCGAACTGTTCGAGCCGTGGGTCAGCGCGCTCGACGGCATCACGGCCTACGAGCGGCTCGAGGTGCTGTACTGGCTTCACCTGTCGCGGCGCGACCTGGTGCGGCAGAGCCCGGCCAATGACGGCACCGGCCGCGGCACGTTCTCGTTGCGCTCGCCGGTGCGGCCCAACCCGATCGGCACGTCGATCGCCACGCTGGTGCGGCTGGAAGGCTCCGCCTTGCTGGTGCGCGGGCTGGACTGCCTCGACGAGACGCCGTTGCTGGACCTCAAGCCGGACCGGACCATGTTCACGCCGATCGCGCCGCCGCAGCCCGGCGACTTCGAGGTCGGCGACCCGTGAACCCTCCCCAGCGAAGCTGGGGAGGTGCCCCGAAGGGGCGGAGGGGAGCCGACGGGGTGTCACTGATTGAGAGACCACGTTGGGTCCCCCTCCGGCCTTCGGTCACCTCCCCCAAGCTGCGCTTGGGGGAGGGAAGAACCTACAGGCCGGCCTGGGTCACGAACTTGGTGTTGAGGTAGCCCTCGATCGCCTCCAGGCCGCCTTCCGAGCCGTAGCCGGAATCCTTGACGCCGCCGAACGGCACCTCGGGCAGCGCCAGGCCGTGGTGGTTGATCGACATCATGCCGGCCTCGACCGCGTGGGCGACGGCGTTGGCGGTCTTGGCCGAGCGCGTGTAGGCGTAGGACGCGAGCCCATAGGGCAGCCGGTTGGCCTCGCTCACCGCCTCGTCGAACGAGCTGAATGGCGAGATCACGGCCAGCGGGCCGAACGGCTCCTCGTTCATGACGCGGGCGTCCTTGGGCACGTCGGTGATCACCGTCGGCTCGAAGAAATTGCCCTTGTTGCCGATCCGGTTGCCGCCGGTGTGCACCTTGGCGCCGCGCTTCTGGGCATCGCCGATCAGGGTCTGCATGGCGTCGATGCGGCGCGGGTTGGCCATCGGTCCCATAACAGTGGCCGTGTCCAGTCCGTCGCCGACCTTCAGCGCCTTGGTGTGCTGCACGAAGCCGTCGACGAAGCGCTCGAACACCCGCTCCTGCACCAGCACGCGCGTCGGCGACACGCAGACCTGCCCGGCGTTGCGGTACTTGGCGCCGGCCAGCAGCTTGCTGGCGGTGTCGATGTCGGCATCGTCGAACACGATGGCCGGCGCGTGGCCGCCCAGCTCCATGGTGACCCGCTTCATGTGCGCCCCGGCCAGCGCCGCCAGCTGCTTGCCGATCGCGGTCGAGCCGGTGAACGACATCTTGCGGATGATCGGATGCGGGATCAGGTACTCCGAGATCTCCGCCGGCACGCCGTACACCAGGTTGACCACGCCGGCCGGTAGGCCGGCGTCGACGTAGCAGCGGATCAGCTCGGCTGGCGACGCCGGCGTCTCCTCCGGTGCCTTGACGATGATCGAGCAGCCGGCCGCGACGGCGCAGGACAGCTTGCGCACCACCTGGTTGATCGGGAAGTTCCACGGCGTGAACGCCGCCACCGGCCCGACCGGCTCCTTGATCACCAGCTGGTAGACGCCCTCGGCGCGCGCCGGCACGACCCGGCCATAGGTGCGCCGCGCCTCCTCGGCGAACCAGTCGATGACATCGGCGCCGGCCATGATCTCGCCCTTGGCCTCGGCCAGCGGCTTGCCCTGCTCCAGGGTGAGCAGCGGCGCGATCGTATCGGCGCGCTGGCGCAGCAGGTCGGCCGCCTTGCGCATCACCTTCGAGCGGTCGAAGGCCGAGACCTTGCGCCAGGCACGGAAGCCCTTCTCGGCCGCCTCCAGCGCCCGGTCGAGATCGGCGCGGTCGGCATGCGCCACCTTGCCGATCACCTCGCCGCTGGCCGGGCTGACCACGGGAATGGTCCGCTTGGCCGCCGCGTCGGTCCAGGCGCCGTCAATCAATAGTGACACGTCCTTGTACATTGCCTTCTCCTTCAGATTCGGGGCGTGGCCGTCGTCCTACTCGGCCAGCCGACCCAATGCAACTTGCCTGAGCCTTCTCGATCGGTCCTGCGATACACCGGCCGATTTACGCCGTCTGACCACCACACGAGCTGCCGGCGCCCGCGGTACAACCGAAGCAGTGACGCGCCGTGACAATGGTGCGCCCGAGCCAGCTTTCCTCGTTGAATGTCGAGATGTGCGGCCCTTCCGGAAGTGCGACTTCGAGGTCGAGCATCTGGTTGAAGTCGCAGTCGTAAAGCCGTCCGTCCCATCCAACCGAGAGCGTGTTGCGGCACATCAGGCCGGCCACCGCCGCCGGATTGAACGCCTGCACCAGCCGCTGCATGTAGGATTCGAGATTGCCGCTCTGCTGCAGCCATTCCAGGAACCGCGAGATCGGCATGTTGTTCAGGACGAACAGGCGGTCGAACGTCACGCCATGCTCGCGCTCGAGCGACTGGCGCCATTCGCGCTCGGCGGTCGACTGCGACGCGCCCAGGAACGCGCCGGCCGGGTTGGAGACCAGCGTCAGCCGCCGCTGCGGATCACCGCGACCGTAGCCGGCCGCGTTCAGCAGGCGCATCGCCTCCATCGACCGGTCGAACACGCCCTGGCCGCGCTGGGCGTCGGTGTTCGGACGGCGGAAGTGCGGCAGCGACGCGACGATCTCGACCTTGCGCGCCGCGAACCAGTCCACCAGCCCCTTGTTGCGCGGCAGCAGCAGGATGGTGAGGTTGCACCGGTCCATGACATGCTTGCCGGCGGCAACGGCGGCCTCGACGATATCGCGGAAACGCGGGTGCAGTTCGGGGGCACCGCCGGTGATGTCCACCGTGTGGGCGCGGGTTCGGCCGATGGCGGCGATCACCGCATCGACGATGTCATCCGGCATCAGGGCGTCGGTGCGGTCGGGACCGGCGTCCACGTGGCAGTGCCGGCAGGTCATGTTGCACAGCTTGCCGACATTGATCTGGAAGATGTCGAGCGAGGCCGGCGACAGCCCGTCTCCGGCCAACGGCCCGAACTCGATCCGCCCGCTTTGCCCCTCCAGCGGCACCGCCGCCAGAACCTTGAGCTGCTCGGCGGTGGTCGCCAGCGGCGAACCGCGGCGGCGCAAGCTCGTGCCGGCGCGCGGCGTCCGGCCGTCGGCCGCGAGATCCTCGGCGACCTGCGCCAGCGCCGTGGCGATGCTCATCTACATCCCCAGCTTTTGCACATGACTGCGCATCTGCATGCCGTGCACCAGCGAGGCGCCACCCCTGATGGCGACAGCCACGTGCAGGGCCTCGGTCATCTGCTCGACGTCCGCCCCCTTCTGCTGGCAGTCCTGAGTGTAGGCGTCGATGCAGTAAGGACACTGCACGGCATGCGCGACGGCAAGGGCGATCAGGCTCTTTTCGCGGGCGGTGAGCGCGCCATCGGCGAACACGGCGCCGTAGTACTCGAAGAACTTCTTGCCCAGCTCCGGGCTGGTTTCGGCGATCTTGCCGAAGTCCGCCAGGTGCTGCGTGTCGTAATAGCCGGGCATGCCCGAATTCCCTTCGTTCGTCGCGATGATTCGCAGCGACTAGTTAGCACGAGCGGTGCCGCCTGAGGCAGTCAACTTGGCTTGATGGCCGCGCTCACCGCGCTCCGTCAAACACTGGTCACGTCGAGCGTTGCCGTCATGTCGCATTCGATATATTTGGATAGATACATCGATCGTGCCAGAGCGCCCGGCCCCCGGCAAGGTCCTTGTCGGACGGAATGCCAGGACAGACGCTCGAGGCGACGGCGCCTCACTTCATCGGCGAGTAGTTGGTGGGCAGCAGCAGCACCGACTGCATCTCGGCCAGCATCGGCTGCGACTTGGGCACGAACTCCAGCCACGCCGGATCCTTGAACAGCGCGGCGCGGGTGGTGGCGCGCGCATTGAGGTCCGGGTAGGCCCACATGTGCACCGCCTCGTTGGGCTGCGGGAATTCGCCGGTCCACAGGCCGACGATCTTGGAGTACTTCTCGCGCACCGGCAGGATCGACTGGAACAGCTCCGCCCAGGGCCGCGCGTTGCCGACATGGGTGCGGTACATGCGGATCTCGTAGACGTTGCCGGTGCCGGAAGGCGGCCGCGGCTCGACCAGCGCGTTCAGCAGCCGCAAATCCTGGCGCAGCAGGAACGGCTTGATGGCGGCGACGTAGTCGTTGGTCCATTTCGGGTTCTTGGCCAGCTCGCCGCGCAACCGCGTGCGCTCCTCGTAGCTCTCGTAGCTCCACAGATGCCAGATCTGGTTCAAGGTGCCGAACTCGCTGGTCCAGTAGCCATGGTTCATGCCGTAGTTGTTGCCGCGCGCCGGCCGTCCAACTTCCTCGGCGAGCTTCAGGTATTTCGGCAAGGCGCCGGGCGGCATCGTGTAGGCGCGCAGCTCGTAGATCATGGCGTTCCTCCCGTGGGCGCGGCCGCACGGCCGCCGCACCACACGGTACGCCGGCGCGCGCCGCCGGCGCCAGCGTCGCGCGGCATGGCCGCGATGCGTTCCCTCCCCAGCGAAGCTGGGGAGCGCT
>DATFGV010000309.1:0-6963 GCA_035249115.1 Vineibacter sp.
TGCGTCGGGTCCCAGCTCATGCGCCGGCACCCTGCCGCGCCGCGCTGGGCGCTGCAAGAGCCGCAGCGCACTCTGGGTCGGCGTCGCTCAGCGCAACGCCGGCAGCACGATATCGCGCAGCAAGGCGACCGGCGGCTTCCACTGGTCGGGCTGGTTGTAGTTGCCGAAAGTCGTCACCACGACCACCTTGGCCTCGGGCAGGATGAACAGCCGCTGCCCGCCATTGCCGATGGCGCTGACCAGGCGTCGCCGTTTCGCGTCGCCGACCGGCGGCAGGTTGGTGAGATACCACTGATAGCCGTAGCGGAAGATTTCATCGATCCGCACGCGCGTCTGCAGCGCCGCCTCCAGCCAGTCGGCCGGCACCACGACGCGGCCCTGCCACTGGCCGCCTTGCGCCATCATCAGGCCGATGCGCGCCAGGTCGCGTGGCCGCAGGCGCAGCCCCGACGCCGCCGACGGCGTGACGCCGTCCATGCCGCGGACCCATTCGAACGTGTCGATCCCGAGCGGCTCGAACAGCGCTGAGCGCGCGTAGTCCGGCAGCTCCCGGCCGGTGCCGCGCGCAATCATGCGGCCGAGCAGCGCCGTGGCGCCGCCGTTGTAGATCCAGCGCACGCCGGGCTCCTCGACGATCGGCCGGTCGAGGATAAAGCGGTAGCGGTCGGGCGCGCGCTCCATCGCGATCTCGCTGTTGGCGGGATTGCTGTAGGGAATCGACATTTCGTCCCACTGCGTGCCCAGGGTCATGGTAAGCGCATGCGCCACCGTCCAGCGCCGGCGCGCCGGATCGGCGGCGAGGTCGGGATAGTCGCGGAACTGGTCCATCAATGGCGCCTCGGGCGGTGCCACCTTGCCGGCCGCCAGGGCGATGCCGTAGAGCAGGCTGACGACGCTCTTGGTCACCGAGCGCATGTCATGCAGCGTCGCCGGCCCGAAAGCGACCTTGCCCAGCGGCCGGCCCCAGCTCTCGTCCTCGCCGGCGACGTAGCGCTCGAGCACCAGGCGACCGTCGTGCACGATCAGCGCGCCGTGCAGGTTCGGCAGCCGGCCGGCCTGGATCGCCGCCTCCAGCCGCTCGGCCAGGTCGGGCGCGAAGCCCGCCTCGGCCGGCGCGACGCTGGTCCATTCGAATCGCGGCGCGGCCGACGCAGGCAAGCCGGACATCACAGCCGCCGCCCCCGCGGCCTGCAACAGACGGCGACGATTGCGATCCATGCGACACCTCCAGCTGCGGCTTGTGATGGCCGATGGGCACCATGGCGACGCGTCGGCAGGCTTGGCGGGTTCGCGTCGCCGCGGTGCCGCGCGGTCTGCCGGAACGTCATGGTGCAAACGAGTTCCATCCCGACGTCCTCTGTCAATCACCTTGATGATGCTCCACCGCCGAACGATACGCGTTTATCACGCTACCCACAGGCCGGCTTGATGGCGATTGCTGTGCTCGCGCGTGCGCCCGCCGGCCGACTCGACTAGCTTGCCGGCATGGACCCCGCCCCCAAAGACTCCAACGTGACGCGGCTGCCCGGCGCCGACGACGTGCGCCTGCGCGAACCGCCGCATAATTTCGCCGTCGAGCAGGCGCTGCTCGGCGCCATCATGGTCAACAACCTCGCCTACAACCGGGTCTCGGACTTCCTGCGGCCGGAGCACTTCGCCGACCCGCTGCACGGGCGCATCTTCGACGTCGCCGCGCGCATGATCGAGCGCAACCAGGTCGTCGACTACAAGACGCTGCACACCTATTTCGAGAACGATGAGACCCTGGTCGCGGCCGGCCGGCCGAACTACCTCGCCGAGCTGGCGGCGGCCGCGATCAGCATCATCGACGCCGGCGACTACGGCCGGCAGATCCACGATCTCTACCTGCGCCGGCAGCTGATCGACGTCGGCGAGACGATGGTCAACGACGCCTTCGTGCCCGACATCGAGGCGCCGGCGACCATGCAGATCGAGGTCGCCGAAAAGAAGCTCTACGACCTCGCCTCGGCCGGCCAGATCGAGGGCGGCTTCCGGCCGTTCCGCGCGGCGCTGACCGAGGCGGTCGAGCAGGCCGAAAGCGCCTACAAGCGGGTTTCCGGCCTCACCGGCGTCGCCACCGGCCTGGTCGCGCTGGACAATCTGCTGGGCGGCCTGCATCGCAGCGACCTGATCATCGTCGCCGGCCGGCCCGGCATGGGCAAAACCTCGATCGCCACCAACTTCGCCTTCCACGCGGCGCATAGCTACCGCGAGGAGTTCGACGAGAACAACCAGGCCAAGGTGGTCGACGGCGCGGTGGTCGGCTTCTTCTCGCTGGAGATGTCAGCCGAGCAGCTGGCGACCCGCATCCTGTCCGAGCAGGCGGAAGTGCCGTCGGAAAAGATCCGCCGCGGCGAGATGAGCGCCCGCGACTTCGACGAGGTGCTGGCGCGCAGCCGCGAGCTGGAGATGATGCCGCTGTTCATCGACGACACGCCGGGCCTCACCGTGCAGGCGCTGCGCACCCGCGCCCGGCGCCTGAAGCGGCAGCACGGCCTGGGGCTGCTGGTGATCGACTATCTGCAGCTGCTGCAGGGCGCGTCGCGCAATCGCGACGCCAACCGGGTGCAGGAGATTTCCGAGATCACCCGCGGCCTCAAGATGCTGGCCAAGGAGCTCGACGTGCCGGTGGTGGCCCTGTCGCAACTCAGCCGCGCCGTCGAGCAGCGCGAGGACAAGCGGCCGCAGCTCGCTGATTTGCGCGAGTCCGGCTCGATCGAGCAGGACGCCGACGTGGTGATGTTCGTCTACCGCGAGGAATACTACCTGACCCGCGCCGAGCCGACGCGGCGGCCGGAGGAAAGCGACGAGCGCTACAACGAACGCCACGACCAGTGGCGCCAGCGCTGCGAGCAGGCCTACGGCAAGGCCGAGGCGATCGTCGCCAAGCAACGGCACGGCCCCACCGGCGCGGTGCGACTGCGCTTCGAAGGCGCCATCACCAAATTCGACAACCTGCCGGCCGACGACAGCTACGCCGCGCCGCAGTACTGATCTCCTCCCCAGCGAAGCTGGGGAAGTGCCCCGAAGGGGCGGAGGGGACCCGACTTGGTGATTGTTGCGGCGTCACCACGTTGGCTCCCCTCCGCCCTTCGGGCACCTCCCCACTGGCGTGGGGAGGGAAAACCGATCGTGCCTCCGCCAGCTTCGCTGAGTGCGAGTTACCGCGTCCGGTGCTTTTCCAGCCAGCCCATGCTCGCCTCGGGAAGGCAATCGGTGCTGGGCAGGTAGGGCTTGATGTCGAGCAGCGGCGTGCCGTCGAGGCAATCGAGGTAGCGCACCACGAGCGTGTCGGGCGCCGCGAAGCCGTCGAGCGCCACCACAGCCAGGCCGAGCGGATTGGGCCGCCGCGGCCCGCGGGTGGCGAAGACGCCGCGCGGCGTGGGATCGAACGGCGGCGTGAAGACCAGCTCGGCCGGTTCCGCCCGGTGCAGGGCGTAGACCAGGATCAGATGCGAGAAAGTCTCCAGGCTGGCCAGGCCCGCGACGTAAGGTGGCAGCACGACGACACGACAGGCCGGCGCCGGGTCGAGCTGCCGTCCGTTGCGCGGACATTCGCCCACGGTCTTGAACGGCGTCTCGATCCGGCCGATCGCCCGCAGAATCGGCAGGCCATCCGGATCGGCCGGGCCGGGCACGGGCCGGCGCGGCTCAGACCGACGCCGCGGCGCGGAAGCGATGCACTTCGCGCACCAGCGCCGCGCCCATGTCCTTGAGCAGCTTGACCGCCATCTCGTCGTTCAGGGTGCCGTCGGCGGCGAACTTCTGCTGCGCCGTGGCGATCATCACCTCCGGCTTGTTGATCGGCCGGCCGTCGAGAAACACCAGCATCTGGCGCAGGTGGTACTGCGCGCGGCCGCTGCCGAACAGGCCGGCCGAGGCGCCGAAGATCGCGATCGGCTTGCCCGCGAACGGCTGCGGTGTGGTGCGCGACAGCCAGTCGATGGCGTTCTTCAGCACGCCGGAGGTCGAGTAGTTGTACTCCGGCGTCGCGATCGCAATGGCGTCGGCCGCATTCAACGCATCGCGCACGCGTGCCACGGCCGCCGGCACACCGGCGTCGAGGATCTCCTGGTTGTACAGCGGGAAGTCGCCGATCTCGGCCGGCGCCAGCGTCGCGCCCGCCGGCAATCCCCGCGCGAACTGCGCCAGCGCCATGCGATTGAATGACGCCTTGCGCAGGCTGCCGCACAGACCGGCGATGGTGATCGGACCTTGGCTCATCGTTGACTCCGCGTTTGGGAAAGAGGGCGACGGCGCACCCCGCGTCGTCGACATGGCATTGGGCGATCGCACCCGAGCGGCGCTCGGGCGGCTGGCGCGGGTGGCGCGGCGGCCTCAGCGCTTCATGCGCATCTTGCCGAGGTAGTCGCGCTTGCCCAGCGGCACGCCCTTCATGCGCAGGATGTCGTAGGCGGTGGTCGCGTGGAAATGGAAGTTCGGCAGCGAGAAGGACAGCAGGAACTCGGCGGCGATAAACGGCAGCTTCATGTCCTTGAGCTGGAAGATGACATCCTTGCCGTCGAGCGCGTTGACCTCGTCGGGCGACAGCTTCTCCAGCGCCTCGCGGGCCTCGCGGACCATCCGCTGCAGGCCGGCGTAGTCGAGCGGCGGGACCGACGCCGGCGGCCCGAACACGCCTTCCTTGACGCCGCGCATCGCGCCCAGCGAGTGATGCGCCACGGCCACGATCTGGAAGCGAAACGGCAGCATGTCCGCGAACAGCCGCGACTCGACGATCTCGTTCGGGTCGGTGCCCTTCTCCTGGCAGTGGGCAAGGCCGCGACCGAGGAAACCCTCGACGCCACCCAAGGTCTGCAGGAACGTCGGAACGCTCAGATCGTAGAGCGACAACGCCATGGTGCGCCTCCTTCGCGGCCGATCATTCGCCGTCGCCCGTCCGACTAGGTGGGTTTGCGGCGCCGGTCAAGCCGGACCCGACGATTGAGCCGACCGCTACCGCGGAACATTTACCCACACCCGTCGCTCGGGCGCGGCACGCGCAGCGCCGCCGCCTGTTGATGCGCCCTGCCTCTTGCCCCATACACGTCGTGATGTCGTCGTCCACCGCCCATCTCGCCACAGCGCTGCTGACCGTCGACCTCGATGGGCTTGCGACCAATTGGCGCTATCTGCGCGACCTCGGCCGTGCCGCCGGTCGGCCGGTCGACTGCGCCGCCGTGCTCAAGGCCGACGGCTACGGCCTGGGCGCCGTGCCGATCGCCCGCCGGTTGTTCGCCGAAGGCTGCCGGCACTTCTTCGTCGCGCATGCCGACGAGGGCATCGCCGTGCGGCAGGCGGTGCCGGAGGCCTGGATCTGCGTGCTCAACGGCCTGCCGCCCGGCGGCGACGCCGATTTCGTCGGCTACGGCCTGGTGCCGGCGCTCAACGACCTGTCGCAGGTCTCGGCGTGGCGCTCGGCGGCGCAACGTTTCGCACAGCCGCTCGACGGCGTCATCCACCTCGACACCGGCATGAACCGCCTCGGCCTCACGGCCGACGAGGCCGCGTTGCTGGGCAACGACCGCATGCGCCTGCGCGGCCTGCGCCTGGCGCTGCTGATGAGCCACCTGGTGTCATCGGAGAAACCGGCCGATCCGATCAACCGCGAGCAGCTCGAGCGCTTCCGCACCTTCGTCTCGCGCATGCCGGGCGCGCCGGCGTCGCTGGCCAATTCCTCGGGCATTTTCCTGGGGACCGATTTCCACTTCGACCTGATGCGGCCGGGCGCGGCGCTGTACGGCATCAACCCGACTCCCGGCGCCGCCAATCCGATGCGCCAGGTGGCCAGCCTGCACGCGCGCATCCTGCAGGTCCGGCAAATTGATGCGATGGCCGGCGTTGGCTATAACCACGACTGGCGTTCGGCGCGGCCGACCCGCATCGCGGTGGTCGCGGCCGGCTACGCCGACGGCTATCTGCGTGCGCTCGGCAACCGCGGCGAAATCGTCATCGACAACCACCTGGCAAAAGTCGTCGGCCGCGTGTCCATGGATCTGATCACCGTCGATGTCAGCGACCTGCCGGAAGGCTCCGTCCGGCCGGGGTCGTTCGCCGAGCTGATCGGCCCGCACCAGACCCCCGACCAGGTGGCGGAGAAGGCGCGCACCAACGGCTACGAAATCCTGACCTCTCTCGGCGCGCGTTACCACCGGGTCTACACCGGAGCCGCACCGTGAGCCTGGCGCCGGTCGCCCTGCTGGGCCGCATGACGCTGTCGTTCCTGGCCCTGATCGGTTCGGTGACGATGTTCGCGTCGCAGGCGATCGCGCATGGCTGCCGGCCGCCCTACTACCGCCAGCAGATCGTCCGGCAGATGCTGGAGATCGGCTACTACTCGCTGCCGGTGGTCGGGCTGACCGCGATCTTCACCGGCATGGTGCTGGCGCTGCAGAGCTACACCGGCTTCGCGCGCTTCTCGGCCGAAAGCGCCATCCCGCAGGTCGTGGTCGTGTCGCTGACCCGCGAGCTGGGTCCGGTGCTGGCCGGCCTGATGGTGGCCGGCCGGGTCGGCGCCGCGATGGCGGCCGAGATCGGCACCATGCGGGTCACCGAGCAGATCGACGCGCTGAGCACCCTGTCGACCGACCCGTTCCGCTACCTCGTGGCGCCGCGGCTGATCGCCGCCGTCGTCACCCTGCCGATCCTGGTGCTGGTGGCCGACCTGATCGGCGTGCTGGGCGGCTACCTCGTCGCCGTCTACAAGCTCGACTTCAATCACATCACCTACCTGAAGAACACCGCCGACTACCTGCGCCTCGACGACGTGCTGTCCGGCGTGGTCAAGGCGGCGGTGTTCGGCTTCCTGATCGCGCTGATGGGCTGCTACCAGGGCTACCACTCCAAGGGTGGCGCGCAGGGCGTCGGCGCGGCGACCACCGCCGCCGTCGTGTCCGCCTCGGTGCTGATCCTGACCTTCAACTACTTCCTCACCGAAGCCTT
>DATFGV010000310.1:0-3210 GCA_035249115.1 Vineibacter sp.
CCGGGCGGCGCGGTCGTGCCGCCCTTCGAGATCCTCGATGCGACGCACAAGAAGGTGCTCGATGGCGCCTACGGCATTTCATACTGGTGGTACGGCAAGAGCGTCACGGCGACGCTGTTCGCCAACACGCCGGCCGGCATCGCCGGCATGGACGCGATCGACTTCATCGGCTGGCTGTACGACGCCGGCGGCCTCGATCTGTGGAACGAGTTCTATCAGAAGGAGCTGAAGCTCAACCTGGTGGCGTTCCCCAGCATTCCGCCCAGCCCACAGGCGCTCGGCTGGTTCAAGCGCCCGATCAAGGACCTCGCCGACTTCCGCGGCATGAAGTGCCGGCAGACCGGCATCGTGTCGCAGCTCTACGCCAAGATGGGCATGGCCGTGGTCAACATGCCGGGCGGCGAAATCCTGCCGGCCGCCGAGCGCGGCACGATCGATTGCGCCGAGTGGGTCGGCGGCGTCGAGGACCTGCGGCTGGGATTGCATACGGTCTGGAAGTACCACTACACGCCGGGCATGCACGAAAGCGCCTCGGTCGCCGAGCTGGCGATCAACAAGGACGTCTGGGACAGCCTGCCGGAGCAGAACAAGGAAGCCATCAAGTCGGCCTCTTCCGAGACCTTCCTGCGCTGGTGGGCGACCTGGCAGCGGCAGAACGCCGAGGCGATTCAGGAGTTCCAGAAGCACAACGTAAAGCTTCTGACGACGCCGCCCGAGATCAACAAGGCGTTTCTCAAGACCTGGGACGATTTCGCCGCCGCCGAGGCCGCGAAGAATCCGTTCTTCAAGAAAGTCTACGACTCACAGCGGGCCTATGCGTCGAAGGTCGTGCCGGCCAAGCGCTTCATGTTCCCGCCCTACGCCTTGCAGGCCGATCACTACTGGCCAGTCAAGGAATAGCGCCGGGCCGACAGGCGCGTCGCGGTGGCTAGGGCGGCTTCGGCCGCCCTACTCACGTCAGTATCGCTCACAGCTTCATGGTGAGCCTGTCGAACCATGAAGCGTCGCACCGCCGCCGGCGCGAGAGCCTTCATGGTTCGACAGAGCTCACCATGAAGGCTTGATCCAACGAGGCAATCGCACCTTGCGGCGGGGTCACGCCCTACCGCACCATGTGCGGCAGCCAGAGCGCGATGGCCGGGAACAACAGCAGCAGAACCAGGACGATCACCTGGATGACCATGTAGTCGGCCATGCCCTTGTAGATCGTCGCCAGACTCCATTGCGGCACGACGTTGCGCAGGTAATAGGCCGACATCGCCACAGGTGGACTCAGGTATGACGTTTGCATGTTCACGGCGACAAGCGCGCCGAACCAGATCAGCAAGTCGAGTTTGCTCAGGCCGAACTGGAACTTTTCGATCACCGGCAGGACGATCGGCAGGAACACCAGGATGATGACCGGCCACTCGAACGGCCATCCGAGGATGAAGAAGACCACCATGATGAGCGCCAGCTTCCACCAGTCGCTCAGCGGGATGCCGACCAGTGTGTTGGTGATCAGGGTCGCCGAGCCAAGCTTGGTGAACACGGCGCCGAACACCGTCGAGGCCACCGCGAGGAACAGCACCATGGCCGACGTCACCATCGTGCCGATGCCGGCATTGGTGAGCGAGGTGAAGCTGAGCCGGCCATAGACTAGCGCCAGGACGGCGGCGCCGAAGGCACCGCACGAGGCGGCTTCGGTCGGCGTCGCCAGCCCGCCGACGATGGTTCCCAGGGTAAATCCGATCAGCGCGCTGAGTGGCGCGATGCCCAGCACGACGGCGCGGAAGTAGGCGTTGCGGAAGTAAGGGACCGCCGTGACCAGCGCCAGCGCCGCCGCGACGAGCGACAGGTCCAACGGCCCGACGGCCACGGCAAGGCGCGGGATGCCCACCAGGCCCAGCAGCAGATCCACGGCCAGGTAGGCGATAACCACCAGGCAGACGAGACCCAACCCGACCACCGGCGCGCCGACCTTCTCCGTGGTCATCGAATCGTAGGCCGTCTTGCGCTCCTCCATCGTCATCGCCGGACCGAGCTTGGGATCGAGGAAGCTGCGGGTGAGCGTATAGGCGACGTAGCAGCCGGCCAGCAGGAATCCCGGACCGAACGCCGCCGAGTAGAGCAGGTTGACCGGCACGCCCATCACCGGCCCCATCACCACCAGCATGACGCTGGGCGGGATCAGGATGCCGAGCGTGCCGCCGGCGGCGATGGCGCCGGCCGACAGGCGGGCGTCGTAGCCGGATTTCAGCATCATCGGCGCGGCCATGATGCCGAGGATGGTGACGGCGGCGCCGACGATGCCGGTCGCCATGGCGAAGATCGTCGCCGTCAAGATGACCGCCAGGTAGAGCGAGCCTCGTATCGGTGCGAGCAGGCTGCGCAGCGCACCGAATAATCGTTCCATCAGCCCGGCCTGCTCGGTCATGTAGCCCATAAAGATGAACAGCGGCACGGCGGGAAAGATCTCGTCCTTCATCGTGCCCCAGATCTGCAGGTAGGACAGGTTGAAGGTTTGTTCCCATCCCAGCCCTATGCCGCCGAATATGATCGCGAGGAACAGCAGGGTGAAGGAAACCGGGAACCCGATGAAGATGACCGCGACCATGCCGACGAGCATGATGAGGCCGAGCGCCTCGGCGTAGCTCATGGCGTCAGACCTCTATCTTTTCGTGCTTGGTCAGGAACTCGCCGGTGCGCCAGGCCCAGAGGCTCTTCATCAGCTCCGAGACGCCCTGCACGAACAGCAGGAGGGCGGACAGCGGAATGACGCCGCGCAGCGGCCACAGCACCGGCGTCCAGGCGCCGGAGCTGCCGCGCTCGTCGATCGAGATCGAATAGGCGAAGTCGTCGATCGAGATGACGAACAGCACGACCATGGTCGGCAGGAAGAACAGCAGGAACGCCAGGCTGTCGATCATGCCCTTGGTGCGATCGGAAAAGCCTTCCCACAGCATGTCGGTGCGGACATGAGCGCCCTTCAGCAGCGCCAGCGCCGCGCCCAGCATGAACAGCGCCGCATACGACATCGTCGTGACATCGAGCGCCCAGATCGTCGGCGCCCTGAGCACGTAGCGACAGAACACCTCGACCACGTTGGCGAAGACCAATGGGACCAGCAGCAGCACGAAAACGAAGCGGCTGGCGTCCGTGAACCGGTCGATGGTGCGGATCACGGCAAGGTAAGCCGGCGGAGGCAGCGGCCTGGACGGCGAAGCGGCG
>DATFGV010000311.1:0-3902 GCA_035249115.1 Vineibacter sp.
AAACCGCCATGCTCAAGGATCACGCCGGTAAAGTCTGCGCCCCGCAGTGTGGATCGAGTGAAATGTGCGCTCTTAAGCCTCTGCCGCCTGAATATCGCCCCGGTAAGGTCAATCTGATCCCAAAGGTGCACATCCTTGTACTGCGGCCCTGAGAAGTCGTTGTGCGTCGCGACACCCTGGCATATCCGCTCCGTCGGGATCATCGCCTGCGGAACTGGATCGAAACCCGCGGGAAACTTCGTCGCGCAATCGTACCTCGCGCCTGTTGCAGACGTTATGTTGAAGGTCCGAACCGCCGAGAAGTCCACGCTGAACAAGCCGACGCCGTCGAATTTGACGGCGTCGAGCTGAGCCTCCTTGAAAGAAACTCGCCGGAAATGGGACCAGGAAAAATCGACCTTCATGAAATAGGCACCGGCAAAATCGACGTCATGAAACAAACCCGTAAAGCGAGTGTCGAACACGTCGATTCCAGGCAGGTGACTGCGATAGACAACCCAGTTCTCAAGCCGTGATTGCTGGATTCTGGAAAAGTCGCCCACCTTCAAATCTGATGCGAATACGGAACTCAAGACCGAGTTCCCCACGACCAACCGACCGAAAGTCACATCCTGCAAATTGGCCCAGTCGACGGTTGCCAGATATATCCGACCGTCGAGTTGCGACTTCTTGATTGAGACATCATGCAGCTTAACGGTGTCGAAACGAAAATCCTGCGCCGACACACCGTTCCAGGCCAATGACTCGATCTTCTTGGCGGACTCGAAATGCGGCCGACTGTACTCGATTCTCGCCCTGATCGCTTCGGTCGATTGGGCGATGTCATTTCTCCCGGGCGCGAGTTTGGCCGCCTGCTCCAGAAATGACAGCGCTTGGCGCGGCTGACTGGTCGCCGCCGCCGCCTCGGCGGCACGAAGCAGAAGCGAGACGTCGTCAGGCACAAGTGTCACGGCCCGAGCAAGACTCTCGGCCTTGCGGAAGGGGTCCTTGGCCTGCTCGGCCAGTTGTGCCCGCAACAGCCACGCGTCGAGGTCGTTGGCGTTGGTGGCCAGGCGTCGGTCGATGTCCCTGTACCGGCCGACGGCTTCATCGAGACTCCGTTCGACACTCTCGTGATCAATTCCGGTAACGGTCGGTTCCGGAACGCGCACAACACTGCACGGGCCGACCCAGAGCATGCCGTCCAGCACCTGACGCGCCCAGATGATGACGCGGTCTCCAGGCTTCCCCGTGTAGGAACCTCCGGCGGAACCAGCATGCCAGTTGAGAAAGGAAATCAGCCGTACGCGTTTTTCGCCCGGACCGAACCAGATCTTTTCGACGGCTATCTCCGTCGACAGATTTGCGAACCGGTCCTTGGCCGTGGGGTCTTCGGACTCGACGACAACGCCGCGGAGGACGATGGCGCCATTGGCGCCGCGGCCTTCAAAGGGTGGGCAGGTGCTCGCCAGCGTCGATGCAGCAGTCAAGAAACTGGTGGCGGCGGCCATCCACCCAAGAAAAGAAATGAGCCGGCGCACAGGACATCACCCATCTAGAAGCGAACAACTTGGTTTCTATGCAATGGACTAAGGACTGCAAATTGGGCGCCATTTGGGCGGCCCGAGCGGATGATGACCTTCATCCCTCCCGCTTCGCCAGCGGGTGCTTCTCCTCGACCAGCGCCCGCAGCCGCTCGTCGAGCACGTGCGTGTAGATCTGGGTGGTGGCGATATCGGCGTGGCCGAGCATCAGCTGCACGCTGCGCAGATCGGCGCCGCCCGCCAGCAGGTGGCTGGCGAAGGCGTGCCGCAGCACGTGCGGTGAGACGCGCTGCGGGTCGAGCCCGGCCTCGATCGCCAGCTCCTTCAGGAGCTGCGCGAAGCGCTGGCGGGTCAGGTGGCCTTCCTGGCCGCGCGAGGGAAACAGGAACCGTGACGCCGCGCCCGGCTTGAGCGTAGCGGCGCGCGCGCCCAGCCAGGCCAGGATCGCGTCGCGCGCCGGCTCGCCCAGCGGCACCAGCCGCTCCTTGTCGCCCTTGCCGCGCACGATCAGCGCCTCGGGATCGCGCTCGACCGCCGCCAGCGGCAGGCTCACCAGTTCCGACACCCGCATGCCGGTGGCGTACAGCAGCTCCATCAGTGCCGCCAGGCGCAGGCCCTCGCCAGCACCGCGCTTGTGCGCCGCCGCGATCAGCGCCGCGACGTCGTCCTGCGACAGCACCTTGGGCAGTGGCCGGTCGAGCCGCGGCGAGTCGAGCACCGCGGAGGGATCGTCCGACCGCCGGCCCTCGGCCAGCAGGAAGCGGAAGAACTGGCGCATCGCCGACAGCCGCCGCGCCGATGTGCGCGCCGCCATGCCGAGATGGCGCAGGCTGGCGATGTAGGCGCGCAGCGCGTCCGGCGTGGCGTCGAGCGGTCCTTCCTTGCGCCGCGCCAGGAAGGCGCACAGGGCATCGAGGTCGCGGCCGTAGGACTCGCGCGTGTTGGCCGCGGCGCCGCGCTCGGCCACCATCATCTCCAGGAACAGCTCGACCTCCGCCAGCCGCGGCGGTTCCTCGCGGGCACGGCGGCCGCGCTTGCGCGCCGGCGCGGCGGTGACAGGCGTCGGACGCGACGCGGTCATTTGGCCAGCCGCTCCGGCGGAATGGTGATCTCGCGCGTGCGCAGCGGCGGCGCCACGTCGATGAACGCCAGCACGACGAAACCGAGGATCACCACGATGCCCAGGATGACCAGAAGCGTGGACCGCGGCGAGGTGGTGCTGTGGCTTTGGTAACGTTTGTTGAACACATCCGCCGGCCTGGTCGGAGGGAACGACCCGCACCCCGCTTGTCTGGCGGCGCGCGAGCGGCGATAGTGGCCAGACTATCCCGTCGGAGCCGCGATGACAATTGCGGCGTGCGGCGCAACGTCTTGAGAATGTTCGGTGAATCGCCCTCATCCCGCCGCAATCGGAGGCCCCGTGCCGGGCGCCGGGAGGCGTCATGACGGCTGACAGGAGCGTGCCGACGCCGGATCGCACGGTGGCGCTGGTCGGACTGATGGGCGCCGGCAAGAGCGCCATCGGCCGCCGCCTGGCGCAACGGCTGGGCCTGCCGTTCGTCGACGCCGATGTCGAGATCGAAACCGCGGCCGCCTGCACCATCGAGGAATTCTTCGAACGCTACGGCGAGGCGCAGTTCCGCGCCGGCGAACGGCGGGTCATCAAGCGCCTGCTCGACGGCCCGCCCGTCGTGCTGGCGACCGGCGGCGGCGCCTTCATGGACCCGCAGACCCGCAGCCTGATGCGCCAACGGGCGGTCACGGTGTGGCTGCGGGCCGAGTTGGCGGTGCTTCTCGAACGCGTCGGACGACGCACCAACCGGCCGCTGCTCAAGCGGGACGATCCGCAGGCCGTGCTGCAGCGGCTGATAGCCGTGCGCTACCCGGTCTATGCCGAAGCCGACATCACGGTCGACAGCCGCGACGCGCCGGCCGACCGCACCACCGACGACGTCGTGGCGGCGCTGGCCCGCTTCCTCGACGCGCCGGCGCCGGCCGGGGCCGCGTCATGAGCGCAACGATGGCAGCCGCCAGCCGCCAGGTGCCGGTCGAGCTCGGCGAACGGCGCTACGTCATCGAGATCGGCGCCGGCCTGCTCGACCGCGCCGGCGCGCTATGCGCGCCGCTGGTCGCCTCGAAGCGGGCGATCGTCGTGACCGACTCGCTGGTGGCGCCACTGCATCTGGAGCGGGTCATGGCCTCGCTCGCCGCCGCCGGGCTGCGCGCCGACTCGGTGATCGTGCCGGCCGGCGAGAGCAGCAAGGAGTTCGGCGCCTTCGGCCGGCTGATGGAGGCGCTGCTCGACCGGCGGCCGGATCGCGGCACCGTCCTGGTGGCGCTGGGCGGCGGGGTGATCGGCGACCTTACCGGCTTTGCCGC
>DATFGV010000312.1:0-2048 GCA_035249115.1 Vineibacter sp.
TGAACCTAGGCCTGGTCGTCCTCGCCATCGTCGGGCGCGGGACCGGCGGCGGCCGCCGGCGCGTCGTAGCGCACCTCCATCAGGCACAGGCCATCGGGCGGCGCGGTCGGGCCGCCACGCGTGCGATCGCGCGCCGCCAGCGCGGCGCCGACGTCGCCCACCGCCCACTTGCCCTCGCCGACCAGCTTCAAGGTGCCGGCCATGATGCGCACCTGGTTGTGCAGGAAGGAGCGCGCCTGGGCCTCGATGCGGATCTCCTCGCCGTCGAGGGTCACGTCGAGGCGATCGAGCGTCTTGAGCGGGCTCGCCGCCTGGCAGGCGGTCGAGCGGAAACTGGTGAAGTCATGGTGGCCGACCAGCAGGCGCGCCGCCGCCGCCATCGCCGCCGCGTCGAGTGGCGCCGCGACCTGCCAGGCGCGGCCCATGTCCAGCGCCAGCCGGGCGCGCCGGTTAACGATGCGGTAGAGATAGCGCCGGCCGGTCGCCGAGAAGCGCGCGTGGAACCCGGGCGGCGTGATCGCCGCCGACAGCACCGACACCGGGTGCGGCTTGAGGTGGAAGTTCAGCGCGTCGCGCACCACGTCGGGCCGCGTCTCCTTGGCGATGTCGAGGTGTGCCACCTGGCCGCGCGCATGCACGCCGGCGTCGGTGCGACCCGCCGCCAGCACCGACACGCGCTCGCCGCAGAAGCCGAGCACCGCAGTCTCGACCGCCTGCTGCACTGACAGGCCATTGTCCTGCCGCTGCCAGCCGACGAACGGCGCGCCGTCGTATTCCAGGACGAGCTTGTAGCGGGTCACGGCGGCCTTCCCTGCAGTGGCAGCGGGCTTTCGCACAGGACGCGCCGGCCCGCCAGCGGCGCGCGGCCCGGCGCGTTGGTGCCGGTCGCCCGGCCCGGCGATCGTCGAAACCCGGCCGGAGGCTCGGGTCCCGGTTCATCGTGTCAATCGATCGACGTTTATTTACCATGAATAAGTTACCATTGTCAACAACCATCCATGTCGACCAGCGGCGACCGGCCAATGCCCGTCAAATTCCGGCAGCATTGCTGTCCGGAAAGTTCGATCGGCGATTTGTTATTGAAATAACGAGGATTTTCGAAGGTGACCGAGGTTATTTACCGCCCGTAACGGCAAATGACAATCACGTGCCGGAGCACCGGTGGTTTCGGATTATCCCGATACCGTCTGGGTTTCAGGCCGTGATCTCGCGGTCTCCGGACGGCGCCCTTTACCGCCGAAGGCTGGTCGCTAGCGGTCATTTACCGGCCGTACGGGGACATGCCTTGGGCCGGTTGGGTGCATCTGCGGGCCACGGGGAACCGGGCCGGCAGCCCATCCCTAACCGGCCGGCTGTGCGGCAGGCGCGTCGTTGTCGGCCGGTGGCGGCAGCACGACGCCGGCCAAGGCAAAGCCGCGCGCGAAGGCGGCGCCGTCGACCGGCGCCTTGCCCGGCCGTTGCAGGCGCAACAGGCGGAGGCCGCCGACGCCGCAGGCCACCGTCGGCATACCGTCGCGCGCGATGCTCACGCTGCCCGGCGCGCCGCCGGCCAGCGCCAGCGCCGCCGCCAGCAGCTTGATGCGCTCGTTGCCGCCACCCGCGACCGGCGCGTCGAAGTAGGTGCCTGGCCAGGGATCGAAGGCGCGCACCTGGCGCTCCAGCTCGCCGGCCGGCCGGCGCCAGTCGAGCGCACCCTCTTCGCGCCGCAGCTTGGCGGCGTAGGTCACGCCGTCCTCGGGCTGCGCCACGGCTTGCAGGGTGCCGGCAGTCAGGCCATCGAGCGCCGACACGATCAGCCGGGCGCCCAGCGCCGCCAGCTGATCGTGCAGCGCGCCGGCCGTGGTGTCGGCGCGGATCGGCACATGTTCGGCCAGCAGCATCGGGCCGGTGTCGAGGCCCTCGTCCATGCGGATGATGGTGACGCCGCTCGACTCGTCGCCGGCCAGCACCGCGCGCTGGATCGGCGCCGCGCCACGCCAGCGCGGCAGGACCGAGCCGTGGATGTTGAGGCAACCGAGCAACGGCGCCTCGAGAAAACGCTTCGGCAG
>DATFGV010000313.1:0-2848 GCA_035249115.1 Vineibacter sp.
TGCCGCCGCCGTGCGCGAGGCCGACATCATCTCCTGCGCCACCTTGAGTCGCATGCCGCTGGTCGAAGGCGCCTGGCTGCGGCCAGGCCAGCACGTCGACCTGGTCGGCGCCTACACGCCCGAGATGCGCGAGAGCGATGACGCCGCGGTGCGCGCTGCGATGGTTTTCGTCGACACGCGCGAGGGGGCGCTGAAGGAAGCCGGCGACATCGTGCAGCCGCTGCGCGCCGGCGAGATCGACGATGACGACGTGCTGGCCGACCTCTACGCCCTCTGCCGCGGCGCGCATCGCGGCCGCGAACCCGCTGACCGCGATGGCATCACGCTGTTCAAGTCGGTGGGCGCGGCGCTCGAAGATCTTGCGGCGGCGGAGCTGACGGTTGAACGGGCGGCACCGTGAGAGGGCCGTCGTTCGCGCTGCGCGACGTCGCGCCGACCGACGCCGACGCCATCGCAACCCTCTTTCTCGCCGCCCGGCGCACCGCCATGCCGTGGCTGGCGGTGGTGCACACCGACCAGGAGACCCGGCGCTGGGTCGGCGACGTGCTGCTCCGCGACGGTGCCGTACGGGTGGCCGACATCGCCGGTGCCGCCGTCGGCTTCGCCGCCGTCAAGGACGGTTGGCTGGACCATTTGTACGTCGCGCCGGATCATCAAGGGATCGGCGTCGGTTCGCGGTTGCTGGACGACGCCAAGCGCATCGCCGGCGCCGCGCTGCAGCTCTATGTGTTCCAGCGCAACCGGCGCGCTCGCGACTTCTATCTCAGGCATGGCTTCGTCGAGGTCGCGTTCGGCGACGGCTCGGGCAACGAGGAGCGCGAGCCGGATCTCGTGATGCGATGGCCGGCGACGCGGTGACGGGCTCCGCCGATCGAAGCCAGACTCGGAGACGACCATGCACATCCTGATCGTCGGCGCCGGCATCATCGGCCTGAGCGCCGCCTGGTCGCTGGTGCGCGACGGGCATCGCGTCACGGTGCTGGAGCAGGGGCTGATCCCCAATCCGCGCGGCACGTCGGTCGACACGCACCGCCTGATCCGCCGTGCCTATGGTGCCGAGACCGGCTACATGCGGATGATCACCCACGCCTACGCCGCCTGGGACCGGCTGTGGGCCGATCTCGGGGTCAAGCTGCTGGTCGACACCGGCGCGCTGTCGATAAGCGCCCGCGCCGACGACTGGGTGGCGACGTCGCTCAAGGCGCTGCGCGGCGACGGCTTCGCCGTCGAGGAGCTTGACGCGCGGCGCCTCGCCGAGCGTTTCCCGCTGGTCGAGCCGCACGGGATCGAGGTCGCCTTCTATTCTCCCGACGGCGGCGTGTTGCTGGCCGATCGCATCGTGGCGGCGTTGGCGCGCTGGCTGGCCGAGAAGGGCGCGGCGCTGCGGCCGCAGACCAAGGTGTCGGCGGTCGACGCCGATGCCGGTGCTGTTACGCTCGACGACGGCACGCGCCTGTCGGCCGACATCGTGCTGGTCGCGGCCGGCGCCTGGGTGGCGGCGCTGGCGCCGGCGGTGGCCCAAAAAGTCGAGCCGTCGCGCCAGGTGCTGGCCTATGTCGACCTGCCCGACGATCTGGCGCGCGCCTGGGCGACGCATCCGTCGCTGGTTTGCGCCGAGCGCAAGTCGGGTTTCTATCTCGTGCCGCCGGTCTTCGCGCCAGACGGCACCCAGACGCGGTTCAAGATCGGCGATCACCTGTTCAGCCGCACCGGCGACGCTGAAAGTGACCCGCGCATCGCCGGCACCGACGAGACCCGCGCTGTCTACGAGCAGGCGCGTGGCCGCCTGCGTGATCTCGATCGCTACCGCCTGGCCGACGGCAAGGTCTGCTTCTACACCGTCGACCGGCGGCCGGGCCGCGAGACCTTCCAGTCGCTGCCTTTGGGCCAGGCGGCGTGGGCGATGTCGAACTGCTCCGGCCACGGCTTCAAGTTCGGCGCCTGTCTGGGCGAAGCGTTCGCCGACATGGTGGACGGCCGCCGCGACGGCACGGCCTTCACCCGCTACGCCGCCGGCGAGGTGGTGTAGTCTTTCGGCCTGCGTGCGGGGGAAGCGCCATGGCCGACATCGAGATCCGCAAGATCGTCACCGCCATCGAGGAGGTCTGGCACGATGGCGGCCCGCCGCTCGCCGACCCGGTGCGCAAGGGCGCAATCGGCGCCGTGATTCGCAACCCCTACGCCGGCCGCTATGTCGAGGACATCGCGGCGATGATGGACGATTTGAAGCCGCTGGCGCTGGACATCACCCACCGCCTGATCGCGGCGCTGGATGCGCAAGGGCCGGAGATCGAGGCCTATGGCAAGGGTGTCATCGTCGGCATCGCTGGCGAGCTGGAGCACGCCGCGCTGTGGCATCAGCCCAGCGGCTGGGGCATCCGCGAGGCGATGGGCGGCGCCAAGGCGCTGGTGCCGTCGACCGTCAAGGTCGCCACCGCCGGCGGCCGCATCGACATCCCGCTGCATCATGTCAACGCCGCCTACGTGCGCAGCCACTTCGACTCGATCGAGTTCGGCGTGCCCGACGGGCCGCGGCCGGACGAGATCGTCTACATCGTCGGCCTCTCGACCGGCGGCCGGCCGCACGCCCGGGTCGGCGGCCTGCGCGCCGACGAGATCAGCCAGTGGGACGGGCAGCGATAGACTACCTTGCAGCGTATCCCCGTTGAGGGGGCGGTGATGTCTTGTGCGCCGCCCTTGCGCGGCGCGCGGTTTTCTCCTCAAGTTGCCGGCATCGGAAAAAGGGGACCGGACACGATGAAACGCAGGACCGTTCTCGGATTTGCCGCCGCCACGGCGGCCGGGCTGGCGCTGCCGGCGCGCGCTCAGTCGGGGCCGATCAAGATCG
>DATFGV010000314.1:0-3498 GCA_035249115.1 Vineibacter sp.
CGCAATCGCAGGTTTTCGTGGCTGACCCGCTGGCTGCGGGTGAGCAGGCTGTAGGTGAATTGCTCGGGTTCCAGGTGCCAGTAGCGCTTGACGTTCTCGAACCACTCCATCGAGTTGCGGGCCGCGTTCTGCAGGCGCAGGGTTTCCACCATGCGTTCACGTTCGTAGCGGGTCAGCGCCGCTTCCTGGTCGGTCTCGGTAACGAGCGCCTCGGCCAGTCCGATGGCGTCCTCCAGTGCCAGCTTGGTGCCCGAGCCGATCGAGAAATGCGCGGTGTGGGCCGCGTCACCCATCAACACGACCTTGCCGTGCCACCAGCGCCGGCAGGCGACGCGCGGAAACTGGATCCATGCCGAGCCGCGCAGGTGCGCCGCATTGCTGAGCAGACGGTGGCCGTCAAGCCATTCGGCGAAGGCGCTTTCGCACCACGCCACCGCCTCCTCGCGTCGCATGCGGTCGATGCCGGCGGCACGGTAGCTGGCGTCGTCGCACTCGACGATGAAGGTCGAGAGATCGCGGTCGAATTGGTAGGCGTGCGCCTGGAAGAGGCCGTCAGGACCATTCCTGAAGATGAAAGTGAAGGCCTCGAACGGCCGCGTCGTGCCCAGCCAGACGAAGTGCGCCGACCGCAGGTCGACATCGGGTGTAAACGAAGCGGCGTACTTAGCGCGAAAGCGGCTGTTGACGCCGTCGGCCGCGACGATCAGGTCGGCGTCGGCGAACGCCGCGTCGTCGGTGACGTCCGACTGGAAGTGAAGTTCAACGCCAAGACCGGCGGCGCGTTGCTGCAGGATGGCCAGCAGACGGCGGCGTGCGATGCCGCAAAAACCGTGACCTGACGAGCGGATCCGCCGTCCCTTGACGAACACGTCGATGTCGTCCCAGTGCGCGAAGCTGGCCTCGATGGCGTCGTAGGTTTCCCGGTCGGCATCGCGCAGGCGGCCCAACGTCTGATCGGAAAACACCACGCCCCAACCGAACGTGTCGTCGGCGCGATTGCGCTCGTGCACGCGGATGCCCCAGTCGGGCCTCGCCTTCTTGGCGAGCGCCGCGAAGTAGAGGCCGGCAGGCCCCGCCCCGATCACGACGATGTTCATGGCGTAGACTCGCAGACGATTCTTGATCGCTCAGCCGGACAGGTGCAAGGCCCTGGCCGAGTCCCGCATCAGCTGCCGGACTTGGGACAATCGCGCGTCTCGTCGCCGCCGCGCGCCGAGCGGGTCGCCGGAAACGGCACGCCTTCGGGCAAAGGCTGCGGCGGCGCCACGGTCAGGGTCCATGCCACCAGGCCCTTGAGCACGCCGCCCAGCGCCTCGTCGAAGGCCTGCACCACTGTCGCCACCTGGTCGGTGCCGGCGCGCACACAGCGCTCAAAGCCGCGGCTGGCGACGATCTGGCGATCGGACTGCCGCACCAGCCGGGCGACCAGCCGGACATGAACCAACGGCGGCTTGCCGTGGAAATACTCGGCCTGGAACTCGCGCAGCTCGATTTGCAGCACGTAGGTCGGCCGCACCGCCAGCGGATCGCGGCCGACGCCGATGATGCGGCGCGAGTTCTCCAGCGACTCGACGATCAACGTCTGTACCAACAGCGGCGCCCGGTCGGTCCAGGCCGACTTGGCATAGTAGTCGGCCGAGGTCGGGGTCATCGCCAGGGCGATGCGCGAGGTATTGAGGTACGCGGCGGCGGTTGGCGTCTCGACCACGACCTGCCACGTCACCTGCGGCAGCGTCGGATCGAACGTGCTCTTGGGCGTCAGCGTGTAGAGGTTTGGCGGATCGTCGCCGGCCGACAACACGGCGCAGGCGCCCAGCAGGATGCCGACAGCGCCGAGCAGAAGGGCGGCGCGCGCCGCCGCACGACGGGTCATTTCGGTTGGTATCCCTGCCGGCCGCCGCCCAACAGGTAGCCGGCGGGGTCGCGATCGATCCGCGCCGATATCGCGTTGATGCTGGCGATCAGGGTGCGCAATTCGCGGATCGCGACGCTGAGCTCAGCAAGGCCGCCCTCGGCGAACTGGCGCACCGGGGCGCGGCTCTCGGTGACCGTGCGGTTCAGATTGCCGGCGGCGGCGTTGACATTGGCCAGCGCGTCCCGCAGCTGGGTTACCGCCTGCTTGAGCTCGCTGGGCGTGCGACCGGCCAGCGCTTTGCGGGTCGCCTCGTCCTGCGGGCCGAGTTCGGCCAGGATCAGTTCGGCCTGCGCCCCCACCGCCTCGAACCGGGCCAAGGTCCGCCGCAACTCGACAACCGTACCCGGTAGCTCGTTCATCGCCTGTTTGAAGGCCGGCTCGGACCGGGCGATCATGGCGGAGATCTCGGACAGGTTGGCGACCAGTTGGTTGAAGGCCTTGACGGTTTCCGGACTAAGCACCTCGGTGATTCGATCCGCGACTTGAGCGGCCTTGGCGAGCAGCTCCTGGGCATTCATGGTGGTGGCCTGCAAGAACGACGAGCCCTCGCGAATCTCGGGATAGGGCTTCTCGTCAACTCCCTTCTTGGCCAGCACCGCGTCGCCTTCCGCCAGTTGGGCGACGATCTGCAGGAAAGCGGCGCCCGAGACCAGCGGCCGCTCCAGAATGGCCACGGCGCTGTCGCGGATGTCGACGGTCGGATCGACGGCGATCACCACGGAAATCCGCTCGACTAGCCGCGTGGTGCCGCCCCGACGTGATGGTTCGCTGCGGATGCGCAAGGCAATGGCGTGCACACGTCCAACCCGGATGCCGCGATAGAAGACCGGCGAGTCGTTGGTCAGACCCTGCACGTCGCTGGAGAACAAGATCTCGTAGTACGCCTGTCGCTGCTCGCTGCCGGCGCGCAGCTTCCAGATCACGAAGCCGGTCATCGCCAGCACGAAAACCAGCACGGCGGCGCCGACCAGCACGTAGGGGGACCGATTCTCCATCTAACCTCCTCGGCCCGCCGCCTCAGCGAAGCCCTGCCGCCCGGCCGCGGGGTCCATGGAAATACTCCCGGACCCAAGGGTGGTCGTAGACCAGCAGCTCCGCCATCGTACCGGCCACGATGCGCTTGTCGAGCAGCACCGCCACCCGGTCGCAGATGGCGTGCAGGGTGTCGAGGTCGTGCGTCACCATCACCACCGTCAGCTCCAGACGGTCGCGCAGGGATGCGATCAGGCTCACGAAGCTCTCGCTGCGGTCCGGGTCGAGCCCCGCTGTCGGCTCGTCGAGGAACAGCAGCTCGGGCTCGAGCGCGAGCGCGCGCGCGAGCCCCACCCGCTTCACCATGCCGCCGGAGAGCTCCGACGGCATCCGCGCCGCGGCGCGCCGGTCGATGTCGACCATGTCGAGCTTGAGCAGCGCGAGCTCGCGGATGAAGTCTTCGTCGAACGCCCGCAGCTCGCGCAGGAGGTGGTCGAAATTGGCGGCGCCGATCGGGTCGAGGCCGGCCGTCGGCTCGTCCAGGAACAGCAGCTCGGGGTCGAGCGCAAGGGCGCGGGCCAGCCCGGCCCTCTTGCGCATGCCACCGGAGA